>NZ_JBJTER010000120.1:0-42822 GCF_046093005.1 Aestuariivirga sp.
GTGAAGAACGACCACGGCTTCGAATACGACCCGTTCTAGGCCCTCGTCGCGCCACGCCCCATCGGCTGGATCTCGTCGGTCTCGGCGGAGGGTGTCGCGAACCTCGCGCCCTACAGCTATTTCAACGCCTTCGCCCAGGCGCCGCATTACGTGGCCTTCGGCAGCGGCCCGCCGAAGGACTCGCTGCGCAACATCGAGGCCACGGGCGAATTCGCGGTCAATCTCGTGAGTTTCGATCTGCGCGAGGCCATGAATGCCTCATCCGCGCATGTGGCGGTGGATGAGTTCGAACTGGCGGGGCTTGCGAAGGCGCCCTGCCGGCTGATCAGGCCGCCGCGGGTGGCGGCGAGTCCCGCCTGCCTCGAATGCCGCCTCCATCGCATCATCCCGCTGCCGGACGATGATGGCGCCGCCGGGGATCATATGGTGATCGGCCGGGTCCTCGGCATTCACATCGACGACCGCTACATCGCCGATGGCCGGGTCGACACGGTGGCGATGCGGCCGATCGCCCGTCTGGGCTACAGCGAATATGCCACGGTCTCAGAAGCCTGGCGGATGCGCCGCCCGGACTGAGCGGGAGGGGCGCTGCACAGCCGCCACTGAGTCGCGGGAAGCGCCGGGTTTTCAGGCCTTGTTCCGGGGCTGCGGCCCCTAACCCTGGTGGAATTGATTCTTGCGTGATTTCAATTAGCTAAGGCCAATGCAAAGTTTGCCTGAAGGTTGCGTTAACGCCTCATTAACCATGAGGGCGCAGGAGTCGGCTCCTACACGGTGACAGGCTGCGGGGCCTCGGAACTGGAGACGGATGTGGACATGACAAGTTGTCTGCTCATTGATGAGAATGGCCGGAGCCGGCGGCATCTGGAACAGATGCTGGCGGGGCTGGGCGTGCGCACCTTCCTCACCAACCGCGCGGATGAGGCGGTCCGCTTCTGCAACGACAATTCGCCCGAGGTGGTGATGGTCTCGGCCGCGGCCGGCGGCGGCATGACGCGCGACGTCGTCAAGCGCTTGCGGCTCAGCGGGCGGGGCCGCCCGCCGGTGGTGTTCCTTTATGCCGAGACGCCAGACACCGCCATGTTCGGCCAGACTATTCTTGAAGGCGCGGCGGAGGTCTTGATGTTGCCATTCGACCGCGATTTACTGCATTTCAAGTTGCGCCAGGCCGGGCTCGCCGTGTGAGCGCGGCCGCGCCGCCGCCGGAGACCTGATGATCAACCGTTCCCTCTGGGTGCTGCTCGTGTGCGTGGCGATGCTGTGCCTGGGGCAGGGCCTGAGCGGCTCGCTCGTCAGCCTCGCCGCCGACCGCAATTCCTTCGGCACCGATGTTACGGGCTTCGTCATGGCCGGCTATTCGGCGGGGCTCTTGCTGTCCGCCTATCTGACGCCGCGGCTGGTGCGCTCGGTGGGCCATGTGCGCACCTTCGCGGGCCTGGCCTCCACCGTCTCGACGGCCATTCTGCTGTTTCCCCTGTGGGTCGAGCCGGGCTTCTGGTTCCTGCTCCGCGTCATCTCCGGGCTTTGCGTCTCGGGCATGTTCATCGTCTGCGAGAGCTGGCTCAACTCCGCCTCGTCGAACCAGAACCGCGGCCAGGTGATGTCGTTTTACATGATCGTCACCTATGGCGCGCTGGGCCTCGGGCAATTGCTGCTCAACGTCTCGGACGAGTCGGGCTTCGTGCGCTTCATCATCGTTTCCTGTCTGCTGTCAATGTCGCTGGTGCCGCTGATTCTGCTGCCCGCCGAAGCGCCCAGCGTCGAGGGCGCCCGCCCGATTGCCATCCGCGACATCTGGGAGGCCTCGCCGCTGGCGGTCATCGGCGTGTTCGCCTGCGGCCTGGCGCAGGGCGCGTTCTTTGCGCTGGGCGTGGTGTTCGGCCTGGCCAAGGGCCTGCCGCTGGTTTCGGTGTCGATCATGATGGCGCTGCCGCCCTTGGGCGTTATCTTCTCGCAATATCCGATTGGCTGGATCTCGGACCGCTTCGACCGCCGCACCATCATCATGCTGCTGAGCCTGGTCTCGGCGGTCATCGCGGCGATCACGCTGGCCGGCGGCAACTATCTGTCGCGCCTCCTGCTGATCTCGCTGGTCACCGCCTTCGGGGTCATCGCGCTGCCGATCTATTCGCTCGTCGTCGCCCATGCCAATGATCATCTGCGCAAGGACCAGGTGTTGGGCGCCGCGGCCAAGCTCATCCTGCTCTATGGCGTGGGCTCGCTGATCGGCCCCCTCGTCGTCGGCGCCATGATGCGGCGGATCGGCGGCGACGGCTTCCTGATCTACATGATCGCCGTCCAGGCTTCGCTTGCCGGTTTCGCGCTGTGGCGGCGCTGGCGCAAGCCCGATCACCTCAAGGCCCAGGGCAGCGATGTGATGACGGTGAGCCCGGTCGCCACCACCGCCAAGGCCAGCCTCACGCCCGAATAGGGTCCGTATGAAGGGATGGTATTCGCTCCCCGGGCTTGGCTTGGGGTTTGCGCTCCCCTCTGTCATCGCCCCCGGGGCTTGCCCGGAAGTCCTCTTTGCCGGCCACGAAGAGGATGCCCCGCCTCCGCAATATCAAGATTCAATGGCCGCGCCATGGCGCATTAAACCGAGAGCGCCATGCTCCCGGCGGTTAACGATCATGGTAAACGGATTGTTAAGCCTTGCGTGGAATCATCCAATCATCCCGCAGAGGTTTCATGCCAGATCACCCCCCTCCGCCCACCGCTTCCGGCCTCGATCTGAAGCCGCTCCTGGCCATCATCGCCGCCGGCGGCACGGAAGACCGCATCGCCCTCGCCCGGCTGATGGGCGATCTCATGTCAGCGCCGCCCGCCGGGCCGGATGACGCGCATCTGCTGCTCGCCATGGCCCTGGGGCTGGCCGCTGACCCCGATCTCGACGTCCGCCACGCGCTCGCACAGGCGCTGGCCCCGGTGAGCCAACTGGAAAGCGACCTGCTGTTCGCCATTATCTCTGACATTGACCCGATCGCGCTTCCGTTCCTCTGCGCCACGCCCAGCCTCACGCCCTGGCATATGCTGGCCGTGCTGCGGGTGGGCGACGTGGCGCGCCAGGCCTCGGTGGCGCTGCGCCCTGATCTTGATCCGGCGCTCGCCGCGCTGATTGTCCAGGAGCTGCCCTGGCCGGTCAATCAGCTGCTGCTTGAAAACCCCGCCGTTTCCCTGTCCGGTCCGCAATACTGGACGCTCTATGACCGCTTTGGCGGCAGCCCGGAGGCGCTGGATGCGCTGCTGGCGCGGCCCGGTCTGCCGGCCGAACTCCGCATCACGGAGGTCCGCAAAGCGTCGGCCAGGCTGCGCCTGTTGCTCGCCGAGCGGCGGTGGCTTCCGGCCCGCGCCGCCGCCGCACTTCTGGCGGAAACGGAAGAGGAGGCGATCCTCGCGGTTCTGGTGGCCACCGCGGCGGAGGACCTCGGCGGCGCGGCGGCGTTTCTGGAGGAGAACGATCTGCTGACGCCGTCCTTGCTGATGCGCGCCGCTTGCCTTGGCGCCTGGGACGTGGTGGCCGCCGCGCTGGCCGCGCTCGCCGATCTCGAGGTTGCGGAGCTTGATTTCGCGCCGGGCCGTCTCAAGAGCGTTATCGCCAGAGCTGGCTTGCCGGACGCCTGCCTGTGGACGCTGCGCGCCGCCCATGAGGTGGCGGAGGCTGAAAGCCAGGATGTGTTCCGCCTGACCGAAGACGAATTTGGCGCCGAGATGATCGAACGCCTGACTGGCGGCTACCAGGGCATGACGGCGGCGGCGCAGGAACAGAGCTTCGATCTCATCGCCCGCTTCGCATCCCCCGCCGTGCGCCAAGAGGCTATGCTGCGAATGAAGGCCGCCGCGGCGTAGAGCATGGACCTGCCTTATTGCGGCAGCGCTGCCTCAAGCCGCCTTTGATTTCGGCCGCACCGCGTTTGTATAGCCGTCCATCAGGCTGCGGCTGATGTTGCCGGGCGTGAAGCGGTAGGGCCCGACCTCGGCAACCGGCGTCACCTCAGCGGCCGAGCCGACGATGAAGCACTCGTTGAAGCTCGCAAGCTCCTCCGGCATGATCCGCCGCTCGATCACCTCGAGGCCCTGTTCCTTGGCCAGGGCGATCACCGTCTGGCGGGTGATGCCGTTGAGGAAGCAATCGGCGATCGGGGTGTGGATGGCGCCGTCCCGGGTGAAGAAAATGTTGGCCCCCGTGCACTCGGCCACCCGGCCCTGCCAGTCCAGCATCATGGCGTCGGCATAGCCCTTCTTCTCCGCCTTGTGCTTGGAGATGGTGCAGATCATGTAGAGGCCGGCCGCCTTGGCATGCACCGGCGCGCATTGCGGATCGGGGCGGCGGAACTCCGCGATGTCGAGCTTGATGCCCTTCATCTTGGTCTCCGGATCGAACATCGACGGCCAGGCCCAGGTGGCGATGGCCACGTGGATTTTGTTGTGCTGGGCGGAGACCGCCATCATCTCCGAGCCGCGCCAGGCCACCGGGCGCACATATTGGTCGCCGCCGCCGTTCAGCTCAACCACCTTGTCCTTGGCGGCGTTCAGCTCGTCGACGGAATAGGGAATGGCGAAGTCCATCAGCTCAGCCGACGTGTGCAGCCGGATCGAATGCTCGCGTGATTTGAAGATCACGCCGCCATAGGCGCGCTCGCCCTCGAACACGCAGGAGCCATAATGCAGGCCATGGGTGAGCACATGCACCTTGGCCTCCTTCCACGGCACGATTTCGCCGTTGAACCAGATCCAGCCGTCGCGCTGATCGAAGGGAATAATGGCCATGATCCGATGCTCCTGTCCGGCGGACCGGCGGTTAGCGCCGCCTGTTCCGCAGTATTTTTGCTCTGGCCAAAGCTATCGCGCGGGAGTAAATATGTCAATATGGCTGACATAATTTCCCCTCCAGAATCCGGACGCGAAGCGCCAGGCGCCGCGCCGCTCAGCGAACAGGACACGGTGGCGCTCATTGAGCTCATGTTCTTCGCCTACCGCGATTTCGTGTCCGATCCGGACGAAATCCTCGGCCAGTTCGGTTTTGGCCGCGCTCATCACCGGGTGCTGCACTTCGTCGGCCGCGACCCCGGCATGACGGTGCAGCAGCTGCTCGACATTCTGCGCATCACCAAGCAGAGCCTGGCCCGGGTGCTGAAGGAGCTGATCGACAAGGGCTATGTCTACCAAAAAGAAGGCGAGCATGACCGCCGCCAGCGCCTGCTTTTTCTCACGGCGGCGGGCGAGGGGCTGCGCCAGCGCCTCATGCGCCCGCAGATTGACCGCATCCGGCGCGCCGTGGCGGCCCCGGGCGGCGGCACCGCGGCGGTGTTCCGCAAGCTGCTCTATCACATGGTCTCGCCGCAAAACCGGGAAGCGGTGCGCGGCTGGATCGAGCGCGCCTGCCTGCTCGGCGATGAGGGCTCCCGTGGATGATCTGCCGCACATTCTGGTGGTGGACGATGACCGGCGGATCCGCAACCTGCTGCAGGCCTATCTACTCGACAACGGCTTCCGCGTTTCGGTCGCCGGGAGCGCCGCCGAGGCGCGCGACAAGATGCGCGGCGTCGCCTTCGAGCTGGTGGTGCTCGACATCATGATGCCGGGCGAGTCCGGGCTGTCGCTCACCGCCGCGCTGCGCAACGAGGGAAGCCGCGTGCCAGTGCTGATGCTGTCGGCTCTGGCCGAAACCTCCGACCGCATCGCCGGCCTCGAAACCGGCAGCGACGATTATCTCGCCAAGCCGTTCGAACCGCGCGAACTGCTGCTGCGCATCCAGGCGCTGCTGCGGCGGCGGGACCAGCCGGAGCGGAGCAGGGCGGAGGTGGCGTTTGGCCCGTTCGTGTTCCATGTGCAGCGCGGCGAGTTGCGCAAGGGCGGCAATGTGGTCCGGCTGACCACCCGGGAAAGGGATTTTCTGCGCCGGCTTGCCGCCAGCGCCGGCCAGGCGGTGGCGCGCGCCGAACTGGCGCCCGATTCCTCCGATGAGGGCGGCCGCGCCGTCGACGTGCAGATCAACCGTCTGCGCCAGAAGATCGAGGATGATCCGTCCACCCCGCTTTATCTCCAGACAGTCCGGGGAACCGGCTATGTCCTGCTGGCGGACTGAGGAGCGCTAGGCGGATGCCCCGCAACCGGCTCTATGACTGCTTCAACGCCTTTCTCGAGCGCCACATGCCGGAAGGGCTGTTTCCGCGGGCCCTGATCATCCTTGTGGCTCCCGTCGTGCTGCTTCAGACGATCATGACCGGGCTTATCTTCGACCGGCATTTCGAGAACGTCTCCAAGCTTCTTGCCCGCTCCTTCGCGCGCGATGTAAGCCTGCTCGTCCAGCTCTATGAGGAGTCCGGCGGCGGCCCGGCCGCCACGCAGCGCATCCTGGAGCTGGCCAACGGCACGCTGGGCCTTGGCCTGACGATCGGACGCGGCGAATTGCCTGAACCCTTGCCGGATCCGCTGTTCTCGCGCGCCGACACGCGGCTGACCCGCGAACTCACCGTTCACATGGGACGCGAGTTCTGGATCGACACCGGCAAGCTGCCGGAGTTCGTGGATGTGCGCGTCAAGGTCGCCGATGGCGTCGTCTTTCACTTCCTGACGCGCGGCGAAAGAACATTCGCGACCAGCACCGGTTTCCTGCTGCTGCTCATGTTGCTGTCCTCGGCCTTTCTGCTCGCCATCGCCATCGTCTTTCTGCGCAACCAGATCAGGCCGATCACCGACCTCGCCAGCGCCGCCCAGCGCTTTGGCACCGGCCGCGACGTGGGCGTCTTCAAGCCGCGCGGAGCGCGCGAGGTGAAGGCGGCCGGAGAGGCCTTCCTCGACATGCGTGACCGTATCGCAAGGCAGGTCGAGCAGCGCACCACCATGCTGGCCGGGGTGAGCCATGACCTCCGCACCATCCTCACCCGCTTCAGGCTGGAGCTTGCCGTTCTGGGGGATGGGCCGAAGGTGCAGCTGCTCAAGGAAGACGTCGACGAAATGCAGCGCATGCTTGAGGCCTACCTGGCCTTCGCCAAAGGCGATGGCGGAGAAGCGGCGCAGGAGGCCGATCTGGGAACGCTCGTCGGCAACGCGGTGCGCGCCACCGGGCGCGGCGGCGGAAATGTCGCCGTCGCCGTGCCGGAAGGCCTGGCTGTGCGGGTCATCCCCAATGCCTTCGGGCGGCTGCTCGTCAATCTCATCGGCAACGCCGTGCGCTATGCCAACACGGTTTCGGTCACCGCCAGCGTGGCCGATCACATGCTGACCCTGACGGTGGACGACGACGGACCCGGAATTCCGGCTGCCAAGCGGGCCGACGCGTTCCGGCCCTTCGTGCGCCTCGACAATGCCCGCAACCTTGATGAGACGGGAACCGGGCTGGGACTTGCCATTGCCCTGGACATCGCCCGGGCGCATGGCGGCGACATCCGCCTCGAGGATAGCCCGAAAGGCGGGCTTCGCGCGGTGGTGCAAATTCCGGTATGACGTTCCCGTGACCGACTACCGGCTCGACCCGCTTTGGCTGAAGCTCAACATGATGAACGCCGAAGGCCTCACCGCCTTCGCGCCGCTGGCCCAGGCGCTGCAGACGCAGTTGGGCTACAACGCCGCGGCGGCGCAGCGGATCATCGAGGAATACCGCAAGTTCCTGTTTCTTGCGATGCGCGCCGGCCATCAGGTGATTCCTCCCGGCATCGTGAACGATGCCTGGCTCATGCATATCGAGAATGTGCAGGACTACTGGGAGACGCTGGGCGGCATGATCAGCGAACGCCCGCTCGCCCATGGCCTCGGCACGGCTGGCGGCGCGCCGGCCGCGGATGCCTGGAAAGCGACGCTCGACTCTTACGAGAGGATCTTTGGCGCCAAGCCGCCCATGGACATCTGGGGCGGGGGGCCGGATGTCGCCAATCCATGGATGCGGGCCATGGCCATGATGCGACGGTTTTTCGCCCGTGGCTGATAACGCCGCCTGCCCGTCTTGCCGCTGTGCTGATCACGTGCAAACTATCAGGTTCTGAGACTCAACTTGCAGGGGCCATCCATCATGCCTGACCTGGCTATGAGCCTGGCGCTTCACGGCGTCCTGTTGTTTGTCGTTGCGTGCGTGCAGGGTTTCCTGATCCCGGTTGCCGCATCTCCGCGCCTTGCCCTCACCGCTCACTCCAAGGCGGTGATCCACGCCGCGGCGCTGGCGCTCTGCGCCGTCTCGGTCTTGTCCGGCGCCGTCGTGCTGGGCCCGACAGCCAGCCGGATCGCCCTTGCCCTGCTGGCGGGCGGGGCGTGGTTGTCGCTGATCGGCGATGTCTGGGCAAGCCACCAGGGGCGAGGGTCCCACTTGCCGCTTGCCGCGCAGGCCGCCGGGCAGCCGTGCGATCCCGCCGAGCAGGACTATGCCGTTCCCAAGCCGTCGCGCCGCCCGGCCGCGGGCAAGCCTCTGGTCTCGACCATGCTGGTGAAGGCAAGCGCCGTGCTCATGCTGGCCGGCGGACTGGTGCTGCTCTATGGCGCCGGCTGGTCACTGCTGCTGATCTGACCCGGCCCGCGCCGCGCGCACCGCCTTCAGAACGCCCACGATGGCGCGGTCGCGCTCGGCGGCCATGTCCTCGAAATGGCGGCCGCGGGCCATCTCGTGGCAGCCCTCCACCATGCGGTCTCGCAGCTCCCTGGTGAGTTCCGGGGCCACCAGCCTGGTCCACGGCAGCTTCGACGCGCGGCAACTGTCAGGTGATTACTGTTCCTGTACATCCTGTGCGTCAGCAGCTGAAAAACTAGTACGAGGACGTTCATTTTCCGGATAGTCACTCATCTTTTCACCCTATCAAAATCTGAATAGCTTTTCCTTCCTGTCCCATCCAAGACCATTTCAAAATATATCATTTCATCTGACGCAGTGATGTCTATTCTGCAGCCTACCCATTCATGAGGCTCTTCTGGAGTGGCCAAATTGTAACGGCAAACTGCATATTGCATCTTTTCCTGCTCGCCGGTCTCTCTCAAGCGTCTATCTATTTCTAGTTCCGCAAGTCGAACGGAGTCCGCTGGGGATATGGAGTACCACCAAACAACAATAGGAACATATACGACCCATACGATTGGAAGAGAACAGATGATTATCCCTAAAATTACAAGTAGCAACCTTGATCTCGGCGATTGCTTGCTCATACAAAGTCCTTCAGCCATATCTGCCGCCGCGAGATCCAACGTAGTCGTCGGGTCTTCAGGAAAGGAGTAGTCCTGCATCAATCCTACACCTCACCCAAACACAAAATCATCCGGCACGAGTTTCGTCAGCGCCACCCCGGTGGGCGTCACCGTGCCCAGGCTGCCGAAGTCCAGTACTGTGTTGCCGCTGGACTTGCTGGCCGCGGCGATGACCTCCGCGAAGCTATAATATGGACTCATTCCTGCAGCCACGTTCTCTTGATAATTCAGTCCGAGACCCGCCGCCTTGGCGATTGGACCGCCAATCTTTAACATATTTGAAGTGTTCTGCCCCAGCCAAGCCCCTTGGCTTTCAGCTGCCAGAGCAACCTCCGCAGCGCCACCAAGTGCGTCCGCCAGAGTAGAACCGGCGACACCGCCGGTGGATTTTCTGCTGTTATCGCTCATCATCAATCCTTACTGCCGCCGCGTACTACGTGATACCAGAGCACTAACACCATGCCTCCTCCAACCAATGTACTAAGAAGGCCATTTTCTGTAAGTTGCCAGGTAATAAAACTACCAAGTGGTGACAGAAAGAATATAATCCACGCGGTTTTTCGAGAGATTTTCATTGATCACCACACTTGAAAGACATCATCGTTGATTATTTGTCTCACCCGAGATAATCCACGAGCCCACAAAGGGTGAGATATCTAGCAACAGGTTCTCGGCTGCCATATGGATCAAGCGCAGGCCTCATCGCCGCTAAACATCTTCTCGACTTTTGCTTATCGCGAGCAAGCCCAATCTCACGCTTTAGGAACGCATTCTTGCTGGCAATCACTCTTGCTGGCTTGACAGCCGGCATGGTGACAAAGCAGCCGGTGGTCCCGTCACCAATCATTGTGGTGACGAAGAACCGATGATCGAGATTTTGAGGCACTCCGTCGGCGTTTTCGCTCCGCATGCCAATTGTTCTTCTTGTGCCGTTCGTTGGGGCTTCGTTGACCATTTCCCCTCACCCAAACACAAAATCATCCGCCACGAGTTTCGTCAGCGCCACCCCTGTGAGCGTCACCGTGCCCAGGCTGCCGAAGTCCAGTACCATATTGCGACTCAACGCTTAGCCGCCACTCGCTATGACATTGTAGCTTAACCTTGCCGAGACGAAGCCGACCGTCAGCTGACCGGTGAAGCTGGCATCATTAGCTACGCTGACCCCAACAGCTCCATACCCGAACGAATAGCCACCCCCACCACCTACGATAAAGTTTCCTTGGCCAGACATACTTTTGCGCTCCCTTCAGACCATAGAGATCAGTTTTGTGCGACGAAGAACAGCAGTGAAATTATAAGAGAAATGCTAACCACCAACATGAAGGGCAGTGCAAACAATACCCGAACTTTGGGCGTTAATTCCTTTGCAACTGGAAGTCCGGCGTCAGCAGACGGCCCGATTGAACCGCGAAATCCGCTATCTTTGCTGAAGTCCCATTTATTGCTCCAATAGAACAGTAATTCTTGTGTCCAAATTATCAGAACACATATAAATATTGTTCCAAATATTACAAACGAAACGATCACTTCAATTCTAGAAAATGTACTATCCATCACAGCACCTAGTACCCCATTTCTTCGACCAACATTTTCGCCATCTGCAACGTTTCTTGAATAGCTGCTCTCTGCCCCTCACCCAAACACAAAATCATCCGCCACGAGCTTCGTCAGCGCCACCCCGGTGAGCGTCACCGTGCCCAGGCTGCCGAAGTCAAGCACCGTGTTGCCGCCGGACTGGCTGGCCGTGGCGATGACCTCTGCGAAGCTGTCATAGGCATCGCTCAGATCGAGCCGCAGTTTGTCACCCGTTCCATTGCTGGCCCGGAAATCAGCAATCATATTAGTGCCGATCTCGCCGGCGCTGTCGATAATGGAAGTGTCATCGCTGGCCCCGCCGGGTCGTAGCTCTTCTCCGGCGGCACCCGCAGGGTCTTTCATCCGCGCCGCGGTATGATCACGGAACGTCGCTTGGTCGTGAGTTGCGCGCATGGCGTTCCAATTCCTCCGCCATCGCAAGCTAGGGCCGCATTCCCCTCAAGGTCAACCCGCTTCGCCATGGACGTTGCGAACCGCCGCTCAGTTTCGTGACCAGATGACTGGGCGTGCCAGACATCAGGCGGCCCGCGAGCATCCTTGGGGCATAGTCCGCGCGCTCGGCGATGTCTCCGGGATCGGCCATTTCGAAAAACCTCTCTGCACGTTGGCTCGGTTTTTCCACGCGGTATCGAACTGGCACGGGCGGTGGGCGTCAGGCCCAGGACCTTTGGCCTCAACGCCGCCAAAAAGAAGATTGCCCGGTCAAGCCGGGCAATGACGAACGTGTTTCGGCTGGACCGGCTGAGCCTCAATGACCGCCAGACTTAGCTCCCGGCCCGCGCCGCGCGCACCGCCTTCAGAACGCCAACGATGGCGCGGTCGCGCTCGGCGGCCATGTCCTCGAAATGGCGGCCACGGGCCATCTCGTTGCAGCCCTCCACCATGCGGTCGCGCAGCTCCCTGGTGAGTTCCGGCGCCACCAGCCTGGTCCACGGCAGCTTCAGCGCCGGGCCGAACTGGTCGAGATTGGTGGCCATGCCGCCTTCGCCGCAGGCCACGTGGAAGGCCATGCACTGGCCCTGGATGGCAAGCCGCGGGGCAGGGCCGTTCATCAGCGCGATGTCGATGTCCTCGGGCGTCGCCTCGCCATTGGCCACCATGTGCAGCGCCTCGCGCCACAAAGCTTCCTGCAGCCTGGTGGCCACGAAGCCGGGTATCTCCTTCGTCATCACCAGCGGCGCCTTGCCGGCATGGGCGTAGAAGTCCCGCGCCCAGGCCACCGCATCAGGCGCGGTCTGCTTGCCGCCGATGATTTCGACCAGCGGCAACAGATAGGGCGGGTTGAACGGGTGGCCGATCACCGTGCGCGCGGGCGTCGGGCACAGCGCCTGGATATCGGTCATCATCAGGCCCGAGGTGCTGGACGCGATCACCACACCGGCGGGCGCCATGGCGCCCAGCTTCTCATATAGCTTCTGTTTCAGCTCGAGCCGCTCCGGCGCGCTTTCCTGCACGAAGCCGGCATCGGCGACGGCCCGTTGCAAATCATCCGTCAGCGTGAGCCGGCCGAGCGAGGCGCCGGGCGCAAGCCCGAGGGCGGTGAGGCTCACCCAGGCGGTGTCGAGGATTTTCCGGTACATCGGCTCCTCGCTCATGGCGTGGAGATAGCCCGTCACATCATAGCCGCGCGCCAGGAAATGCGCCGCCCAGCCAGCGCCGATCGGGCCGCCGCCGATGCTCGCGACCTTCTTCACATCCGCAACATCAGGCCGCGCCATCGCCTATCTCCCCTTGAACACCGGTTCACGTTTTTCGACGAAGGCCTTGACGCCCTCGGCCGCGTCTTCTGATTTCAGCATGGCGCGGTAGACCGGCAGGTCGCCGGTCCGCATCGTGGCGAAAGTCTCGCGCAGCGGCTTGGCCTCGATGGCGCGCAGCACTTCCTTCACCGTCTGCATGGCGAGCGGCGCGGATTTCGCCAGCTGGTCCGCCCACTGGCGCGCCGCCGTCATCAGTTCCGCCGCCGGCACCACCTTGTTCACAAGCCCATAATGCGCGGCCTCCACCGCGCCCATACGGCGGCCGAGCAGCAGCATCTCCATGGCGATGTTGTGCGGAATGCGGCGCGGCAGGCGCTGCAGCGCCCCGGCATCGGGCACGATGCCGAGCGGCATTTCAGGAAGCGCGAACTCCACATGCTCGGCGGCGATGATCAGGTCGCAGGAGAGCGCGATCTCGAAGCCGCCGCCGATGGCGAGGCCGTTCAGCGCCGCAATCACCGGCTTGTTGAGGGTCCAGTTCTCGGTGAGGCCGGCAAAGCCGCCATCGCCATAGTCGCCGTCCTCCCACCAGTTGTCGAGCTTGATGTCGCCGGAATTGAGCGCCTTCAGGTCCCAGCCGGCGGAGAAGATGCGGTTGCCCCCGGCGGTGAGAATGCCCACCCTGAGCTCCGGGTCGTCGCGCAGCAGCGCGAAGGCCTGGCCCATCTCCCGGCTCATGGCGTGGTCGATGGCGTTGACCTTGGGCTTATTGAGCTTGACCTCCAGCACATGGCCGTTGCGGGAGACCTCGACGAAACTGGACATGCCGAACCTCAGTTGAACGCCGGGATCACTTCCTTGCAGAACAGCTCCAGCGAGCGCTTCTGCTCCTTGAGGCCGAGCCCGAGGCTTGCGTAATAGGTGAACTGGTCGACGCCCAGCGTCTCGTAGGGCCTCAGCTTCTCGATCACCTCGTCGGGCGTGCCGAACATCAAATTGGTGGACAGCATCCTGGGGTCGTATTCGGCCCGGTTGGCGATCTCGCCGAGGTCTACTTCCTTGGGGAAGCCGTTCTTCACGTCGCCCAGATTCTTGAACAGGTTTTCAAACTGGCCGAGCTGGCGCTGCGCGGCCTTGACCGGCACCATCCAGTCTTCCTTGCGGTCATAGACCACCGTGTGGCGCATCATCGCGAAGATCGGCCGCGGCTTGCCGGGGTTGTTGGCCAGCGCCTCATCGAGCCGGGACTTGTAGAGTTCGGCCTCCGACATCGGCCGGGTCAGCGGCCAGGACATGATGTTGAGGCCGTATTTCACCGCGAAATCATAGGTCACCGGCGCCCGTGCGGCCACCCACAGCGGCGGGTGCGGCTTCTGCAGCGGCTTCGGCACCGGGGTGGCGAGCGGAAAGTTCCAGTATTCGCCCTTGTGCTCATAATCGCCCTGCCACAGCGCCAGCACGGCGGGCAGCATCTCCTGCATGTATTTCCAGCCGTCGCTCTGCTTGAGGCCGGGGAACATGCGGTCGAACTCGCGCTGGTAGGCGCCCGAGCCGATGCCGAATTCCAGGCGGCCGCCGGTGATCAGGTCGGTGAAGGCGGCCTCGCCGGCCAGCTTGATCGGATGCCAGTAGGGCGCCACCGCCACCGCCGTGCCGAGCCTGATCTTCGAGGTATGGGCGGCCCACCAGGTGAGGATCTGGAACGGGTCCGGCGCGATGGTCATCTCCAGCGCGTGATGCTCGGCCGACCAGACGATGTGGAAGCCGCCTTCCTCCGCCATCTGCACCATCTCCAGCGTGTGGCGGGCAACCTCTTTCATGTCGAGGCTGTCGTCCATGCGCTCCAGATTGATTGCGAGCTGGAATTTCATGCGCGGCTCTCCCGGACTGCTCTGATGAAACCGTGAAATAGTCAGATGGACCTTTCAACCCCATTATCATAATTCCGACAGCAACGTCATGATTTCGCCGGGGCCGATCAGCGCACCGCCGCCATGAGGCGCTCGATAACCGCGATCACCGCCGCGAAATAGCCGTCCTGGTCGCCATGGGGGGTCTCCAGCACGCTGAAGAAGGCGGCGGCGGCCTGTCTTGCCGGATCCACCATCAGGAACTGGCCGGCATAGCCAGGGTGCCCGATCCATGTTCCGTTGCTCAGCAGGTGGTTCCGGTAGCGGAGGTTCGAAGCTCCTCCGTAACAGGTTCCGGCGCCGCTCATGGCATCGGCGAGGAAGGCGCTGGACCGGCCGAGCAGCAAGCCGTAGCGGGCAAGGTCACGCGCCGTCATCACGCCACCGCCGCTCAGCACCGGTACGCCCTGGCAATCAGCCGAGATGTGGAAGCTTCCCGCAAGCCCCGCCGCTTCGATAATATCGCCCACGTGCTCGGCCAGCTTCCGTCCGCTGGCGCGCTCGATCACCCAGCCCAGCATGTCGGTATTGGGCGAGGCGTAGAGCGTGTCTTGGCCCGCCACATGGCCTGGCGCTGGAACCAGCCCGGCGGCAAAGTCGCGGACCCCGAATTCATGCTCGCCGGGCGGCGGCAAGCGCCAGCCCATGGCGATTTCCTGGCGGGCATAGCCCACCGGCTCGCCTTTGGCGGGCGGCGGGAAATAGGGGGCCTGGTAATCGTCGGTGAAATTGCTGGCGATTGCCATGTCGAGCGCGTCCTGCAGGCTGGCGCCGGCATAGGCGGCGCCCGCCTCCGGCACATAACATCCGATCAGCTGCGAAGGATCAGCGAGCCCCGCCGCGATGAGCCGCCCCAGGGCAAGGTGAACGAAGGTCTTGGTGATGGACTGGATGCTGTGAAGCCCTTCCGGCCCGAAATCCGGCGCGTAGCGCTCGAACAGGATGCGGCCATCCCGCACCACGGCCAGCCCGGAGAAGGCTGGGTTTTCCGTGAGATCGCGAAGCCCGGGCGTTGCGGCGACGGCGGGATCGGGGGCGGGCTCAAGTTCGCGCACGACGGCCGCGCGGAAACTCAGGCCGCGGCGGTGGATGAGGTGGAGCGAGCGGAAACTGGCGCGCCGCCGCTCCGGCGTGTTCCACGCCGCCAGCCTTTCGGCGGTGACGGAAAGATCAGCGTTGGGCTGTTGCGCCATCCGGCAGCATGCCCCGTTCGGTCAGCACCTTGCGCGCCGCGCGGAAACACTCCAGCGCCTGCGGCACCCCGCAGTAGATTCCCACCACATGGATGATGGCCCTGATCTCCTCCGCCGACACGCCGTTGTTGATGGCCCCGTTGCAGTGAATTTCCCACTCATGCATCTTGCCGAGCGCTCCCAGCATGGCGAGGTTCATCATCGAGCGGGTCTTGGCGTCGATGGTCTCGTCGCCCCAGCCGAAGCCCCAGCACCAGGCGGTCATCGCCTCCTGAAAGGGGCGGCTGAAACCGTCGGCGGCGCTCAGGCTGCGCTCCACATAGTCCCGGCCCAGCGTGGCCTTGCGCTTCTCGAGACCTTTCAGAAAGAGATCTTCGTCCATCGGATTTCCTTCCGTGTACTGATTGAGTTCTCAGGCCTCGAAGCGCCGGTCTGTCACGTCGCGCACCTTCACCGGCACGCCCTCCCGGGCGGAGCAGATCGCCGCCATGGTGGTGCGGACGTCGCGCAGGCCATCGGCGCCCAGATAGCGCGGCGCGCCGCCGCTGGTCAGCGCCGCGACGAATTCGTGAATCTGGTTCAGGTGCGCCCGGCTGTAATAGGACACCTCCGACTGCCAGATCTCGTCGCCGCCCTCGTCGAAACGGAAGGTGAGCGTGTCCTTGCCCTGGCGGTGAAGCACCAGATGAACATCCTGGCCCTGCCAGTTGAGGCCCCTGCCGCCTTCGCCCAGCACCTCGATCATGCCGGTCTCGCCGATCACGCTCACCGAGAAGCCAAACATCGGATCGTATTTGCCGGTGAGCGCCTCGGCGCGCATCCATACGCCCTGGCAGGCCGGGTCGTCATAGCTCCAGGCGATGATCGGTATGTCGCCCGCATTTTCCGGGCGATACATGCCGGCGTGGCCGCTGCCGCCATCGCGCGCGTTCATCCAGGAAATGTCCGAGCGCAGCGAATAGACCTCGCCGATGCGGGTATCCTTCATCAGGTATTCGGCGGTGGCGAAGAAATGCACGCAGTGATCGAACATCCAGGGAAAGCCGGCGCCGCCGGCCCTGGAAGAATCCATGCGCCAGCCGCGGTGATCGGCGGTGATGGGCCGCGCCGTCTCGAGCGCGCCCGGCCGTTCGATCCAGGAACCAAACCGCTGCCGCACCTGCAAGGGCCTGCCGATCTCGCCCGCCTCGATCAGGGCGCGGGCCTTCATGATCGGCGTCATGAAGATGTAGGATTCGCCCACCGCCAGCGTGACGCCATGCGCGGCGGCGGCGGCGCAGGCGGCCTCGCCCTCGGCCAGCGTGAGGCAGAACGGCTTTTCGCACAGGATGTTCTTGCCGGCCCTGGCGGCGGCGGTCGCCATGGGGGCGTGCAGCAGGGTGGGGGTGGTGATCTCGATCGTGTTGATGCCGGGATCGGCGAGCATCTCCTCATAGGAGGTGTACCAGCGGGGGATTTGGTAGCTTGCCGCCACCGCCTCGGCGCGCGCCGCGTCGAGGTCGCAGACGGCGGCCACCTCGGCCTTCGGGTGGGCCTGATAGGCCCGGATGTGGGAATCGCCCACCAGCCCCAGCCCAACAACGCCGACCTTGACCCTGGAGAGTGTCATCGCCTCTGTCCTTTCATGCCGCGCGGACCTGACAGACCTTTTAGCAAGCGGCCGCCCCTTCAAGAAGGGGTCTGAGTTTAGTCCTATCCCGTACTAGCAAATCATTCCTTTTCACTGGCAGGGAAGGTCCGGCCGCGGCGGGCCGGCCCCGCAGGCGGGAAGGAGAACCCGCGCCCGCCATTCTACCGTCGCCCGAACAATTTCTCGATGTCGGCGAGTTTCAGTTCGATGAAGGTGGGGCGGCCATGGTTGCACTGGCCGGAATTGGGCGTGGCTTCCATCTCGCGCAGCAGGGCGTCCATTTCCTCCGGCCGCAGCCTGCGGCCGGCGCGCACCGAGTGGTGGCAGGCCATGGTGGCGAGCATGTGGTTGAGACGCTCCTCGAGATTCGCCGTCTCGCCGGTTTCAGCCAGCTCGCCGGCAATGTCGCGCACGATGCCGCCGATGTCGGCCTTGCCGATTGCGGCGGGAACCTCGCGCACGATTACAGCGCCGTCGCCGAAGGCTTCGAGCGCCAGGCCGGTTTGGGCCAGAAGTTCGGCGGCGGCGGAAAGCCGCTCGACCTCGCCGGGATCGAGTTCCACCACTTCCGGAACCAGCAGTGGCTGGGCTTCGATGCCGCGCCCGGCGCGCTCACGCTTGAGGCGTTCATAGACCAGCCGCTCATGGGCGGCATGCTGATCGACGAGGATGAGGCCGCCGGCGGTCTGCGCCACAATGTAGCTGTCATGGATCTGGGCGCGGGCCTGGCCCAGCGGATGATTGGCGGCAGGCGGCGGCGTGGCGGCTGCGTCCGGCGCGGCGGCGGGCGGCATCGCCATGTCGAAGGCGGCTTGCGCCTGTTCGGCGAAGCCCGAAGGCCGGAACGGCGGCGGCATGCCCGGCCGGAAGCGTTGCGCCGCCTGGCGGGCAAGCCCGGTATCGGCAACCGGGCGGCCGCCCAGCGCGGCGCGGATGGCGCTGACGATCAGCCCGCGCACCAGGCCGCCATCGCGGAAGCGCACATCGGCCTTGGCCGGATGGACGTTCACGTCGACGCGGTCGGGCGGGCAGGAGACGAACAGCACCAGCGCCGGATAGCGCCCGCCCGCCATGACATCGGCATAGGCGGCGCGGACCGCCCCGGCCAGCAGCTTGTCACGCACGCTGCGGGAGTTGACGAACATGTATTGCAGGCTGGCCGCGTTGCGCGAGAAGGTGGGAAGCCCGGCATAGCCCCGGACCGCGACGCCCTCGCGCGCCGCCGCGAAAGCCACCGCATTGTCCATGAACTCCGCCCCCAGGATGCGGCGGATACGATCCTCCCCGCTGTCGCCCTTGGGCACGTCGACCACGCGGCGCTCCTCGGTGACAAACGAGAAGCCGGTTTCCGGATGCGCGAGCGCCAGCCGGCGGACAACCTCCGCCGCTTCCGCCGTTTCAGTGCGGTCGGTCTTGAGGAATTTAAGACGGGCCGGCGTGGCGAAGAACAGGTCCTTGACGTCGATCTCGGTGCCCCGCGAGAGCGCCGTGGGGCGCGGCGGCAGAATCGCGCCGCCCTCGACCGCGATCATATGCGCATCGCCGCCGCCCCGCGGGCGCGAGGCAATCACCAGCCGGCTCACCGCGCCGATCGACGGCAGCGCCTCGCCGCGGAAGCCGAGGAAGCGGATGTCGATCAGGTCATCGTCGGGGAGCTTCGAGGTGGCATGGCGCTCGACCGCCAGCGCCAGGTCCTGCGCGCCCATGCCGATGCCGTCATCCGTCACGCGGATCAGGCTCTTGCCGCCGCCGCGGAAGGCGACGTCGATCTCGCTGGCGCCAGCGTCGACAGCGTTTTCGACCAGTTCCTTGACGACGCTGGCCGGCCGTTCGATCACCTCGCCGGCGGCGATGCGGTTGACGGTGCCTTCGGAGAGCCTGCGGATTCGCATGCGCCCAGTTTAGCGCGGCCAAGGCGCTGAGACAGCCCCCGGTGTCACTTGAGCCCTTCCGGGCGGCCTACCACGCTGACGATCAGCCGGCCGGGGTGCAGAAGCCGCTTCGCCTGTGCCTTGACCTGGTCAAGCGTCACGGCCGCCACCAGCGCATTCCGCTTCTCCACATAATCAATGCCGAGGTTCTGCTGCTGCATTCCCAGGAGTTGCCCGGCGATGGCCGCGTTGCTGGAGAAGCGCAAGCCATAGGAACCGGTGAGATAGGTCTTCGCCTCATCGAGCTCGGCCTCAGTGGGGCCTTCCGCGGCGTATTCGGCAATCACCTGGCGGGCTACCTCGAGGGCCTCGCCAGCCGTCTTGTTCGAGGTTTGCAGCACGCCGGCATAGAAGCCGGTGCGTTCATAGGGCATGAGACCAAAGCTCACGCCATAGGTGAGCCCGCGCTTCTCGCGGATTTCTTCCGTAAGCCGCGAGTTGAGCCCACCGCCGCCCAGAATCTCCGCCATTACGAAGGCGGGAATGAAATCAGGGTCGCTGCGCAAAATGCCTTCATGGCCGAACACGATGACGCTCTGCGGCATGTCGCGGCCGATGACGTTCAGCCCGGGGCCCATCTCCGGCCTGGCGGGCGGCAGTGCTGGCTGCGGCGGGGCCTTTTCGGGAAGGCCGCCGAACACCTTGTCGAGCAGGGGGCCGAGTTCAGCCGCCGTGATGTCACCCACCACCGCGACCTGCAAATCTTGGCGATTGAAGACGCGGCGGTGCGCGGCGCGCAGGTCCTCCGCGGTCATGGCCTGCATGGTCTCCTCGGTGCCGCCGCTGCGGCGCGCATAGGGATCGCCCGGCAGAAGCTTCTCGGACCAGGCCTGCCAGGCGATGCTCTGCGGGTCTTGCTTCGTGTCCCGCACGCTCACCAGAAACTGGCGCCGCATGCGCTCCAGCGGCTCCGGGTCGAAACGCGGCGCGGTGATGGCCAGGCGGAGCAGATCCAGCGATTGCGCCCGGTTCTTGCTCAGCGTCTGGAAGCTTCCCTCGAAGAAATCGTAACCGGCATCGAAGGACATGCGGAAGGCAAGCTCTTCCTTCTTCTTCTGGAAATCCTCGGACAGCATGTCGCCCGCGCCCTCGTCCAGCATGCCGGTGAGGAAGGTGGATACGCCGTCCTTGCCCTCCGGGTCTTGCGCGCTGCCGCCGCGGAACGAGAAATTCATGGCCATCAGCGGAATGGCCTTCTCCTCCACGAGCCAGGCCGTGATGCCGCCGGGGCTGGTCACTTCCTGGATGGTGAAAGCCCGCGCCGCGGCGGGCAGCGCGAGGGCCAGGCAGGCGGCCAGCAGCAGGCCGGCAATGCTTCGTATACGGAGCAACACGCGGGGCCTCACTGGCTCGCTGCCTCGGGCAGCAGGATGCCGGTGACGGAGGCCCGGCGGTCCAGATATTTGCGGGCCGCCGCATTGACATCGGCCACCGTGACCTTCGCCATTTCCTCGTCCCAGCCCAGGACATCCTCCACGGACTGTCCGGTGGTGAGCGCGACGCCAAACATGCGGGCAAGCGATTGCTGGGAGTCGAGAACATAGACGGCGCTCGCCAGAGCCTGGTTTCGGCTGCGGTCGAGCTCCTCCTGGGTGATGCCGCCGCGGGCGATTTCAGCAAGAATATCCTCGAGGGCTTTCTCGAGCGCGTCGATTTCGATGCCGGGGTTAGGCACCGCGTAGACGCCGATGTTTCCGTAGTCGAGCTGGTCGGCGCTGAACCACGCGCCGGTATCGGCCGCAAGCTTCTTGTCGACCGTCAGCGCCTGATAAAGCCGGCTCTGCGCTCCGCCGCCAAGAATCTTGGCGAGCAGGGACATCGCCGCCTCCTCGCGCTGCGACAGCTGACGGGCGGCGGGTGTGAGGTACTGCCGCTGCCAGCTTGGCGTGCTGGCACGCGCATCGCGCATCAGCACGCGCCGCTCGGCGCTTGGCGGCGGCTCGGCGTGGCGCCGCCGCTCCGCCATCGGGCGGGTGTTCCTGAGCGCGCCATAATAGCGCTCCGCGAGGCGCTTCACCTCTTCGGGAGCGACATCGCCGGCCACGATCAGGATGGCGTTCCGCGGCTGGTAATGCCGGGCGTAGAAGTCCATCGCGTCCTGACGCGTCAGCTCCGCCACCTGGTCCATCCAGCCGATCACCGGCTTGCCATAGGGGTGCACGAGGTAAAGCGCGGCATCGAGCTGTTCCGAGAGCAGGCTTGATGGCTCATTGTCGGTGCGCTCCCGGCGCTCTTCCTTCACCACGTCGCGCTCGGGCAGCACCGAGGCGTCGGTCAGCGCGAGGTTCTGCATGCGGTCGGCTTCGAGCTGCATGACCAGCGGCAGCCGGTCTTTCATCACCCGCTGGAAATAGGCGGTGTAGTCATGCGAGGTGAAGGCGTTCTCCTGTCCGCCATTGGCGCGGACCAGACGGCTGAATTCGCCCCCGGGATGGCTCGGCGTGCCCTTGAACATCAGATGTTCGAGAAGGTGCGCGATGCCGGCCTTGCCCTCAGGCTCGTCGGCGGCGCCAACCTTATACCACACCATGTGGGTCACCACCGGCGCCCGGCGGTCGGGGATCACCACCACCTGCATGCCGTTGGCCAGGGTGAAGGTGGTGAGGGGAATGTCCAGCGCGCTGGCCGGGAGTGCCAGCGCCGCAAGCGCGAACAACGAGGCCATAAGCCGCCGCAACAGGGTCATGTCAATCTCATGCGATGTGATCAAGCCGAGGCGCAACCGCCCGCCTTGGCTATTCGTCCTTGAAGATGTTGCCGATGTTGAAGACGGTGCCGTATTTCGGGTTCTTCGTCTTCTTCTGGGCCACATAATAGGCCTGCAGCTCTTCCCGCAGCTGCTGGTCGGTTTTCTTGCTGCCGTCCGGATTGGTGAGCGAGATGCCGGCATTGGTGTAGACGGCATAGGGACCGTTATTCACGGCCGGGGCGGGCGTTGCCACAGCCGATGCGGTTGCCGGGGCTGGGGCTGGGGCGGTGAGCGCCGCTGTCTCATTCGCATAGGCGCCCGGGTCAGGCGCGGCGGTTGTCGTCCCCGGCGGCGGCAAGCGGAGGTCCGGCGGCATGGTCAAGTCCTGGCGCATGGCCGCGCTCTGGGCGGGCGTGTCCTTCTCCAGATAGCTGCGCATCGGATTGCTGCAGCCGGCGACACCGATGGCCACCAGCCCCACCACAACCGGCACGACGCCTGACTTCATGCTCATACCCAAACCTTATCAGAAGCGCCAGATTTTGCCGCCAAAATCAGGCTTTTCCACGGCGCTCCCGCCGCTCTCCAAGCACCAGCGACTCATACAGCAAGAGCGCCACGCCCGCAACGATGGCGACATCGGCGAGGTTGAAGACATACCAGCTAAAGCCCTGATAATGAAAATGAAAGAAGTCGGCAACGGCGCCGCGCAGCAGCCGGTCCAGGGCATTGCCCAGGGCCCCGCCGATGACCAGGCCGAGGGCCGCCGCGGTCAGGGCGGTGCTGGTGCGGCAGGCCCACAGCCACAGGCCCAGCACGATGACGATGCTCATCAGGGCCAGCGCCTCCTGCAGATGGGTGGAGAACAGCCCGTAGGACACGCCCCGGTTCCAGACCATGACCAGGTTGAAGAAGGAGCTGATGCGGACCGGGGATCTTTCCGCGATGCCATAGACATCGAGGATCCACCATTTGTGCGCCTGGTCGATGCCGAAGGTGAGGATGGCGATCGTGAGCACCAGCGGGGCGAGCGGCCCCCAGAGCCTGAGCCGCATCACACCGTCTTGCCGAAACGGGCCTGCCATTCCCGCACCGCCGCGGCATCACGCGCGGTGATGTCCGGAAATTCCGGGTCGCTGCCCACATCCGCCGTGATCTTCCAGGAGCGGGCGCATTTGCGCCCCTCGGCCGGACGGAACACCACCGCCACGCCCTTCACGCCGTCGAGACGGAAGGCATCGGCCGGGCCTTCGCCGGAGATCAGCCTCGCGCCAGAGGTGATGGAGATTTCCGCCAGGTCGACACCGTCGAGTGCCGCCAGCAGGCCCTGATCCGCGACATAGACGTCGGGTGCAGCTTCCAGCGCCGAGCCGATGGTCTTCTTCACCTGCCGCTCGATCTCCAGGGCCCCGGTGATGACCGCGCGCACGTCGCGGATCTTGTCCCATTTGGAGGCAAGATCGGGTGCCGCCCATTCCGCGGGGCATTTCGCGAACTGCATCAGATGGACGGAAGAGCCCTCGCCGGAAAACCGCGCCAGCCACACCTCTTCCATGGTGAAGGCCAGAACCGGCGCCCACCAGGTGGTGAGGCAGTGGAACAGCTGGTCCAGCACCGTGCGGCAGGAGCGGCGGCGCAGGCTGGACCACGGATCGCAATAGAGCGAGTCCTTGCGGATGTCGAAATAGAAGGCCGAGAGATCGACCGTCATGAAATTGGCGAGCAGCGCGAACAGCCGCTTGTAGTCGAACACCTCATAGGCCTCGCGCACCCCGGCCTCGAGTTCATGCAGGCGGTGCAGGATGTAGCGGTCGAGCTCGGGCATGTCGCGGGCGGGCACCCGCTCCCATTCCTGGAAGCCGTCGAGGGCCCCCAGAATGTAACGCATGGTGTTGCGCAGCTTGCGATAGGCCTCGACATTGGTCTTGAGAATTTCCGGCCCGAGGCGCAGGTCCTCGGCATAGTCCGAGGAGGCCACCCACAGGCGGAGGATGTCGGCGCCGGATTGCTTGATCACGTCCTGCGGCGCCACGATGTTGCCGAGCGACTTCGACATTTTGCGGCCGTCCTCGGCGACCACGAAGCCATGCGTCAGCACCGCGTCATAGGGCGCGCGGCCCCTGGTGCCGCAGGCTTCGAGCAACGAGGAATGGAACCAGCCGCGGTGCTGGTCCGAGCCTTCGAGATAAAGGTCGGCGGGCCATTTGAGATCGGCGCGCTGCTCAAGGCAGAAGGCGTGGGTGGAGCCCGAATCGAACCACACGTCGAGAATGTCGCGCACCTGCTCCCAGTCCTGCACGCGCCGGCCGGGGCCGAGGAAGCGCTGTGCCGCACCCTCGGCGAACCAGGCGTCCGCCCCTTCCGCCGAGAAGGCCTCGACGATGCGGGCATTGACGGCGGGGTCTTGCAGGATTTCGCCGGTCTCGCGGTGCACGAACAGGGCGATGGGAACGCCCCAGGCGCGCTGGCGGGAGATCACCCAGTCAGGCCGCTGCTCGATCATGGCGCGCAGCCGGTTCTGGCCGGCGGCGGGGAAGAACGCCGTCTCGTCGATCGCCCGGAGCGCGATGTCGCGCAGGCCGTGGCTCGACATCGAGATGAACCACTGCGGGGTGTTGCGGAAGATGATCGGCTTCTTGGAGCGCCAGGAATGCGGATACTGGTGCTTGAGGCGGCCGCGGGCGATCAGCGCGCCGGCATCCGTCAGTGCACGGATGACGGCGTCATTGGCGTCGCCCTTCTCGCCCTTGTCGGTGATGACGCGCTTTCCCGTGAAGCCAGGCGCTTCCTTCGTGAAATAGCCGTCGGCATCGACGGTGAAGGGGATGGGGCCGCCCACCTTCTCCATCCAGATCGCATAGTCATCGGCGCCATGCCCGGGTGCGGTGTGGACGAAACCCGTGCCGGCATCGTCGGTGACGTGGTCGCCGTCGAGCAGCGGCACCGGGAAATCATAGCCAAGATGGGCCAGCGGATGGCCGCAGACCATGCCGGCCGGGTTCACATCGCCAAGCCGCCGGTAGGTTTCAACCTTGGCGGCCTTCATCACCTCTCCGGCCAGCTTGTCGGCGAGGATCAGGCGCTCGCCGGTCTTGGCCCAATTGCCCTCCGGCGCGGCGGTGACTTCATAGAGACCATAGCCGATCCTCGACGAGAAGCTGATGGCGCGGTTGCCCGGAATCGTCCAGGGCGTGGTGGTCCAGATCACCACATTGCTGTTCGCGTTGCCGCGCACCGGAAACTTCACATAGATCGTGTCGGACTGATAATCCTGATATTCGACCTCGGCCTCGGCGAGCGCGGTCTTCTCGACGACCGACCACATCACCGGCTTCGACCCGCGGTAAAGCTGGCCGGACTCCGCGAATTTCAGCAGTTCACCGGCGATCAGCGCCTCGGCGCGGAAATCCATGGTGAGATAGGGGTTGTTCCAGTCGCCGGTGACGCCCAGCCGCTGAAACTCTGCCCGTTGCACTGCGATCCAGTGTTCGGCAAACGCCCGGCACTCGCGGCGGAAATCATTGATCGGAACGTCGTCCTTGTTCTTGCCTTTCTCGCGGTATTGCTCCTCGATCTTCCACTCGATGGGCAGGCCGTGGCAGTCCCAGCCGGGAACGTAATTGGAATCGAAGCCCTGCATCTGGCGCGAGCGGGTGACGATGTCCTTCAGGATCTTGTTCAGCGCATGGCCGATGTGAAGATGGCCGTTGGCATAGGGCGGGCCGTCATGCAGCACATACCGGGGCCGCCCCGCGCTCTGCATGCGGAGCTTGCCGTAGAGGTCCATGTCCTCCCAGCGCTTCAGAAGGTCTGGCTCCTTCTGCGGAAGGCCGGCCTTCATGGCGAAGGAGGTTCTGGGCAGGAACACGGTGTCCCGGTAGCGGTCGGTCTTGGGCGTGTCGTCCATCGGCGGGGCGGTCCAAATCAAGGGTTCGGGCGGCTTCTAGCAGGTTTTCAGCCGCCGTGAACCCGGGAATAGGCCATGACGCAGAGCATCTCCCACATCAAATTGGCGGCAGTCACCGCGGTCACCCCGGTGGGGTCGAAGCACGGCGCCACCTCGCAGATATCGCCGCCCACCAGCTTCTTGCCCTGCAGGCTGCGCAGCATCACCTGCACGTCGCGCGGGGTGAGGCCGCCGATTTCCGGCACACCGGTGCCCGGCGCCCAGGCGGGGTCGATGCCGTCGATGTCGATGGTGATGTAGCTGGGGCCATCGCCCAGCACCTCGGCCGCCCTGGCGATGACCGCGGCGCGGCCCATGCGCTCATAGTCCTCGAAGGTGATGCAGGTGAAGCCCTGGTCCTGGCCCCATTTGATGTCATCGGGCGAGAAGCGCGAGCCGCGCAGCCCGATCTGGATGGTCCGCTTGGGGTCGATCAGGCCTTCCTCGACGGCGCGGCGGAAGGTGGTGGCGTGGTTGATCCTGGTGTCCGCCAGCGTGTCCAGCGTGTCGGCGTGGCTGTCGATCTGAAACACGCCCACCGGCCGCTCGCGCGCGATTGCCCGCAGGATGGGCAGCGGCACGGTGTGATCGCCGCCGATCGTCAGGGGGAGCGCGCCGGCTGCGTGGATCTTCGTGAAGAAGTCCTCGATCATCTGGATCGAGCGCGCCAGGTCGATGGGGTTCACCGGCGCATCGCCCACATCCGCCACGTTGCAGATGTCATAGGGAGCGATGCCGGACACATTGTGCACCCGGCGGATCAGCCGCGAGGCCTCGCGCACCGCGGCAGGCGCCTGCCTGGCCCCGGCCCGGTAATTGACGCCGATGTCGAAGGGAACGCCCACCAGCGCGATATCGAGATCGGGTGAAATCTCGTGGCGCTGGGTGCGCATGAAGGTGGCGATGCCGGCAAAACGCGGCGTGATGGCGGCATCGACGGGCTGGAAGCGCGGATCGTTCTTCATTATGGATACCTTTCGGAAAACAGGGAGGACATCGCGTGAGCACCCCACTACAGACCATTCCGGCGCGCCGGGGCAAGGCCGTCCGTATCTCGAAAGGCCAGTCGGTGAAGGTCATCAACACCCATGGCAACCAGGTGGTGGATTTCTGGGCCTTCAATGCCGGAGACCTCAGGGAATATCTCGGCATGGAGCATTGCCGCGCCTTCTGGACCAGGCTGTTTCCGGTGGAAGGCGACAAGATGATCACCAACCGCCGCCGCCCGATCCTGACCATGACCCGGGACGCCAGCCCCGGCCGCCACGACACGCTGATCGCGCCCTGCGACAACGAGCGCTACGGTCTCCTCGGCTGCACCCACTACCATGACAACTGCCGCGACAACCTGCATGCCGGGCTCGCCGAACTCGGCCACTACATTCCCTACACGCCGGACTCGCTCAACCTGTTCATGAACATCCCCTGGCGCCAGGATGGCAGCCTCGAATGGGGCAATTGCCTGTGCAAGCCCGGCGACTATGTGGTGTTCCGCGCCGAGATGGATGCGATCGTGGCGTTCTCCGCCTGCCCGCAGGACATGCTGCCGATCAACAACGGCATCACCACCGAAGCGCATTTCGAGGTGCTGGACCAGTAGGGGGTTGGTTTCGTCAACACGCCGCGCCCGGATTTGAGCGCGGCGTCTTCTGCGGGATCAGCCATCACTTTTCGTCATGGCCGGGCCTTGACCCAGCCATCATCACAGGTGCTGCCGCTCCGCGGCCCCTTACTCCGCCGGAACCGACTTGAAGCGCGGCAGCCGGGAATCGATGTCGCGGAGGCGTTCTTCTTCTTCGATCATGTAGTTGCGCGTGAAGGGCAGGACGTGCTGGTTCTTCACGAACTGGATCTGGAAGTTGTTCATGCCGGCATAGCGGAAGGCGCACTCGGAGGCGGCGAGATAAAACTCCCACATGCGGCAGAAGCGCTCGTCATAGAGGTCCCTGGCGCGGCCCCGGTGGGCGGCAAAGCGCGCGCCCCATTCGCGCAGCGTCCTGGCATAGTGCAGCCGCAGAATCTCAATGTCCGTGACGTAGAGGCCGGCCTTCTCGATGTAGGGCAGCACTTCTGAAAGCGCCGGAATGTAGCCGCCGGGGAAGATATATTTCTTGATCCAGGCGGAGGTGGCCCCCGGCCCGTCGGAGCGGTTGATCGAATGCAGCACCGCGATGCCGTCATCCTTGAGAAGTCCGTTCACCTTGCCGAAGAATTCCTTGAAGTGGCCAACCCCCACATGCTCGAACATGCCAACCGAAACGATGCGGTCAAACTTCTGCGCGAGGTGGCGGTAGTCCTTCAGGAGGAACTGCACCTGGTTGGCGACGCCGCGCTGCTGGGCGCGCTCGTTGGAGAGCTTGTGCTGCTCTTCCGAGAGCGTGACGCCCGTCACCTCGGCGCCGCAGATTTCCGCGATGTAGAGGCCAAGTCCGCCCCAGCCAGAGCCGATGTCCAGCACCTTCATGCCGGGCTTGATGTCGAGCTTGGCGGCGAGATGGCGCTTCTTGGCCAGCTGCGCATCCTCGAGGGAGCCATCATCGGTTTCGAAATAGGCGCAGGAATACTGCCGGTCACGGTCGAGGAAGAGATCGTAGAGCGCGCCCGAGAGATCATAGTGGTGGGCAACGTTGCTTTTTGCCTTGCCCACCGGGTTATACTGGTCGACGCGCTTCAGCGCTTTTCTGACGGCGTAGACGGCCTTGGCCATCCGGGGCAGGCGATAGGTCTGGCCATTGTCCATGAGCAGCGCCAGCGCGTCATAGATGGTGGTTCCGCCGGTCACGTCCAGCGTGCCGTCCATGTAACACTCACCGAGGTAGAGATCGGCATCGGCGGCGATCCTGGCGGCCGCTCCCTGCGTCTTGACGCGGATGTTGACGGGCGTTCCCGTGCCGTCGCCATATTGGCGCATAAGGCCATCCGGCCCGGTCACGCGCAACGTGCCCCGCTCCATGACCGTCTTCAAGGCGCGATCAAGTAATGCCTGCATACCGAGCCCTCCTCCCATTGCCGCCGCCGGCGGCACGCACCCCCCAGGTGCTTTCATGATTAACAAAAGTTTAATGTAGGCTCATGTGGCTACGCAAGGGGGATGGCTGGGGTAGGTTAACAAAGGTAGGGGGTGGACAGCAAAAAGGCCGCCCCCGGCAGGGAGCGGCCTTGTATCCGTTTCAACGGGTGGTTTAGCCGTTGGCTTCGGCTGCAGCTTCGGCCTGTGCCTCCTCAAACAGGGCTTCGGCGGCGGCGCGGATCTCGGCGCGGTCGGAGACCGGGCCGGTCAGGACTTCGCCGCGGGCCTGGGCCTGGGCTTCCTCCGGCGACCGGGCGACATTGAGCGTCACCATCACCTCCACCTCCGGGTGTGGAGCGATTGCCACCTGATAGACGCCGATGGTCTTGATCGGCGCCGTCAGTTGAACGTGGCCACGGTCGACCTTGACGCCCTGGGCGGCGGCGGCATCGACGCTGTCGCGCGGCGAGACGGAGCCATAGAGCTGGCCGGATTCGCCCGCCTGGCGGATCAGGATGAAGGACTTGCCCGCGAGCGCCTTGGCCTCGTCGCCGGCGGCGGCGCGGCGCTCGGCGTTGCGCGCCTCAAGAGCGGCGCGTTCACGCTCGAACTTCGCCTTGTTGGCTTCGGTGGCGCGCAGTGCCTTGCCCTGGCGGAGCAGGAAATTGCGGGCATAGCCTGGCTTGACCTTCACCACCTCGCCCATGTGGCCGAGCTTGGCCACGCGTTCCAGAAGAATGACGTCCATGTTGCGGCCCTCCTTACTTCAGCACATAGGGCAAGAGGCCCAGAAAGCGGGCGCGCTTGATGGCCTGGGCCAGTTCGCGCTGCTTCTTGGCGCACACCGCGGTGATGCGGCTTGGCACGATCTTGCCGCGCTCGGAAATGTAGCGCTGCAAGAGGCGCACATCCTTGTAGTCGATCTTCGGCGCGTTATCGCCGGTGAACGGGCAGCTCTTCTTGCGGCGGAAGAAGGGGCGGCGGGCTTGTGGGGCTGACATCAGAGGCTCTCCTCGCTTGCGTCACCGCGGTCGTCGCGGCGCTCACGGTCTTCGCGGCGGCGCATCTGGGCCGAGGGGCCGTCTTCCAGCGCCTCGACGCGCACCGTCATGAAACGGATGACGTCTTCCGAGATCGCCATCTGGCGCTCCATCTCCTGCACGGCGGCGGAGGGGGCGTCGATGTTGAACAGGGTGTAGTGGGCCTTGCGGTTCTTGCGGATCCGGAAGGTGAGGGACTTGAGCCCCCAGTATTCGCTTTTGGTCACCTTGCCGCCATTGGCGGCGATCAGGGCCTTGTACTGCTCCGTCAGGGCGTCGACCTGGGTGGGCGCAGCGTCCTGACGGGTCAGGAACACGTGCTCGTAAAGAGCCATAGGATATATGCCTTTCTCTTGCTTCGTTTCGGGCCTTCAGCATCCAGCGCAGAGCCTCTTTCGAACCCCGGGAGAAAGGCTCGAAAGACCGGTCAGACGAAAGAGCGGAGACACGGGAAGACGGGGTTCGGCCCCTGGCCATTTACATGGCCCTTCCGTTCAGCCCCCAGCCGGGTGCCTATCGGCGAGCGGGCTTATGGCGGAAACGCCGGGGGATTGCAAGGTGGATCGGCGAAACAGGGTTCGACGATCTTTGAAATCGATATAGCGGGAAAAACAAGGTCAACACGCGTTGACCTTACGATAGTTTTGTTGAAGTTTTGGAAAAACCAAACAAAAACCCCGAGCCGGAGCCCGGGGCGTGCTAGCGGCGTACCGCCTCGCGTTGATGAACGTGAGCTACCAAAGACCGTAACCATGTACAAGACAATTTGAGTTGTAAGAAAAGCCAACCTTCGCCGCCTCATCAACACGCGCGGCCCTCCTTGCGTCAGGTTGACAATCCCGGTTGGCTGGCGGAACTTGGATCCGATCGTGAGCGAAACCCAGAGCGTCATCGAATTCCGCAAGGTCAGCAAGCGCTTCGGCGATGTCGTCGCCGTGGCGGACAATGATCTTGCGGTCAGGGCTGGCGAGTTCCTGTCGATCCTCGGGCCTTCCGGCTGCGGCAAGACCACCTCGCTCCGCATGATGGCGGGTTTCGAACAGCCCACGCGTGGCGACGTGCTCATCCGCGGCGAGAACGTGACGGGGGTTCCTGCCTACCGCCGCCCGGTGAACATGGTGTTCCAGCACTATGCCCTGTTTCCGCATCTGTCGGTTGCCGGCAATGTGTCCTACGGGCTGCGCCAGCGGCGCCCCAGGCCGGAGCGTGCCGGGATCGCCCGCGCGGTTGACGAGGCGCTGGCCATGGTGCGGCTTTCGGGCTTCGGCGGCCGCCGCACCCACGAGCTTTCGGGCGGCCAGCAGCAGCGCGTGGCGCTGGCCCGCGCGCTGATCAACCGCCCCGCCGTGCTGCTGCTCGACGAGCCGCTGGCAGCCCTTGACCGCAAGCTGCGCCGCGACATGCAGATCGAACTGCAGAACCTGCAACGCGACGTGGGCATCACCTTCCTGCTGGTGACGCATGACCAGGAGGAGGCCCTCTCGATGTCGGATCGGGTCTGCGTCATGCGAGAGGGCCGCATCGTGCAGACCGGAAGCCCGCGGGAACTCTATGACCGGCCGGGCAGCCGCTATGTGGCGGATTTCGTGGGCAAGACCAATTTCTTTCCCGGCCAGCGCCACGGCGAGGTGCTGAGCGTGCGCCCGGAGCTGATCGACATTGCGGCCGATGCCGCGAAACTTCCCGAGGGACTCTCGGCCAGGCTTCCGGTCAAGGTACTGAACCGCATTTTCCTCGGCGAGCATACGGAATATCTGGTGGCGCATGCCGAACTGGGCCAGTTCCTGGTCATGGCGCCGCGCAAGACCGAACGCGATCACGGCGTCTATGACATCGGCGACAGCATCGCCGCTGGCTGGCGCCGGGAGGCGGAACGCATCCTGCCCAATGACTGAAAACAACCGCAAGGGAGAACGACCATGACCAAGCAACCAGACCATATGCCGGTTTCGAAGTTCCTCGATGAACTCCGCCGCTATCAGAAGGGCAGCGTCAGCCGCCGTCATTTCCTGGGCGTCACCGGGCTTGGCCTCGCCACCGCCGTGCTCGGCGGCGCGATGCCCGGGTTGCGGCCGCGCAAGGCCTATGCCGGACTTTCCGGAACGCTCAACTTCACGACCTGGCCCAGCTATTTCGCGCAGGAGAACCTGGACAATTTCACCAAGAACACCGGCGTCAAGATCAATGTGGCGGTGTTCGGCTCCAACGAGGAAATGCTGGCCAAGCTGCAGGCGGGCTCCACAGGCTGGGATGTGTTCGTGCCGACCAACTATGCGATCTCGACCTATAAGGATCTGGACCTGATCCAGCCGATCGATCTTGCCCGGCTTCCCAACTACGATCCCGCCACCCAGGAACAGCGCTTCACCGCCGAGGGCATCATCGACGGCAAGGTCTGGGCGGTTCCAAAGAACTGGGGCACCACAGGCTTTGCCTACAACTCCAAGGCTATGACGCAGAAGCCCACGACCTGGAAGGAGTTCTGGGACCTGACGCGCAACGAGGCCACTGGCCGCGTGATGGTGCATGATTACCAGCTCACCACCATCGGCAACGCGCTCAAATATTTCGGCTATTCCTTCAACTCCAATGACCCCAAGGAACTGGGCGAAGCCGAGAAGCTGCTGATCGAAGCAAAGCCGCATCTGTTCGGCATCAACTCCGATTACAAGCCGTCGCTGATTTCCGGCGATGCCTGGATGAGCGTGTGCTGGACGGGCGATGCCGTGCAGCTGCAGCGCGACATGCCGGAGTTCGTCTATGTGCTGGCCAAGGAGGGCGGCGAGATCTGGAGCGACTTCTACGCCATCACCAGGGACGCGCCGAACCCGGACGCAGCCTATGCTTTCCTCGACTTCATCCTCACGCCTGAAATCAATGCGATTGAAGTGCAGGCGCACGGCTATCCATCGACTGACTCGCGCACGAACAAGCTGGTGCCGAAGGAGATGCTGGAAAATCCCGTGCTCTACCCGGCGGCGGAGGCGCTGGCGCCGCTCGAATTCGGCGCCGCCGCCACGCTCACCAACCCGCTGCGCGCTGAAATCATGGCCCGCTTCAAAGCGGCCTGACGGAGAACCCCGGCTGCCGTCACCCCGGCGTTTGACCGCGGTGACGGACCGGGGCCTTGCCTTGGCCTCATCATCGCCACGCCCGCAACTTTTGACCGCGCTGCTCCTCGCGCCGGCGGCGGTGTTGTTCGTGGTGATGCTGCTGGCGCCGCTGGCGGTGATACTCTTGTTCTCGTTTGGCGAGCGCGCACCCGCCGGCGGCTATGCGCCTGCCTTCACCTTCGACAATTACCTGAACCTGCCGGCCCGCGGCAAAGCCTTCTTCAACACCCTTACGCTGGCGCCGGTGGGCACGCTGCTCACCGCGGTGATTGCCTTTCCGATGGCTTACTTTCTGGCCGTCAAATGCGATCCGCGCTGGCGGGTCACGCTGCTCGTGCTGGTGATGGCGCCGTTCTGGACCAGCCAGCTCCTGCGCTATTACGCCTGGATCATGCTGCTCGGCGCCAAGGGCGTTCCGGCCTGGCTGGCCTATCTCGGATTTCCGGATTTCCGCATCATCAACACGCCCTGGGCGGTGCTGATCGGCGCGGTCTATGGCTACCTGCCGCTGATGGTGCCGCCGATCTATGTCTCGCTGGAAAAGCTCGACAAGCGCCTGCTGGAAGCCTCCGCCGACCTTGGCGCAACTCCGGTCAGGACCTTTTTCCAGGTCACGCTGCCGCTGGCGCTGCCGGGTGTGGCCACCGGTTCGATGCTGGTGTTCATCCTGCTGATGGGTGACTACATCCTTCCGCAATATCTGGGCGGCGGCAAAGTGTTCTTCATCGGCAATGCGCTGGTTGACCTTTTCCTGCAGTCGCGCAACTGGCCGTTTGGCGCCGCGGTTTCGGTGGCGCTGGTGGCCATCATGTTCCTGACCATTTTCCTCTACATGCGCTTCGTGCTTGGCAAGTCCGGGCAGCGGCGCGTGGCGCTGGTCTAGCCGATGCGCCTCTACGCCATCCTGATCTATGTGTTTCTTTATGCGCCCATCGCCTTCATCGTGGCCGGCAGCTTCAATGCCGGCAAGCAGGCGATGGTCTGGCAGGGTTTCTCGCTTGATTGGTACGCCAAGGCCTTCGCCAATCCGCTGATCATGGAGGCGCTGACAACGAGCCTCTACATCGCGCTCGTCAACGCCGTGCTCTCGGCCGTCATCGGCACGCTGACCGCGCTTGGCCTTGAACGGGTGAGCGGCTGGACGCGCGCGGGCTTTGATGCGCTGATCTACATCGCCATCATGGTGCCGGGCATCGTCATCGGCATTTCAACGCTGATTGCCTTCGTCTCGGTGTTTGATGCGGTCAATCCGCTTCTGCAAATGCGCCTGGAAATGGGCGCCTGGGCGGTGATCGCCGCGCATGTGCTGTTTAACACGGCCGTGGTGGCGCTGCTGGTGCGGGCCAGGCTCCAGGGCATGGACCGCAGCCTGGTCGAAGCCTCGGAAGATCTTTACGCAACGCCGCTCGGCACTTTCCGTCAGGTGGTGCTGCCGCTGCTGGCGCCGTCGATCCTGGCCGGCTTCCTGCTGGCCTTCACCTTCTCGTTCGAGGATTTCATCATCGCCTATTTCGTGGCGGGTCCGGACGTGACGCTGCCGATCTACATCTTCTCCTCGATCCGCCGCGGCGTGACGCCGGAGATCAACGCGGTCGGGTCTGTGGTCCTGATCACCTCATTCGTGCTGCTCATCGCGGCGCAGCTGATCCTGAGGCGGGCGGAGAGGCCCGCGGACTGAAGCAGACCGGGGGTTGCCGCTCTGTTCCGGCGGGCCGAATAATACTCACTTGACCCCCGCCGGAAATTGCGCGACCCATAAAGAACACTGGTTCCGGTGTAACAGAGAACAACAGTAATAGTCAGGGAGCAAGACAACATGAAATTCATCGGCAAGCTGGCCTTCGCGGCCATTCTTGGCGCCGCTGCGTCAACGGTAGCCGGCGCCGCAACCCTCGACGACGTCAAGGCCAAGGGCTTCGTCAATTGCGGCGTCAGCCAGGGGCTCATCGGCTTTTCCAACCCGGACAGCAACAACAACTGGTCCGGCCTTGACGTCGATTTCTGCCGGGCCGTCGCGGCTGCGGTGCTGGGCGACGCCAACAAGGTGAAATATGCCCCGCTCAATGCCAAGGAGCGCTTCGAGGCGCTGAAGAGCGGCGTCATCGACGTGCTGTCGCGCAACTCGACCTGGACGATGAGCCGCGACACCACGCTGGGCCTCACCTTTGCGGGCGTCACCTATTACGACGGCCAGGGCTTCATGGTGCCAGCCAAGCTCGGCGTGAAGTCCGCCATGGAACTGGGAGGCGCCTCGGTCTGCACCCAGACCGGCACCACCACCGAACTGAACCTTGCCGACTTCTTCCGCGCCAACAAGATGGAATACAAGGTGGTGGCCTTCGAGAAGAACGAGGAGGTCCTCAAGGCCTATCAGGAAGGCCGCTGCGACGTGTTCACCACCGACCAGTCCGGTCTCTATGCCGAGCGCCTCAAGTTCACCAACCCGGATGAGCATGTGGTGCTGCCGGAAATCATCTCGAAGGAGCCGCTGGGCCCCGTCGTCCGCCAGAACGATACCCAGTGGTTCAATGTCGTCCGTTGGGTCTACTACGCTCTGCTCACCGCGGAGGAACTGGGTGTCACCTCGGCCAATGTGGATGAGATGAAGAGCTCAACCAACCCTGAAATCCAGCGCTTGCTGTCGGTCGCAGTGAAGGCCGATGATGGCACCGAGGCCAGCAATGACTTCGGGACCGGCCTCGGCCTCGGGCCGGACTGGGCCTACAACGCCATCAAGCAGGTCGGCAACTATGCCGAAATCTTCGACCGCAACCTGGCCCAGCTGAAGATCGCCCGCGGCGAGAACGCGCTGTGGAAGGATGGCGGCCTGCAATACTCGCCGCCGATCCGCTGACGAAACCATCGTGAAGCCCGCGCCCCGTGAAGGCGCGGGCTTCGTTCCCCGTTCCTGACCATCATGTCCGCTGAACCGGCTGAAGCACATCGCCGCGCCCCTCCGGCGCCAGGCGCTGGCGGCTTGCTCTATGACCCGAAGGTAAGGGGCTGGGTGGCGCAGGCCATCGTGATCGCGCTGCTGCTCTGGGGCCTCTATGAGATCGTGGTCAATACCCAGGCCAATCTGAAGCGGCTGAACCAGAATTTCGGCTTCGATTTTCTGGGCCGTGCGGCCGGTTTCGATCTCTCGACCTCGCTCCTGCCCTATTCATCCAACTCCTCCTATGGCCGCGCGCTGCTCGTGGGCTTCTGGAACACGGCCCTTGTCTCCGTCATCGGCATCGTGCTGGCCACCGTGATGGGCTTCGTGCTGGGCGTGATGCGCCTGTCGCGCAACTGGGTGGTGTCGCGCTTCGCCACCGTCTACATCGAGATCGTCCGCAATATTCCGCTGCTGCTGCAGATTTTCATCTGGTATGCGCTGGTGCTGAAGCCGCTGCCCGGACCCAAGCAGGCCATCGACCTGTTCGGCACTATCTTCATTTCCAATCGCGGCATCATCGCGCCGCATCCCGGTTTCGGCGATGGGTCCTGGCTTGCGGTGCTGCTGTTCGCCCTGGCGCTTGCCGGCACATGGCTGTTCCGGCGCTGGGCCAGGGTCCGCCAGGAGATGACCGGGCAGCGCCTGCCGGTGTGGTGGATCTCTATCGCCGCGATCATTCTTGCGCCCGTCCTGGGGCTGTTGCTCGCGGGCTGGCCCGTGACCTGGAGCTACCCCGAGCTTGCGGGCTTCAACTTCAAGGGCGGCATGACGCTGGTGCCGGAATTCGTGGCGCTGCTGCTGGCGCTGTCGATTTACACCGCCGCCTTCATCGCCGAAAATGTGCGCGCCGGCATCATGGCGGTGAGCCACGGCCAGACGGAAGCCGCCTACGCGCTGGGCCTCGACAGCGGCAAGACGCTGCGCCTCGTGGTGATCCCGCAGGCGCTCCGGGTGATCATTCCGCCGCTGGCCAGCCAGTATCTGAACCTGACCAAGAATTCCTCGCTCGCCGTGGCCATCGGCTATCCCGATCTCATGTATACCGGCGGCACGGTGAACAACCAGTCCGGCAAGGCCATTGAGGTGTTCTCGATGCTGCTGATCGTCTACCTCACGCTCAGTATCCTGACGTCGCTGTTCATGAACTGGTTCAATTCGCGCATCAAGCTGGTGGAGCGCTGAGATGGCCTCGGGCTTCGTCAGAACCAAGGACGCGCCGCTGCTGCCGCCGCCTTCCACCGCCGTGGGCTGGCAGGCGGCGCTGCGCCAGCGGCTGTTACCCACGCCTTTGAGCGGCGTGGCCTCGGTGCTGCTGGCCATTCTGGGCATCTGGGTGTTCTGGACCATTTTCGACTGGGCGATCCTGCGCGCCGTCTGGGTGGCGCCGGACCGCGAGCTCTGCAATGTCGAAGGGGCAGGGGCTTGCTGGCCGTTCATCGGCGACAAGCTGATGCAATGGATCTACGGCTTCTACCCGCAGGAGGAGCGCTGGCGCGTCAACATCGTCTATGCCGTGGGCGCCATCCTGCTGGCCGGGCTGCTGATCCCGCGGGTGCCGGGCAAAAGCTGGAACGCGCTGCTGTTCTTCCTCGTCTATCCGGTGGTCACGTTTTATCTGCTGATCGGCGGCAGCTTCGGCCTCAGCTTTGTCGAGACCTCCGCCTGGGGCGGGCTGCTGGTGACGCTGATCATCGCGGTGACGGCGATCGTCGTCTCCGTGCCGCTCGGCATCCTGCTGGCGCTTGGCCGGCGCTCAGAAATGCCGGTGGTTAGCCTTCTGTGCACCATCTTCATCGAGACGGTGCGCGGCGTGCCGCTGGTGCTGGTCCTGTTCATGGCTGCCAACATGTTTCCGCTGTTCATGCCGCCCGGCATCAACCCGGACAAGCTTCGGAAGGCGGTGGTGGGCGTGGCGCTGTTCGCCTCCGCTTACATGGCGGAGGTGATCCGCGGCGGGCTGCAGGCGATCCCCAAGGGCCAGTATGAGGCGGCCCAGGCGCTGGGGCTGCCCTACTGGAAGATGATGGGTCTCATCGTCATGCCGCAGGCGCTCAAGATCGTCATTCCCGGCATCGTCAATAATTTCATCGGCCTGTTCAAGGACACGAGCCTTGTGACCGTGGTCGGCATCTTCGATTTGCTGGGCATCGTGCAGGCGGGCTTCAACGATCCGAAATGGGCGAGCGCCCAGACCGGCAACACCGGCTATTTCGTGCTGGCGGTGGTCTACTGGGTGTTCTGTTTCGGCATGTCGCGCTATTCGATGTTCATGGAACGCCGGCTCAACACCGGGCACAAGAGGTAAGCGATGGCGGAGCAAGCGGCGAAGGCCAATGGGCCGGCGGTTGAGATGCGCGGCGTCAACAAATGGTATGGCCAGTTCCATGTGTTGCGCGACATCAACCTGAGCGTGGCGCGGGGCGAGCGCATCATCATCTGCGGGCCGTCGGGCTCCGGCAAATCGACGCTGATCCGCTGCATCAACCGCCTCGAGGAGCATCAGCAGGGCGACATCGTGGTGGATGGCGTGCCGCTCACCTCGAACCTCAAGAACATCGACGACGTGCGCCGCGAAGTGGGCATGGTGTTCCAGCACTTCAACCTGTTCCCCCACCTCACCGTGATGGAGAACTGCACCCTGGCGCCGATGTGGGTGCGCAACATGCCGAAAGCCGAAGCCGAGGAGATCGCGCGGCGATATCTCGCCCGCGTCAAGATTCCGGAGCAGGCGCGGAAATACCCCGGCCAGCTCTCGGGCGGCCAGCAGCAGCGCGTGGCCATCGCCCGGGCCCTGTGCATGAACCCCAAGATCATGCTGTTCGACGAGCCCACCTCGGCACTCGACCCCGAGATGATCAAGGAAGTTCTGGACGTGATGGTGGATCTGGCCGAGGGCGGCATGACCATGATGTGCGTGACCCATGAGATGGCCTTCGCCCGGCAGGTGGCCAACCGGGTGATCTTCATGGACCAGGGCCAGATCGTCGAGGAGAATGCACCCGGGGAATTCTTCACCCGGCCTAAATCGCCGCGCACCAGGGCCTTCCTCGAGCAGATTCTGCACTGATCGCGATTGCAATCAAAGATTGAGCTCCTGACACAGGATGCAGTCGGTGATAGGTCAGGGGCCTGCGGGAGGCGCGATCATCATGCCGGTCATCCGGCAGCAACATTTTGGCATGCAAACCGCATCAAACCGCATGCATTTCAGAACCGGAACTGCTCCCTCAGCACGCGTTCAGCCAGGCTGTGGCCGGGGTCGAACAGGATGCGCACGGACTTGCTCTGGTCCTGGGCGATCTCCACCTCGCGCACATGGCGGACCTCGACATGGTCGGCGACCGCCGCCACCGGGCGCTTGTCGCCTTCCAGAATGGCGATCGTCACCTTGGCCTGATGCGGCAGGATGGCGCCGCGCCAGCCGCGCGGCCGGAAGGCGCTGATCGGGGTGAGCGCCAGAAGCTCGGAATTGATCGGCAGGATCGGCCCATGCGCCGAAAGATTATAGGCGGTGCTGCCGGCCGGCGTGGCGACCAGCACGCCATCGCAGATCAGCTCGTCGAGGCGAGGCTTATTATCTATTGAAATCATCAGCTTGGCCGCCTGGTGGCGCTGGCGCAACAGCGACACTTCGTTGAAGGCGATGGCGCGGTGGGTCTTGCCGGTCTCGTCCACCGCCGTCATGCTGAGCGGGTGGATGGTGGTCATCTCGGCGGCGGCGAGCCGCTCGGCGAGGCCGTCCTCGGCATAGTCGTTCATCAGGAAGCCGACGGTGCCGCGGTTCATGCCATAGATCGGAATGCCGGTGGACACAAAGCGGTGCAGGGTCTGCAGCATCAGCCCGTCGCCGCCCAGCGCCACCACGCAATCCGCCCGCGAAGGATCGGCATTGCCATGGCGCGCCGAAAGCCGCCGGGCGGCCTCGCGGGCCTCCGCCGAGTCAGAGGCGAGAAAAGCGATGGACGAGAAACTCATGCCGGATGCAACGCGTTGACAGGACTGGAGAATACCTACATGGAAGGCAGGCCGCTTGGCAATACTTACCCGGGGCCCTGCTTGCGCGATATCGTCATCTGCTCGACCTGCAAATTCTCCGCCACCGAGAAAACCGCCGGCGATGGCCGCAGCGGCGGCGAAACGCTGATCGGCCACATGCGGGAGGCAATCGCGGCGCGCGGCCTCGCCCTGCGGGTGACCCCCCAGGCCTGCCTGTGGAACTGCAAGCGCCATTGCAGCGTGGTGCTGCGCGACAGCCAGCGCTTCAGCTATGTGACCGGCGATCACGCGCCGACCCGCCAACAGGCCGAGGCGATCCTCGACTGGTTCCAGCTGCATGGCGAGAGCGGCACCGGCGAAGTGCCGTTCCGGCTGTGGCCGGACGCCATGCGCGGGCATTTCATCGCCCGTATTCCGGGGGTGAAAACATGAGCAAAATCAGGCTGGTATTGGGTGGCGCCCGGTCCGGCAAGAGCCGCTTTGCGGAAAGCCTGGCGCTGCATCACGCTGGGCCCCGGACCTATCTCGCCACCGCCGAGCCGGTCGATGCCGAGATGGCGGCGCGCATCGCCCGCCACCGCGACGACCGGAAAGCCGGTGGCTGGACCACGCGGGAAGCGCCGCTCGACCCGGCGGCGATTGTTCGGGAGGCGGATGGCCTGGTGCTGCTCGACTGCGTCACCGTGTGGCTCGGAAACCTGATGCATCATGAGCGCGACCTGGCGGAGGCGCTGGACGGACTCTGCGCGGCGCTGGCCGCCAGCCATGCCGAGGTGATCCTGGTTTCGAACGAGGTCGGCCTGTCGATCGTGCCGGAGAATGCCATGGCCCGCCGTTTCCGCGATGCGCAGGGCCTGGCCAACCAGCGCCTCGCCGCCCTGGCCCAGGAGGTCTATTTCGTGGCCGCCGGGATCCCGATCAAGATCAAAGGATGAGGTGCAGCGCGATGAGGCCGCCGAACAGCAGCCACATGGCGGTCGAGAACACCGTGAGGCCGCGCTTGATGTCGCCGCGGTCCATGTCGCTCCGGCCTTCGCCCATGTAGGGGAGCTCCACCAATTCGCCCGCATAGCTGCGCGGGCCGCCGAAGCGCAGGCCCAGCCTGGCGGCCATGGCGGCCTCCGGCCAGCCGGCATTGGGTGACTGGTGCCTGGGCGCGTCCCGCCGCATGACCTCGACGATGCGCCCGAAGTTCCGGGGGTCGGTGGCCGCGAACAACAGCCCGGTAAGCCGCGAGGCCGGCAGGTTCACGAGATCGTCCAGCCTGGCGGCGGCCCAGCCGAAATACTGATGTTTCTCGGTTCTGTGGCCGATCATCGAATCCGCGGTGTTGATCGCCTTGTAAAGGGCGATGCCGGGAAGCCCGAGCAGCGCATACCAGATGACCGGCGCCACGATGCCGTCCGAGGCGTTCTCGGCGAGGCTTTCGAGCGCCGCCTTGGAGACGCCGGATTCATCGAGCGCCGCCGGGTCGCGGCCGACGATCCTGCTCACCGCGGCGCGGCCGTCGGCCAGCGAGCGGCCCAGCCCGTCATAGACCGCCAGCACATGATCGCGCATGGATTTCTGGGCGATCAGCGTGGTGGCCAGCAGGATCTCCGCCAGCCAGCCGAAGGGCAGATGTTCCAGAAGCCGCGCGATGATCACCGTGGGAATGAAGGCGGCGGCCAGCAGGATGAGCAGCGCCACGGCGCCCCGGAGGCGGCCCTCCTGGGCGGAAACGCCCGCCAGGTTGAGCGACTGGTCCAGCCGCGCGATGAGCTTGCCCAGCCACACCACCGGGTGGCTGATGCGGCCGAACAGCTCCTGCGGATAGCCCGCGAAGCGCTCGATGAGCAGGGCCAGCGCCGCCCGCCCGAATACCAGTACCGGCCAGTCCATCACAGCTCCCTTGCCAGGCCAAGCAGATGGTCGAGGTCGAGGTGGCTTTCAAGGTGCCGGGCCAGCTCATCAAGGGTGCGCTCGACGGTGTCCTCGAAGCTCCAGGCGGTGGCCGGAATACCCAGCCCCCGCAGAAACCTGGCGCGGAAGTCATCGCCGGAAAAGCAGCCGTGCAGATAGCTGCCCATCACCCGGCCCGAGGCGCTGATGGCGCCGTCCGGGCGGCCGTCCAGCATGGCGAAGGGCCGCGCGCAATCAGGCCCCGCGGTGTGGCCCAGATGGATTTCATAGCCGCTGAGGGCGGCCCCCGTCGGCGCATGACGTCCGGAGACTTCGCGCAGCGTCTTGTCCGGCAGCAGCGTCGTGGCGACATCGAGCAGCCCGAGGCCGGGGGCGCTGCCCGGGCTGCCTTCCAGCCCCTGCGGGTCTGCGATGGTCTGGCCCAGCATCTGGTAGCCGCCACACAGGCCCAGCACCAGGCCGCCGCGCCGCACATGGGCCAGGAGATCGATATCCCAGCCTTCCTTCCGGAGCGCGGCCAGATCGGCGATCGTCGATTTCGAGCCGGGGATGATCACCAGCCGGCTGTCCGCCGGAATGGGCTCGCCCGGCTGCACGAAGGCGAGGCTGACGCCTGGCTCCTGCCGCAGCGGGTCGAGATCGTCGAAATTGGCGATGCGGGGCAGGCGGAGGACCGAGATTTTCGTTCCATGTGAGTGGCTTGCCGTCATTTCCTCAAGCGCTACCGCATCCTCGGCGGGCAGCCTCCGCGCGGCGGCGAAATGCGGGATGATGCCGAGGCAGGGCGTGCCGGTTTCCCGTTCGAGGAAGTTCCGGCCTTCAGAAAACAATTCAGGATCGCCATGGAACTTGTTGATAATGAAGGCTTTCAGCCGGGCGCGATCATCCGGCGGCAGGATTGCGAAGGTGCCGGCGATGGCGGCGATGACGCCGCCGCGGTGAATGTCGCCGATCAGCACGGCTGGCAGGTTCGCCGCCGCCGCAAAACCCATATTGGCGAGGTCACCGTCGCGGAGGTTGATTTCGCCGGGGCTGCCCGCCGAGGATGCGGTAGCGCTTGAGG
>NZ_JBJTER010000121.1:0-42912 GCF_046093005.1 Aestuariivirga sp.
GCTTCTTCTGCACCAGCTGGTTGGCGGCCAGCGGTTTTCCGAACTGCTTGCGGTCCAGCGTGTATTGCCGGGCGCGGTGCCAGCAATCCTCCGCCGCCCCCATCACGCCCCAGGCGATGCCATAGCGCGCCTTGTTGAGGCAGCCGAACGGCCCGCCCAAGCCCCTGGCGTTGGGCAGCAGCGCGGTTTCCGGCACTTCCACATTGTCGAGCACGATTTCGCCGGTGATCGAGGCGCGGAGCGAGATCTTGCCTTCGATGACCGGGGTCGTGAAGCCTTTCATGCCGCGTTCGACGATGAACCCGCGGATCTGCCCGTCGTCGGTCTTGGCCCAGACCACGGCGAGATCGGCGATCGGCGAATTGGAAATCCACATCTTGGAACCGTTCAGCACATAGCCGCCATCGACCTTGCGGGCCCTGGTCTTCATGCCGCCGGGGTCCGATCCGGCATCGGGCTCGGTGAGGCCGAAGCAGCCGACAAGCTCGCCGGTGGCGAGCTTCGGCAGAAACGTCCTGTGCTGCTCGGGGGTGCCATAGGCCTCGATCGGAAACATGACGAGCGAGTTCTGCACGCTCATCGCCGAGCGGTAGCCGGAATCGACGCGCTCCACCTCACGCGCCACCAGCCCATAGGCGACATAGCCCAGCCCTGAGCCGCCGTGATCGGCGGAGGTCATCACGCCGAGGAAGCCCATCTCGCCCATTTCGTTCATGATCTCGCGGTCGAAGCGTTCCTCGCGGAAGGCGGATTTCACGCGCGGCATCAGCTTGTCCTGCGCGAAGGCGCGGGCCGAATCGCGGATCATGCGTTCCTCGTCGGTCAGCTGGGATTCGAGATCGAGCGGGTCTTCCCAATTGAATTCGGCGGCGGCCATGCGGAACTCCTGTCGTTTCAGGCTAGAAAGCAATGGGGCAAGGAAAAGTCAATTCGGCGAAGTGGCTCACCTGACCAGCGCGGAAACCGCCTTGAAGGCGAGCGTTCCGGCCTGGCCGAGCAGCTCGAACACCGCCATTTCGGTGTTGATCACCGCCACGCCATTCTGCCGCATGCGGTCCAGCGCCAGGGCATGGGAGGCTTCGGCGCGCGAGGCCATGGCGTCAGCCACCGCGAACACGCCGAAGCCCGCCGCACTCAAATCGGCTGCCGTCTGCATGACGCAGACATGGGCCTCGATGCCGGCGATGATCACCAGCGGCCGCCCGGCCTCATGAAGGGCGATCAGGTGCTGCTTCAGCGCCATGTCGCGCCAGCAGGAAAAGCTGAGTTTCTCGAAGACCGGGGCATTGCCAATCTCATCCCGCAGGCCCCGCACGGTGCGGCCGAGGCCTTTCGGATATTGCTCGGACACGGTGACAGGCACATTCAGCGCCCGGGCCGCCTTCAGCAGAATGGCGGCGCGCGCCTCCGCCGCGGGCCCGCCCGCCATGGCGGGCAGCAGCCGCTCCTGCATGTCGATGAGGAGCAGGCTCGCCTTCGCCGCCTCAACCAGCACCGGCGCGCCCCGCCACCTTGAGCCCGAAGGCATAGACGAAGGCCACTTCCTTCAGCCGGTCGAAGCGGCCCGAGGCGCCGCCGTGGCCCGCGCCCATATTGGTCTTGAGCAGAAGGAGGTTGGAATCGGTCTTCCGTTCACGGAGCTTCGCCACCCATTTGGCGGGTTCCCAATAGGTGACGCGCGGATCGGTGAGCCCGGCCACCGCGAGGATATGGGGATAGTCCTTGGCCTCGATCCGGTCATAGGGCGAATAGGCCAAGATGTTTTCGTAAGCCGCCTTGTCCTGGATCGGATTGCCCCATTCGGGCCATTCCGGCGGAGTCAGCGGCAGCGTATCGTCGAGCATGGTGGTGAGCGCGTCGACGAACGGCACCTCGGCCACAATGGCGCCGAACAGGCCGGGCGCCATGTTGGCCACCGCCCCCATCAGCAGGCCGCCGGCGCTGCCGCCCTGCGCCACGATCTGGCCCTTCGCCGTGAAGCGCTCGCGGATCAGGTGTTCGGCACAGGAGATGAAATCCCTGAAGGTGTTCTGCTTGAGCGACAGCTTGCCCATCTTGTACCAGCGCCGCCCTTTTTCCTGGCCGCCCCGCACATGCGCGATGGCATAGACGAAGCCGCGGTTCACCAGGGAGAGGATATTGGTGTTGAACGATGCCGGAAGCGAGATGCCGTAGGAGCCATAGCCGTAGAGCCACAGTGGAGATGAGCCGTCCAGCGCCGTGCCTTTCCGGTAGAGCAACGTCACCGGGATCGTCTCGCCGTCATGGGCGGGCGCGAAGATGCGCCGCGTGACATAGTCCGCCGGGTCGTGCCCGCTCGGCACCTCTTGCATTTTGCGCAGGCGGCGCGCGCGGCTTCGCATATCATAATCGAACACCTGGGCCGGCGTCGTCATCGAGGAATAGGTGAAGCGCAGGACGTCGGTGTCGTATTCGCGCATTTCGCCAAAGCCCAGAGCATAGGCTTCCTCGTCGAAGGCGATGGTATGTTCCTCGCCCGATGCCATGTCGCGCACCACGATGCGCGGCAGGGCGTTCTCACGCTCCAGCCGGACCAGCCAGCGCTTGAGCGCGATGAAGCCCACGATGAACACGCCGGGGCGGTGGGGAACGAGATCGGCCCAATTCTCCGTAGACGGATGATCGAGCGGCGCCGAGACCAGCTTGTAGTCCTCGGCGCCACCGGCATTGGTGCGCAGGATGAAGCGGTCCTCCCAGACCTCGAGATCGTATTCGCCGCCATCCACCCGCGGGGCGATGAGGCGCGGCGCCGCGCCGGGCCGCGCCGCATCGATGACGCGGCACTCGGACGTGTCGTGGTCGTGGATGCCGATGACGATGAACTTCTCGGACATGGTCAGCGAGACATCGGTGAACTTGCCCGTATCCGGTTCATCGTGAACCAGTGTGTCGGCGGATTGCGGCGTTCCCAGCACATGGCGGTAGGTCTTGAGCGGCCGGTGGTTGGGATCCTGCAGCGTATAGAAAAAGCTCTTGCCGTCCGCCGCCCAGGCGGCGCCGCCCGCCGTGTTGTGGAGAACGTCCGGCAAATCCGTATCCGATCCGGCATGACGGACTCTCAATTCAAAGAACTCCGAGCCGTTGCCATCGAATGACCAGGCGATGAGGCTGTGGTCCGGCGTATTGCTTACGCCGCCGAAGCGGAAATAATCACGCCCCTTGGCCAGCGCGTTGCCGTCGAGCAGCAGCTGCTCCGGTCCCGGCTGGCCGCGCGGCCTGCGGCAGAAGCGCGGCTGCTGCCCGCCGGTCACGTAGGAGGTGAAGTAATCGAACGGCCCGTCGGGGGCCGGCACCGTGGTGTCGTCTTCCTTGATGCGGCCTTTCAGTTCAGCGAACAGCTTTTCCTGCAGCGCTCCGGTATCCGCCATGACCGCCACGTGATAGGCGTTCTCGGCTTCGAGATAGGCCCGGATGTCGGCGGGCAGAAGGGAGGGATCCTGCATCACCTCCTGCCAGTTCGCGGCCTTCAGCCAGTGGTAGTCATCCAGCTTCTCGTAGCCGTGCCAGGTCTCGGTGCGCGGCCGGCGCGCGGCGCGGGGCGGTTGCGGAACGGCCATCTCATTCCGCTCCGCCGGCGGGCTTGAAGGAGAGTGCGGCGCCGTTCATGCAATAGCGCAAGCCTGTGGGCTTGGGCCCATCCGGAAAAACATGGCCAAGATGGCCGCCGCAATCGGCGCAATGGATTTCAGTGCGTTTCATGAACCACGACCTGTCTTCCGACTCGCCAACCGCGTCCGGGCTGACGGGCGCCCAGAAGCTGGGCCAGCCGGTGCCGGACTCATACTTCGTTTCAGAGGCGAACAATGGCCGTCCGCAACCAGCGCATGTAAACACGCCCTTGCGCTTCTCATGGTTGAGTGGGCTGGTGCCGGGCCGCTCGGTGCCGTGGGCGCGCAGGACGTGATAGGCCGCTGGCGACAGGCCGGACCGCCACTCGGCGTCGGTCTTTTCGATCTTGGGCATTGATCTCTCGCTTTCTCCGCCGCATTTTGGAGCATGAGGGAAAAAAAGTGAAGCACAAGCGGAAGCCCTCTTGCCGGAAAAATTGCGCTCACGTATTCACAATATCATCGTGCTTCTTACAATTAGAAAGGCCAGCCAGTCATGGATCACATACCGACCACGATAGAACTGGCCAGTCAGATCGTTGCTGCTTATGTGGGCCGCAATCCGGTCGCCCCGGCCGAGCTGCCGGGGCTGATCGGCGAAGTGTATCGCGCCCTCGAAGCTGCCGCCGCGTCCGCCGCCAACCGGGAGGAGAGCGGCGAAGCGAGGCCGCCGGTGGCCGTCAAGAAAACCATCACCCCCGACTACCTCATCTGCCTCGAGGACGGAAAGAAGTTCAAGTCGCTGAAGCGGCACCTGCGCACCCAGTTCGGTCTGACCCCGGAACAATACCGCGAGAAATGGGGCCTGCCGCATGATTACCCGATGGTGGCGCCGAACTACGCGTCCTCGCGGTCGGCGCTCGCCAAGAACATGGGCCTGGGGCAGCGGCGCGGGAAATAGTCCTGACGGGCGCAACAATTTTTGCGCCGCCGACTCTTGCGGATCAGCCATTCACGATTCATAAACGAAAGCACTGAATGGGGCGGTGATTCGCGAAGGGGCGGCGTTGGCTATGGGGTCGGTCAACATTGCGTTCAGGGCACAACTGGTGGTGCCCGAGCAACGGCAATTATACGATTACTGGTTATCTTGCGGCGGCGGCAAGCCGATGCCAAGCCGGGCCGATATCAATCCCGCCGACATTCCGCGCCTGTTGCCTTTCGTAAGCCTGATCGATGTCGCCGATGATGTGAAGCAAAGCCGCGTGCGGCTGGCCGGCACCAGGCTGCGCGATGTCTTCGACCGCGAGATCACCGGGCTTACCATCGGCGATCTCGACCTGGGAGAGAAGCAGGACTACTGGCTGGCCGCTTACCGCCACACCGTGTTCGACGGCAAGCCCACCCAGGGAATCGTGCGCGGCCCCCGCGTCAACAAGGAGCACCTGGTGCAATATTGGCTGCGGCTGCCGCTGGCCGCCGCCGGCGGCGGCGTCAACATGGTTCTGGGCCTCGACTATTTCCTCTCCGGCCTCGAACACGATGAACGGCTGGCCAATCTCGCCTGATTGTGGACATGAAAACGTTTCAGGAAAATAAACGAAAAACAGGTATTGATTCCTTCTGATTTATTTCCTATGTTGGGGTCCGACGCCAGGAGGACCCAGACCATGCATCACGCTTCCCGTCCGACCGAGACCCTCACCGCCCACCGTCCGCTCCGCCCGGACCCGGGGCCCAATGCCCAGCCCGGCTTCAACGCGGCCGAAAGCCCGCTCGCCTGGCTCAGGTCAAGGCGCGGCAAGAACGGCGCGCCGCTGATCAGCGAAGTGCAATTCCTGGCCGGAGAGCGGCTGCGGCGCGATTTCGAACGCGCCATGCTGAACCGCCGTGTCACCACCAACTGGGATCTGGCGGGTGCGGGAAGCCGGGCCTCCAACAGCGCCGCCGAAGCCAGCGACCAGGCGCTGGCGGCGCGCGAACGGTATCTCCGCGCGCTTGACAGCGTCGGGCCAGAACTTAGCGGCATTCTCGCCCATGTATGCTGCCTGTCCGCCGGGCTTGAGCAGGCCGAACGGCTGCTGACCCTGCCGCGGCCCCGCGGCAAGGCGGTGCTGGGCCTGGCGCTCACCGCGCTGGCCCGCCACTATGGCTTTCTGGAACACCCGGCCCGTCCCGCCGGCCAGATCCTCAACTGGGGTCTTGCGGACTACCGCCCGTCGATTCCGCGGCCGGAGGAGGCGGCCGGGGCCTGAAGGGCAGCCCGCGCATCCTGCTTGATGCGGGCGATCATCGAGGCAAAGCCGTTGGAGCGCTGCTGCGTCAGATGGCCCGCCAGGCCGAGCCGGCCCAGCACCTCACCGGCATCCGTTGCGAGAATTTCCCGCGCGGTCTTGCCGGAATAGATCATGAAGGCGATGGCGATCAGACCCTTGACGATCAGCGCGTCGCTGTCGCCCTGGAAGCTCAGCACCGGGTCGGCGGTGTTGCCGCTCGCCGCCGAGATGATCCACACCTGGCTGGCGCAGCCCCGCACCTTGTTCTCCGGGCTGTGGGCGGCCCCGGCAAGCGGCGGCAGCTGGCGGCCCAGTTCGATGACATGGCGGTAGCGGTCCTCCCAGTCGTCGAGGATGTCGAAGTCGGCGATAAGGTCGTCGATGGCGGTCAAGGAGCTGGCCTTCCGGCTGGAGAAACGATCCATCTGAGATAGGCGGCGCGGGCCCCAAGCTCAACCGCCTTTCTGAGGCCCCCGCCATTCCGGGATCAGATCATCGAGCCCCAGCGTCGACTGCCCCGCTTGTTCCGCCGGCAGTGCATCCGGAACATCCCCGGCCACCGAGATGGCGGCGAAGGGGCCGCTGGCTTCAGCCGGCTGCGGCGCGTCGCGCTCCGCCCAGCCCCAGACGAGCGAGGCGGAATAGAGCGCCTTGGCGGTCAGTTTTTCGGTAAGATAGCCAGCAACGCTGCAAACCTCCGGCTGCCGCGAACAGAAGGAGGCCGCATCCGAGGCGGCAGCGCCCGCCGAGGTGAGAAGTTCCAGGGTTGAGGGCTCCGGCGCGCCCTGCTCCGCCGCCCGCCAGCCTTCCGGCGGCGATGGCAGAAGCAGCCCCGCGCCAGTCAGAAGGATCAATGTCCGGAAGATACGCATGCCCCGCCCCTTGCGCGTTCTGGAATAGCCCGGCCTATGTTGACCAGACCTGAACAGGCCTGGCTTATTTTCGGTAAAGCGGCTGTGCCACGTTGCTGCCGGCTGGCGGAAAGCTTTCGTTAACCGCAAGCGGTGCAAGGTTGAGGGGTATCGATGGCGCCCATCGCGGCTGGGCTCCGGAACAGCGGTTATCGGGTCGGGAATGCGTGACGGTCTCGAAAAGAAAACGCGCCGGCGGCGGATCATACCGGCGGCCGTGTGGAGTCTGACGGCCGTGCTGGCGTTCGCCATCGCCGGCAACGCGATGTTCGGCCAGGCGCCGCGGCCCGGCATCGCCGAGGCGGGTCCGGAGGCCGCCCCGGACACCCTTTCGGGCGAGGCGCTTCCGGAAGAGGGGGCGCGCACCATCCAGCTCAAATACGATCCGGTGGTCGAGGCGGTGCAGCGCGAGCTGATCACCACCGGCTACTACAAGGGGCCCGTCGACGGCGTGAACGGCCGCAAGACCCGCCAGGCGATCGCCGCCTATCAGCAGGCGGTGGGCCTGCCGCCCGACGGCAAAGCGACGTCCGATCTCGCTGAACACATCCGCTTCACCCGCCAGGTCGCGGAAGCCTCGCTGTTCACCGGCAGCATCGCCGCGGCGCCCGACGCCGAGATACGGGCCGCGATCCGCAGGGTGCAGGCCGGTCTCGCCGACCTTGGCTACAGCCCGGGCGAGATCAACGGCGAACTGACCCGCCAGACGCGGAACGCGATCATGGCCTTCCAGCAGGCGCGCAACATGCCGGAGACCGGCGAGATCGACAACGCGCTGGTGGCGGAACTCGACCGGGCAACGGCCCAGTCCGAGCCCGCGAGCCCCTAGAAGCTTGCGCCTCAAAACGGCGATCTGGGTGAGCGCCTTTCTGCGGCGTTGCGGCGTGGAGGGCATGTTCGGCGCGGTCATCCGCAAAGGGGCCGAGGAGGCCGGCGCGGTCCACGTCATCGTCAACCATCTCGACGGCACCTGCCATCTGTTCAGCCCGGCGCCCGGCCCCTCCCACGACGAGGACGGCGAACGGCGCTCGAGCGCCGACAACGTGCCGCCGCAAGGCCCGGCCGAGGCCATGGCGCTGCTCGAACGGCGGCAGCGCGCCGACCCCGATCTGTGGATCGTCGAAGTCGAGGACCGGCGCGGCACGGCGGGACTCTGCGCCACCTGAGGCCGCCCGGCATCCGGGATCACGCCGTAAGTCCGGGTCGCGGCTCGATCGCGCCTGGCGTATTTCGGTTCCGCCGTCTGCTTTCCGCTCAACGGATCAGAATGGCGCGGAAATCATTGACATTGGTGTGGGTGGGACCGGTCACCACCTGGTCGCCCAGCGCCTCGAACAGGCTGTGGGCATCATTATTGGCCAGCACCGCCGCGGGATCGAGGCCAAGCGCCCGCGCCCGGTCCAGGCTTCGGGGCCCGATGACCGCCCCGGCGATGGGCTCCATGCCGTCGATGCCATCGGTGTCAGCGGCCAGCGCATGGACCGACCGCTCACCGCCCAGCGCCACGGCCAGCGCGAGCAGGAACTCGACATTGCGGCCACCGCGCCCGGTTCCCCGCACCGTGACCGAGGTTTCGCCGCCCGACAGCACCAGGCATGGCCGGGCCAGCGGTTCGCCGCGCGTGGCGATTTCCAGCGCGATGGCGGCATGAACTTTTGCCACGTCACGCGCCTCGCCCTCGATCCGGTCACCGAGATAGAGAACCGGAAGCCCGAGTGCCGCCGCCTTGCGCCGGACGGCAGTGAAGGATTCATAGGGCGAGACGATCACCCGCGTTTCCGTTTGCGGGCTGATGATGGTCCGGTCCTCGTCAGGGCCATCGAGCCAGGCTTTGATCGCCGGCGGAACCGGCACCCGGTAGCGCTCCAGAACGGCGCGTGCGTCGGCCTTGCGGGTTGGATCCGGCACGGTGGGCCCCGACCCGATCACCGCCGGATCGTCGCCCGGCACATCCGACAGCGCCAGGGTGCAAATCCGCGCCCGGCCCGCGGCGCGCGCCAGACGCCCGCCCTTGACCGCGGAGATCTGTTTTCTCACACAGTTGAGCTCGCCGATGTTGGCGCCGCATTTCAGCACGGCTTTCACCAGCCCGAACTTCTCGGCAATCGAAATGCCGGGAACCGGCTTCGACATCAGCGCCGAAGCGCCCCCGGAAATGAGCGCGATAAGCAGATCGTCGGGACCCAGTGTGGCTGCCAGCGCCAGAGCCCGCTCGGCAGCGGCAAGGCTCGTCTGATCCGGAACCGGGTGGCTGGCGTGAATGACGTCAAGGCGTTTCAGGGCATGGCCGTAGCCATGCGGGGCGATCACCAGGCCCTCGAGCGGGCCATCCCAGCTGTCTTCCACCGCCTTGGCCATCGGCATGGCGGCCTTCCCCACCGCGATCACCACGGTGCGGCCTCTGGGCCGGTCCGGCAGGTTGCGCATGACGGCGGTCACCGGATTGGCCGCTTCCACGGCGGCATCGAACAGGCCACGCAGGATCGAGATGTCATCAGCCACGCAGATCAGTCTCCCCGAATTGGCGGGTTTTGCGCCAAGCCGGGGAGATGCACAAGACCGCCCCCGCGCCTAGCGCGCCACCGTCACGCTGCAATGGGCGCGGCCGGCCACATCCGCGGCCACCGAACCCAGCACCAGCCTGGAAACGCCGCGCTTGTCGCCGGTGCCGACGACGATGTGGTCAAAGCCGTTCTCCTCGGCATATTGCACGATCGCCGACGCCGCCTCGCGGCTCCTCAGTGCCAGTTCTTCGACCGCATGCGCGCCCGCCTGGCGGGCAACGGCGGCGGCGGAATCGAGCACCTTCTTCACCTGGTCGTCTTCCCAGGCGTAGATCAGCGGCCCGCGGGCCCCGCCATGCGCGACGTTCACGGCGCAGATCGACAGCCTGGCTCCCAGCCTGGCAGCCAGGGTGGCGGCGAGTTCCACGGCATGCGCCGAGTGTTCGGTGCCATCCGTGGCGCAAAGAATCTTCTTCGTCATAATCCCTCCTGTTGGCGGTTCCATGAATTCATGGACAACGCTAGGCGGAGGGGGGCGCCGCGACCTTGATTTCAGTCAACAATGGCGAGCAGCTGTGTGGAAACTCAGAGGTCGTTGGTGTTGAACGTGTCGCAATCGCTCAGGCTCTGGGCCTGAAGGCCGCGCTTGAACCACCTGACGCGCTGCTCCGAGCTGCCATGGGTGAATGACTCCGGCACCACATAGCCCTGGGCGCGGCGCTGCAGCCGGTCATCGCCGATGGCGGCGGCGGCGTTCAGGCCTTCCTCGATATCGCCATCCTCGAGGAGATTGGCGGAGGCATTGGCTTCCTGCGCCCAGATGCCGGCAAAACAGTCGGCCTGAAGCTCCATGCGCACCGACAGGGCATTGCCCTCCGCTTCCGATACCCGCATGCGCAAGGCGGAAACCTTGCTGGCGATGCCGAACAGGTTCTGGATGTGATGGCCCACCTCATGGGCGATCACATAGGCCTGCGCGAAATCCCCGCCGGCGCCGAGCTCGTTCTTCATGTCCTGATAAAAGCTGAGGTCGATGTAGACCCTCTGGTCGGGCGGGCAGTAGAACGGCCCCATGGCCGATTGCGCCATGCCGCAGGCCGATTGCACGGCGCCGTCGAACAGCACCAGCTTTGGCTTGGCATAGGTTTCGCCCATCTGGCTGAAGATATCGCTCCAGACCCGGTTGTTGGAGCCGAGGACCCGCGCCACGAACTCCTTGCCGGCGTCCGTCTGGACATTACCGCTGTTGGAGCCAGATCCGGCGGAGGCGGCCGGGTCGGACGCCGGATCGAGCCTGGTGTCAGGAACGGTGATCGAGGTATCGGTCCCGCTCTGTTGCGCTGGCCCCTGATCGAAGCCCTGCAGCAGATCGACGCCCAGCAGCTTCAAGACGAAATAGATGACGACGAGAAACAGCAGCGTCTTGATGCTGAAGCCGCCGGCCCGCGACCCGCCCATCGGAACCACGATCCGGCCACCACGGCGGCCGCCCGGAAAACCAAAACCTCCGCTCTGCCCGCGGCGGTCCTCGATGCTGTCATAATCCGGTTTTTCATTGTCGAGCCGCATGGCTGGCCTTCCTCATGTCTGGCGGGTGACCGCCAAGGCCCTGTCGCACCTGAACTTGCAGAGATCGTAGATCGTCTTCAAGCATGGCGTATCGGTTTCGACAAGCCGCGCCAGCTCGATCACCACGCCCAGCAGGGCATCGAGTTCGGTGGGCCGGCCCGCCTCGACATCCTGCAACATCGAGGTGCGGTGGGCGCCGACGCGGGCCGCCATGTCCATGCGCTCCTCGGCATCGACCGCGAAGCTGATGCCGAGCTTTGCGGCAACCGCCCGCGCCTCTTCCATCCTCGTGCGGATCACCCGCCTGGCGCCAGGGTCGGTGGCAAGATCGACCAGCGTGCCGCCGGTGAGAACGCTCACCGGGTTGAAGCTCAAGTTACCCCACAGCTTCAGCCAGATCTCACCGCGCAGGTTGGGCCTCACCGGGCTCTTGATTCCCGCCGATGTGAGCAGCCGGCTCAGCAGCGCCGCCCGTTCGCTCTTCTCGCCCGCCGGCTCGCCGAGCGGCATGCGGTCGCCATAATGGTGGGCGATGACGCCAGGGGCTTCCATCTCGGCCGCCTGCCAGACCACCGCGCCCAGCGCCCGCTCCGGGCCGAGCCGGTTCCAGATGACGCCGCCGGGATCAACGCTTTCCAGCCGCGTTCCCTCGAGCGGGCCGCCGGCGCCATGGAAATACCACCACGGAATGCCGTTCTGCGCGAACAGGATTGCGGTATCCGGCCCCAGGAGCGGCAGCAGCTGATCGATGGCGCCAGCCAGCCCATGCGCCTTGAGGGTGAGGATCACATAATCCTGCGGGCCCAGCTCGGACGGCGTGTCGGTGACCCGCGGATAGACCTGCTTCGTTTCTCCGGCCTGCTTCAGCGTCAGGCCCCGGTCACGCATGGCCGCCAGATGAGCACCCCGCGCCACCAGCGAGACCTCCGCCTCGCCGGCCAGCGCCAGCCTGGCGCCCACATAACCGCCGATGGCGCCCGCGCCGAAAACGCAAATGCGGGTCATGCCAGCCCCAGTTTCTGCGCCAGGCCGATGCGCTGCAGCTTGCCGGTCGCACCTTTTGGAATCTCATCGAGAAGCACGATGCGTTTGGGCACCTTGAAGGCGGCCAGCTTCCGGGCGGCGAAATCCTTCAGTTCCCGCTCACTCGCCGTCTTGCCCTCGCGCAGCACGACAGCGGCGGCCACCTCTTCGCCCAGCATGTCATGCGGCATGGCAAAGGCCACCGCCTGATGCACGGCCTCATGGGCCATCAGCGCCTCATCGACTTCCATCGGCGCCACCTTCTCGCCGCCGCGGTTGATGATTTCCTTCAGCCTCCCCGTGATCTTCAGGAAGCCATCCTCGTCCATGAAGCCCTGGTCGCCGGTGTGAAACCAGCCGAAGGCGAAGCCGGATTCATTGGCGGCGGGATTATTCTCGTAGCCCGGGGTGACATTCGGTCCGCGGGTCACCACCTCGCCCTCCTCGCCCGGGCCCAGCAGCCGGCCATCGGGCGACATTACCGCCACCTCAGGGCCCGCCGCACAGCCGACGAGGCCAGGCTTGCGCTTGCCCGGCGGCAATTGATTGGACGTCATCTGGTGGGCGTTTTCGGTCATCGCATAGGCTTCGATGACCGGGCAGCCGAAGGCCGCCTCGAGAGCGTGGAAAACCGGCGCCGGCAAGGAGGCCGAGCTCGACCGGATGAACCGCAGCGGGTTGGCGGCGATAACCTCCCGGTTACGGTCAGCGCGCGCCAGGATCGCCTGATGCATGGTCGGCACCGCCGTGTACCAGCTGGGCCTCGCCTCGGCGATCTGGCCGAAGAACTGAAGCGCGTTGAAGCCGGGCGTGGCGTGGATGGAGCCTCCCGCACTCAGGCTGGCGAGGATCGCCGCCACCAGCCCGTGAATATGAAACAGCGGCATCACATTGAGGCAGCGGTCCTGCCCGGCAAGGCGCAGCGTGCTGCGGATGTTGTTGGCCGAGGCCAGCAGGTTGGCATGGGTCAAGGGCACGATCTTGGGCCGCGAGGTGGTGCCGGACGTGTGCAGCACCAGCGCCACATCGGATCCCACAGCGAGGCCTTCGCGCACCGGCGGGCCGGCGGCAGTGCCTGAGAGCGTGAAGGCCCCGGCCTCGCGGGCCGGGCTCAGCGTCAGCACGGGAATGGCCAGACGCCGCGCGGCGGCGACGGCGGGTGAGGTACTGCCCTCCTCCACCAGCAGCGCCCTGGCGCGGAGATCATCCATGTAGAAATGGAATTCATCCTCGCGGTAGGCGGGGTTGAGCGGCGCCGCCGTCACGGCCGAGGCGGAAGCGAGAAAGGCCGCCGCCATGTCCGGCCCGTTCGGCAGCACGATGGCCAGCCGGTCATTGCGGGCGAGGCCGAGGCCGCGCAGCGCCCGCGCCGTCTCGCTCACCAGTTCGGCGAACAGCCCATAGGAGAGATCAGCGCGGCCTGAGGCCAGCAACGCTTTGTCAGCCGCCGGCCGGGCAGCGAGAAGGCTCTTGAGGATCATGGCCGTCTTCTTCCCGCATCGGCGCGGGTCCGTCAACGCCGCGCAATTGAAGGCCAGACCCCGATCCGCTAAGACCGCCGTCATGACCGACAGACTCATCATCGCACTCGCCCAGGTGAACCCCACGCTGGGCGCGATCAACGCGAATCTCGCGCGGGCCCGCGACGTGCTGCGCGAGGCGCCGGACGCCGATCTTATTCTGTTTCCCGAACTGTTCATCTGCGGCTATCCGCCGGAGGATCTGGTGCTGCGGCCTTCCTTCGTCGCGGCCTGCCGTCTGGCGGTGGAAGAACTGGCGAAAGATACCGCCTCCGGCCCCGCCGTGCTGATCGGCCTGCCGTGGCGCGACGGGGAGAAGCTTCACAACTCCATGGCGCTGCTCGCCAATGGCCGGATCGAGACGCTGCGCCACAAGTTCGATCTGCCCAATTATGGCGTGTTCGACGAGAAGCGGGTGTTTGACCCCGGCCCTGCCCCCGGCCCCATCGCCTTCAAGGGCGTGCGCATCGGCGTGCCCATTTGCGAGGACATCTGGACGGAAGAGACCTGCGAGACCCTGGCCGAGACCGGCGCCGAAATGCTGCTGGTGCCCAATGGTTCGCCCTTCGAGCAGAACAAGGACGATGTGCGGCTCAATCTGGTGGTGGCGCGGGTCACCGAGACCGGGCTGCCGATGGTCTATCTCAACCAGGTGGGAGGCCAGGACGAACTCGTCTTCGACGGCGCATCCTTCGTGATCAATGCCGACCGCTCGCTGGCCTGGCAGCTGCCGATGTTCCGCGAAGAGATCGCGCTCACCGAATGGCGGCGCGGCCCCGATGGCTGGCACTGCCTGCCGGGCGAGATCGTGCCGCTGCCCGAAGACGAGAAGGAAACCTGGGAAGCCTGCGTGCTGGGCCTGCGCGACTATGTGCTGAAGAACCGCTTTCCCGGCGTGGTGCTGGGCCTTTCCGGCGGCATAGATTCCGCCGTGGTCGCCGCCATGGCGGTGGACGCGCTGGGCAAGGACAGGGTGCATTGCGTGATGCTGCCCTATGCCTACACCAGCCGCGAAAGCCAGGTGGACGCGGAGGAATGCGCGAAGCTTCTGGGCGTGCGCTATGACGTGGTGCCGATCAAGCAGCCGGTTGAAGGCTTCCTCGCGGCGCTGGCACCCCTGTTCGCGGGAACGCCGCCCGGCATCACCGAGGAGAATTTGCAGTCACGCAGCCGCGGCGTGATCCTGATGGCGATCTCCATCCAGTTTGGCGCCATGGTGCTGACCACCGGCGAGAAGTCCGAAGTGGCGGTGGGCTACGCGGGGCTCTATGGCGATATGAACGGCGGCTTCAACCCGATCAAGGACGTCTACAAGACCGAGGTCTACCGGCTGGCGAGCTGGCGCAACAGCCTGGGCCGCGTGATCCCGGAGCGCATCATCACCAAGGCGCCCACCGCCGAACTGCGCGAGAACCAGAAGGACCAGGATTCGTTGCCGCCCTATGAGGTGCTCGACGCCATCCTCGAAGGGCTCGTTGAGCGCGAAATACCGGTTTCGGAAATCGTGGCCACGACCGGCTACGACGAAGCCCTGGTGCGCCGCATCCAGCACATGCTCTATGTGGCGGAGTACAAGCGGCGGCAGGCCGCGCCCGGCGTCAAGATCACCCGGCGCAATTTCGGCCGCGACCGCCGCTACCCGGTCACCAACGCCTTCCGGGACGGGCGCTGAGATGACCGCCGTCCGCTTCGCGCCGTCGCCCACCGGGCGCATTCACATCGGCAATGCCCGCACGGCGATCCTGAACTGGCTGTTCGCGCTGAAATCCGGCGGCCACTTCATCCTGCGCTACGATGATACCGACGTCGCGCGCTCCACAGAGGAATTCGCCAGCGGCATCGCCGCCGATCTCGCCTGGCTCGGGATCAGTCCGGCGCGGGTCGAATGGCAGTCGCGGCGTTTCGCCCGCTATCGCGAGGTGGCGGACCAGCTCAAGGCGGCTGGCCGGCTTTACCCATGCTTCGAGACGGCGGATGAGCTCGACCGCCGCCGCAAGCGCCAGCTGGCCCGGGGCGCCCCGCCGGTCTATGACCGCGCCGCCCTCAGGCTATCGGCGGCTGAGATCGGGAAGCTTGAGGCGGAAGGCCGCAAGCCGCACTGGCGTTTCAAGCTCGATGGCCGGAGTATCGCCTGGAACGATCTGATCCGCGGTCCGCAAACCATCGACACCGCGGGCCTCTCCGACCCGGTGCTGGTGCGCGAGGACGGAAGCTATCTCTACACCCTGCCCTCGGTCATCGACGACATCGACTTCGCGATCAGTCATGTGATCCGCGGCGAGGACCATGTCGTGAACACCGCCGTGCAGATCGAGATCACCGAGGCGCTGGGCGCCGCGCCGCCACAGTATGCCCACCACAGCCTGCTCACCGGGGCGGATGGCAAGGGACTGTCGAAGCGGCTGGGCTCGCTCTCGGTGGCGGGCCTCCGCGAGTCAGGCCTTGAGCCCATGGCGGTGGCGAGTCTTGCCGCGCTGCTCGGCACCTCGGATAATATCCATCCGTGTACGGATTACCAGGAGCTGGCCGGCGGCTTCGCGCTGGACAAGCTGTCGCGCGCGCCGGCCCGCTTTGATGAAGCCGAGCTCGCCCAGCTCAACGCCAAGCTTCTGCACCATCTGCCCTGGGAGGCTGTGAAGAACCGCCTGGCCGGCGCCACGGAAGCCTTCTGGCTGGCGGTGCGCGGCAATATCGCGAAGCTCGCGGATGCCGAAACCTGGCGGCTGGTGATCGACGGCCCGGTGGCGCCGGTCATCGCGGCGGAGGACAGGGACTTCATCGCCGCGGCCAAAGAACTGCTGCCGCCGGAGCCGTGGGACGGCAGCACCTGGAAGACCTGGACCGAGGCGGTCAAGTCCGCCACGGGGCGCAAGGGCAAGCCGCTGTTCATGCCGCTCCGCCTTGCGCTCACCGGTCTCAGCCATGGGCCCGAACTGGCCCAGCTTCTGCCGCTGATCGGGCGGGACCGGGCCGCCGCGCGGCTGAGCCCGGGCTGACCAGCGCTCGCATTTCGGAAAATTTTCCTTGGCAGTGAGTGACGCCGAATTGAGACAGTGGCTGGCCAAGCAAGGCCGCACCTTTCAGGCTCATAAGGGCGGCGGCAGCCATATCACCGTGTAACTCAAGGGCCGGGAAACCCAATTGCCCGCCCATGGCGGGGGCAAGGAATAGGGAATGGGCTTGGCTGAAAAGATCAAGAAAGACTTGGGATGGAAATGATCTCTTACAGAGTGCGTCTCGAAAATGACAGCAACGGCACCATTCTGGTCGTAGCGACGGATTTTCCGGAACTGACCACTTATGGGGAAGACCGGGAAGATGCCCTCTCCCGGGCGGTTGGAGCTCTTGAGGAGGCGATCGAAGCGCGCATTTCGGAACGCGAGCCGGTGCCGGAGCGCTCGAAGGGAAAGGCCTGCGACCCGCGGGTGACGCTTCCCGCCCAGGCCGCGGTTAAGGTTCCGCTCTATCAGCAGATGCATAAGGCCGGTTTGCGTAAATTCGATCTGGCGCGGCGCATGGACCTGCACCGGCGGGAGATCGACTGTTTGCTCGACCTCAACCACGCAACGAGTCTGGCCAAGATCGAAAAGACATTTGCTGCGCTCGGCAAGACACTCGATATCGCCGTCAGCGAGGCAAGAGCATCGGGCGCTCGGTTGAACTCAGGCGTTCCAGACAAGAACTCTCATCATTGACCGGCTTGACCGGGCAATCCTCTTCGTTGCGGCGGTAAGGGGATGCCAGGATCAAGCGCGGGCATGATAAGCATTGTGTGGGTTGAGATGCATGGAAATGGCCGCCCGCTGCTCAAGCTGACCGGACCTGCTTGAGCGCCAGCCGGCCCGCGCGGTCAACCGAGGGCGCGGCCGGTTCTGCGGAGATTTGGCCTTTCGGCACGGCCGCCGGTGAGGCGCCGCGGGCGCTTTCTGAAGCCGGCGAACGCCGGCCTGCCGGAGCAAGGCGAGCAACAACGGCTATGGAAGCCGCCGTACGCCGCTCACCGGACCGTAGCGGCGGGCGATGCGATCTGCCGCTTCGGCCAGCGGCTCCGCCACAGCCATCATGTGATGGCCATTGGCGTGCAGCAAGGTCTTGGCATCGGTCATGATGCCCACATGGCCATCCCAGAATATGAGATCGCCGCGGCGCAGCGTTTCAAAATCATCACGCGGGATGGGCGTTCCAAGCGCTGCCTCCTGCATGTCGCTGTCGCGCGGCGCGGCGGCGCCCGCGGCTTCGAGCGACAATTGTACGAGGCCGGAGCAATCAAGCCCCTGCACGGATTTCCCGCCCCACAGATAAGGCACATGCCGGAACTGCTCCGCCACAGCCACAAAATCAGGCTCGAACACGCCAGCCGGCTTCAGGTGGCGGCTGAACACGAACCGCCCGTCGCTGAGCCGCGAAAAGGCGCCCACCTCATCAAGCACCGTTACCTCGGCGTTGAGCGGCACGGCCTGTGCCGGCTGCGATTTGAGGTTGGCCGCAGGGTAGACAAAGGTGGACGGCACGGCCACACGGTGGCTGGGCGCAAGGCCAGGCGCCGCGAGCGCATTGCACTTGACATAACCAACATAGCCATCGCGCGCCAGCTGCACCCAGGCCCAGCCTTCCCGCTCATCAAACAGCTTGACGGCTTCGCCCAGCAGCGCCTGGGTGAGCTGCATGGAGTCAAAGCGCGGCTCCCTGTAGACCGGCACGACCGGATCGATCGCCCGCATCAGGCGCGGGGCCACAAAACGCCGGGCTTCGACGCGGCCGGCCAGCGCCGCATCGGCCAGGTCATCGCGGTAGGCATGAAGGCGCTTGTCGGGTTGGGTCATCGCGGCGGCCATCAGATGTCCTGCGCGCAGGCGCCGATGGTATCGGCCAGCCGCTCAAGATAGAGCGCGCCCTTGACCGTCCGCTGCACCAGAACGTTGCGCCGGTCTTTCTCGTCGCGGCGGCGGCTCAGCAGGTCGAGCTTGCCCATGGTGTCCAACGCGCGGGTGATCACCGGTTTCGAAACCCCAAGACGTGCCGCGAGCCCGCGCACCGTGTGCGGTGGCGCCTCAAGATAGACCGTGAGGAGAATGCTGGCCTGGCGCAAGGACAGGTCAGGCTCGTCATCGCGCACCATGGCCAGAGCCACGCAGCGCAAAAGGGTGAGGGCCTGAGCGGTGGTGAGTACAACCGGCATCGCGCTTATACATCATTATCGTTGTTCGGGCTGGCCAATATGCTGTCCGCAAACGCCCCGGCTGGCAAGGGCTGCCGGACTGGTCAAGCCGAAAACCGCCGGCGGATCGTTTCGAACAGCGCCCGCATCGCCTGCGCTTCGCCACCTCTCGGGCGGCCGGGCCTCGCCTGCGGCGTCCAGGCGAAGACGTCGAAATGAACGTGCGCCCTGGCTTTCTCCACGAAGCGGCGGAGGAACAGCGCCGCGGTGATGGCGCCTGCGAAACCGGAATCGCCCGCGTTGTTCATATCGGCCACCGGAGACTCGAAGAGCCTGGTGTAGGGCCGCCATAGCGGCAGCCGCCAGACCGGATCGTTGACCGCGTCGCCCGCCTCCGCGATCGCCGCCGCCAGAGCGTCGTCATCGGTGAAGAAGGGCGGCAGATCGGGGCCCAGCGCCACCCGCGCTGCGCCCGTCAGAGTGGCCATGTCGATCAGCAAGTCGGGCGCTTCCTCATCGGCGAGCGACAGGGCATCGCCGAGGATGAGGCGGCCTTCGGCATCGGTGTTGCCGATCTCGACGGTGAGGCCTTTACGGCTTCGCAGCACGTCGCCCGGCCGGAAGGCGTTGCCGGAGATCGCATTTTCAACGGCCGGGATGAGCACGCGGAGCCTCAGCTTGAGGCCGGCCGCCATGATCATCTGGGCAAGACCCAGGACATGGGCTGCGCCGCCCATGTCCTTCTTCATCAGCGCCATGCCGGAGGATGGCTTGATGTCGAGGCCGCCGGTGTCGAAACATACGCCCTTACCCACCAGCGTCACCTTTGGCGCCCGCGCCGGGCCCCAGGAAAAATCGATCAGCCGCGGGGCGCGCGGGCTTGCCTTGCCCACCGCATGGATCATCGGAAAGCCGCGTTCCAGCAGCCGGCCGGACACCACCCTGAGCCTGGCCCGGTGCCGCCGGGCCACGGTGCGGGCGGCCTGTTCCAGCTCGTCCGGGCCCATGTCGGAGGCCGGCGTGTTCACAAGGTCGCGCACCAGATAGCTGGCGCGGGCGGCGCGCAACACAGCCTCGCGGTCAACACCCGCCGGGCAGACAAGCCGCGGCGGCGGCGGTGCGGGCTTGCGGTAACGGTGGAAGTCATAGGATTCGAGGCACCAGCCCAGCGCCAGCAGGTCCGGCCGCCGGACCTCGCCCTCGAAGGCGTAGAGGCCATCGGGGAGGCCACGGCAGGCCTTGGCCAGCAGGAAGGGATCGTCATCCGGCGCCGCACCGGCGAGTACGCGCTCCACCCCGCCCGCCGCATCCGGCAGACAGAGCACGCGGCCCGCCTGCGCCTTGAAGCCGTTTGCATCGGCCCAGCGGCGCAAGCCTGGCGCAAGCCTGGCGCGGGCTTCCGGCCAATGGGCGGCGGCGATGACGGAAATCGGGGCAGCGCTCCTGCTGGAGGCTCTCAGCACGGTTTCAGGATCGGTCATGGCGGCTCCGTGATCTGGCTCTCCTTAACGCGAAACCGCATCATGGTTAATCAAATATTGATAACTGACCGCCAGACTCGGGCGCTGAATCGCAGCGGAGTTCGCGCATGTCACGGGCCAGGCGGCATACCGCCCTTTTCCTCGCGCTGGCGGCTGCCACGCTGCTGGCCGGTTGCAGCAAGACCACCCCCCAGCTTTCAGGCGACGGCAGCCTCACCACGGCGTCGACCGCGCCCATGTCACTCGAAGGGCTGGCCGGCCTTAACGCCGAATGGCGCGCCAATCCGAAGGACATCAACAAGGGCCTGGCCTATGCCAACGGCCTTGAGGCAGCGGGCAAGACCCAGGAACAGCTCGATGTCTACCGGCGGCTTGTTGAACTCAATCCCGAAAATGCCCGCCTGTCTGGCCTTTATGGCCGCAAGCTGGTGGCCGCCGGCCATCCGGCGAGCGCCGTTGCCATTCTCGAAGCCGCGCAGCAGAGGGGCGAAACCGACTGGCGCGTCGCTTCGGCGCTGGGCTCGGCCTATGACCAGCAGGGCCTCTATCAGAAGGCCCGCGCGCAATACCAGACGGTGCTCAGCAAGGATCCGCAGAACGTCACGGCCCTGAACAACCTTGCCATGTCCTACGCGCTGGAGGGCGATCTCAAGCAGGCGGAAGCTGAGCTGCGCAAGGCCGACGCGCTGCCCGCCGCCAGCAAGGACCCGCGCATCAGGCAGAATCTGGCGCTGGTGGTGGGGCTGCAGGGCCGCTTCGACGAAGCCACCGCGCTGGCCCGGCAAGACTTGCCCCCCGAGCAGGTTGAAGAGAACATGGCCTATCTCCGCAAAATGCTGTCGCAGCCCAACACCTGGCAGCAGATCAGCCAGAACGATCAGGGGTGACGATCTATTTCGCCAGCGTTTCCATCACCTTGAATCCCACGGGCCCGAGGATCACCACGAACAGCGCGGGCATGAAGAAGAGCATCATCGGCACGGTAAGCTTTGGCGCCAGCGCGGCGGCCTTGCGCTCGGCCTCCGCCATGCGCGTCTCGCGGTTTTCCTGGGCCAGCACGCGAAATGCGAGGCCCAGCGGCGTGCCATAACGCTCGGACTGGATGAGCGTGGTAACCACCGCCTTGACAATCGGCAAGCCAGTGCGCTTGGCCAGATTTTCGAAAGCCTTGCGCCGCTCCTGAAGATAAGCGAGTTCGGCGACGGTAAGCGACATTTCGTCCTCCAGAGGCTCGGAGATCGACCCGATCTCGCGCGCCACCCGCTGCATCGCCGGTTCGACCGCCATGCCGGCCTCGACACAGATGAGCATCAGATCAAGGGCATCCGGCCATGCCCGCGAGATCGAGGCCTGGCGGCGGGCCACCATGTTCTTCAACACCAGAACCGGCAGGTAGTAGCCCGTCAATATGCCTGCCACCGTCACGGCGATGCGCATCTGCGCCGGCATGGCGCTGGCCAGGATCGCGGCGGAATAGGCGTAGACCAGAAAGCCGGCGGCAATCGGGGTGAGGAACCGCGCCATCAGCAGGACGACCAGGTGCCGCTCGCTCCGGTATCCGGCCTGGCGCAGCATCCCGCGCGACGGCTCCACCTCGAACACCTGGCGGAGCTTCAGGGCGTCGACCAGCCGGGCGGCCAGTCCGGCATTCTGCGTCTCGCGCAACCGGACTTCCGCGCCGCGGCCCTGGCCGCCGCGCCGCGGGCCGGAGTTTGCCCGCCCCTCGGCGATCGCCCTGACGCGCGCCGCCAGAGGATCGCCGCCCGCCGCGGCGCCGGCAAGGCCCATCACCATGCCGAACGCCGCCACGCCCAGCAACAGGGCGATCAGCAACTCGGAAGCGGCAAGGTCCGGCAGCGTATCCAGCATCGTCAGCCCCCGGCCTCACATGCGGAAATTGATCATTTTGCGCATGATCAAAACGCCAATCAGCATCCACAGCAAGCAGGCGGCCAGCATCAGATTGCCGGCCGCCGTCTCGAAAAACGGCGCCAGATAGCCGGGGCTCATCACCATGAGACCGCCGCCCACCAGAAACGGCAGCGAGCCGATGATCATCGCCGACGTCTTGGCTTCCTGCGACGCCGACCTTATGCGGTTCTTCAGTTTCTTGCGCTCGCGCAACATGCGCGAGAGATTGCCCAGCGCCTCGGCCAGATTGCCGCCGGACTTTGACTGAATGCCGACGACGATGCTGAGGAAGATCACTTCGGGCAGCGGCATCCGCTCCGCGAGGCGCTCAAGGCCCTGATCGATGGAAACGCCAAGCCGCTGGCCTTCGACGATCTCCAGGAACTCCGGCCCCACCGGCGGCCCGGTCTCGGAGGCGATCACCCGCATCGCATCGGAGAGCGGCAGCCCGGCCTTCAGCCCACGGATGATGGCGTCCACGGCGTCGGCGAGGCCGTCAAGAAACGCTTCCTGCCGCCGTTTTCCCAGATAGCCGAGGATGCGGCGCGGGATCGCCACGGCGCCAATGGCGCCCAGCGCGGCGCACGCATACCACGGCACGCCGAACGCCAGCGGCGCGGCAGCAAGGGCAGCGCCAAGAAGCGCCGACAGTCCATAGAACCGCATCACCGAAAGGCTCTGGCCGGAGCGCGCGATCAGCACGCGCAGCGAGGCGTCCTTGCGGCGGCGCTCGCGCTCCTCGATCTGCTTCAGCGTCTCCTGTACCTGGCGTCTGCGGCTGTCCCTTCCGCCGCCGGCGATCCTGCCGAACAGCGACCGGCGCGGCGGCGGGGCGCCGTCTTCCCGCAGCAGCGCCTTCAGCCGCGAATTGGCGGATGAGGGCGCAAGCAGCGGAAACGCCAGCGCGGCGGCGATGCCGCCCACCGCCACGGCGGCCAGCGCCGCGATGGCAAGCCGGGTGATATCCATGTCAAACACCATGCGCCAGCTTCCCGCGCCTCACCGCAAATCGTCCGGCAACGCCGCGGCTTCGAGGACGCCGGCAAGCCGCCGCTCCTCGTTGAAATAGCGGGCCCGTTCCCAGAAATGCGGCCTTGTGATCGAGGCCGCCCGGTGGCGGCCGATGACCCGGCCATTCGCATCCTCGCCCAGAATTTCGAACACGAAAAGATCCTGGGTAACGATCACGTCGCCCTCCATACCGACGACTTCGGTGACATGGGTGATGCGGCGCGAACCATCGCGCAGGCGCGCGGCCTGGATGATCAGGTCAACCGACTCGGAAATCATCTCCTTCACCGTGCGCGACGGCAGCGAGAAGCCGCCCATGGTGATCATCGATTCGAGGCGCGACAGCGCCTCGCGCGGGCTGTTGGCGTGCAGCGTGCCCATCGAGCCGTCATGGCCGGTGTTCATTGCCTGCAGCAAGTCAAAAGCCTCTGGCCCGCGCACCTCGCCCACGATGATGCGCTCCGGCCGCATGCGCAGGCAGTTGCGGACCAGATCGCGCATGGTGATCTCGCCCTCGCCCTCGAGGTTGGGCGGCCTTGTTTCAAGCCGCACCACATGGGGCTGCTGCAATAGCAGCTCAGCGGCGTCCTCGCAGGTGATGATGCGCTCGCCGTTCTCGATATAGGCGGTAAGGCAGTTGAGCAGCGTCGTTTTGCCGGAGCCGGTGCCGCCGGAAATCAGCACGTTGCAGCGCACCCGGCCGATGATTTCGAGCAGCGTGGCGCCCTCCGGCGTGATCGAGCCGGACCTTACGAGGTCCGGCAGCGTCAGCCGGTCGCGGTTGAAGCGGCGGATAGTCAGCACCGGGCCGTCGATGGCGAGCGGCGGCACAATGACGTTGACGCGTGAGCCGTCGAGCAGCCGGGCGTCGCAAATCGGGCTCGCCTCGTCCACGCGGCGGCCCACCTGGCTCACGATGCGCTGGCAGATGTTGAGAAGCTGGGTATTGTCGCGGAACCGCACCGCCGTCCGCTCCACCCGGCCCGCCACTTCGATGAAGGTTGTGTCGGCGCCGTTCACCATGATGTCGGCGATGTCGTCGCGCGCCAGCAGCGGCTCCAGAGGCCCGAAGCCCAGCACGTCATTGCAAATGTCGGTGAGCAGTTCTTCCTGCTCGGCGGTCGAGAGCGGCAGACCCTTGAGCGTTATGATCTCGTTGACGATATCAGTGATCTCGCGGCGCGCCGCGGCGCGGTCGAGCAAAGCCAGCTGGGTCAGATCGATGGCGTCGATCAGCGCGTTGAAGATCGTGCCCTTGACGCCAAAATAGTTCTGCGAGCGGCGCAGGCTTCCCGCGGCTTCAAACGTCTGGGCCTCGGCCGGGAACAGCGCTGTTCCGCTGCTCTGAGCCTCGTTGCCAGACGCTTCCGCACCCAGTTCCCGCGCGGCTTCTTCCGCGGAAGCCTGGCCTTCTTCCGGTCTGGCGCCGTTTTCCGCCCCGCGCGGCGGCGGCGGCGCGACGACATTCCTGAACGTGGTGCCGCCCGGGCGCTTGCCGAACATCATGTCTTCCTGAAGATTCCGAACCGGCTGAAGAAGGACCGGGGCCGGACCGCGGCCTTCTCCGTTCCGGCCAATTGGCGCGCGAACTGCCGCAGCGCTTGCGCGGCTTTTGATTTCGGCGCCATGTCGAGCAGCATCTTGCCATTGTTGACGGCGGCCCCGAAGCTCCGCGGGTCGTGCGGGATGACAGCGCACAACGCGGCGCCAGCGGCCTTGGCAAAATCGGCGGCGGAAATCTCCGGGCGCCTGGCGAGGCCGGTTTTGTTCAGCACCAGAAGCGGCGGCACGTCATTGGGCCGCGCCGCCTTGAGCGTCTCAAGAATGAACTTGGCGTTGCGCAGGCTCGCCAGTTCTGGCTCGGCGGTGATCACCACGCGGTCGGCGTTGAACAGCGCGGATTTGACCGCGCCGGTCCACATCATCGGCAAATCGAGCACGATGCGCGGAAGGGAGGCGCGCAGGGTGAGCATGACAGCCTCCACCGCGGCGGGGGCGGCGGATAGGTCGCGGCTGATCCCGCCAGGCCCGCTGAGCAGGCTCAGTTTTCCGTCGATCCTGATCAGCAGCCGGTCAAGCAGCACGGGATCGATGCGGGCGGGCTGGTCGATGGCCTCCAGAAGCCCGGCAGACGTGTCAATGTCGAAGTTGAGGCTCGCGGTTCCGTAAGCCAGGTCGAAATCGACGATCGCCGTTTCAAGGTCGGCGTATCTCGAAATTTCCAGCGCGCAATTCTGCGCAATGGTGCTCGAGCCCGCGCCGCCCTTGGCAGCCATGAAGGCGATCACCCGCCCCACCGGCGCAGCCCTGGCGTCAGCGAACAGGCGGGCGATGGTTTCGATCAGCTGCAGCGGGGCCAACGGCATGACCAGATACTCGCTGATGCCCTGGCGCATCAGCTCGCGGTAAAGCTCAACATCGTTGAAGCGCCCGGTGACCACCACTTTGGTTTCGGCCTGGCAGACCTCTGCCAGCGCGGCGAGCGCCGCGGGCAACGCGCCCTGCTCGGCGGGCGACTCAACGATCAGCAGATTGGGAGTCGACTGCGCCTCGAAGCGGCGCACGGCGGCGGCAATGCCGCCCATGTGAACCTGGGTATGAGCCCGCGCCATGCGCCGGTCCGCCGCCGCGGCGCGCATGGCGTCGGCCAGCGCCGCCGTTTCGCAAAAGGCTTCGATATTGCTGCGCGGCGCCATGACGGCGAGTTCCGGTCCGGCGTCCGGCCCTCCCCGATACTCGTCGGCGGCTTGCATGACAATTCTATCCAAAGGCTCAATCCGCCATATTCACGTCGCCGAAGGTAGCCGTGGGCTTGGTCCACTCGTTTGTCTGGTAGTTTTCCATGGGCTTGGCCCGCGCGGCGCTTTGCGCGGGCGGCATGCCCCGCGGGCGCACCAGGTCCTCCGGGTTGGAGATCATGGCCGCCAGATTGTTCTGCATGGCGCAGCCCATATTGGGATAGGGCTTGTTGGCGAAGTTGTTGGCGAGGTTCTCGGACCAGTCGCCGCAAGGTTTGGTGGCCGCGACCCTGGTGACCAGCCCGAGCGTGACCGTATCAGCCTTGCCGTTGTAGGCGGCGGTGCGGATGCGGGCCCGCGGCACGCCCTCGCGGGCGAGGATCGCGGCGGCCTGCCCCGCTACCTTGCGTCCGTAGCGGCTTTCGGCGGGATAGGAAATGGTGACAGCCGATGACGCCGGGCGGTTGGCGACAGCCGCGAGATTGGCGACGAGGTTGGCGTCGGAGGCGCTGAGCTTGCCGTGGCCCGCCGCAACCTTGAGCCCAACCGGCCGCTCCACCACATCGATGGGAAAGCGCTCGGCGGCACTGGCCGGCGTATAGACATCCTCGAAGCCAGCCTGATCCTGAGAGCATCCGGCGGCCAGCACCGCCGCCGCCAGCGCCACCGCCATTAATGCCTGGCGCGGCGCTGCGCGCATGTCCAGCTTGGCGTTCATAACCACCTCCGGTTTCATTCGACGATATGGCCGACCTGGCCATGATACTTCACGCTGGCCGCGCCTTCCGGCAGTCCGTAGACCCGGTTCAGCCGGCCCAGGAAAATCTGCTGCAGGTCAGAGGGCGTGTTGTAGCGTTCGAGTGGAGTGGCAAGTTCCTTCTCGCCCGTCGGGCCGACAATGTAGGGTGTCACGATGACCACGAGTTCCGTCTGCACCGACTGGGAAAGCCGGCTCGAAAACAACGTGCCGACAACCGGCAGCGCCTTGAGTCCGGGCGTGCCGCGCAGCCTCTGGAGCGTGGTGTCCCTGATCAGCCCGGCGATCATCATCGACCCGCCGCTGGGCATCTCGAGCGACGTCTGGGCCTCTCGGCTGTCGATCACCGGCTGGGTGCCGAAGCTGTTTTCCGCAAGGTCGCTCACCTGGGTATGTATGTTAAGCGCGATGCGGTCTTCCGAGAGCACCGTGGGCGTGAAATCAAGCGATATCCCGTAGTTCTTGAATTCGGTATTGCAGATGGTGTTGTCGCCGATTTCGCAGTTCTGATAGGGATATTCGCCGCCCGCCCGGAAACGCGCCGGAGCCCCGGACACCGCGGTCAGCGTTGGCTCGGCGAGAACGGTGGCAAGCCCGTTGGTTTCCAGCGCCTTTATGGTGGCGTCGACGCTAAGCACCGGGCCCGTGAAAGCGGCCGTCGCCTCCAGAATCGTGGGCGCCAGCTCCCGCGTCGCGATGTTGCTGAAATCCAGGTTGAAATTGCCGACGCTGAGCTTGCCGTTCTCAAGGTTGATGCCAAGTTCCTTGAGCAGCGAGCGCTTCAGTTCGACGACGCGGACCTTCAGCATGACCTGGTCGCCTTCGGAGACGGTGAGCAGGTTCACCACTGAATCGGCCTCGCCCTGGTTGCCGGCCATGAACCTCCTGGCGAGGTCTTCGGCCTTCTTGCCCTGCATCGCATCGGCGACCCGGCCCTTGAGGACGATGCTGGGGCCAGTGCTGTCCACCTCGATGCGGTTTCCGGGAATCGACCGGTCGAGCAGCTGCTTCAGCGCCTTGGTGTCGAGCGTAACCTCAAGATCGAGCTGCAGAATCTGCTGGCCATCGGGATCGAGGAAGAAGATGTTGGTCTGGCCTGCCTTGCGCGCGAACATGTAAGCCGTATTGCGGTTCTTCACGATGACATCGACGATTTCGGGATCGCCGACGATCACGTCCTTGGCGGCCGTAGGAAGCTTGACGACGGCGCTTTTCGACAGCCCCAAGCGCAGGAACCGGCCCGACTGTCCGGAAACCGCCAGTTCATCGTCCGCCGCCAGCGTCGACGGCACATGAAGAGCCGGCGTGCAAAGCGCCGCGAGCCAGGCTGACGCGACGACGGCGAGCGCCCGCCGGGTGACAGCGCGGAAGCCCGTCGAATTAGCCTGACGCGATCGCATGATCCTCGCTTCCGCGACTCAGTTGCCGCTGGCCTGCCGTTGCAGACCGTAACGGACGATCACCGGCTCTGCCCTGGTGATGACATTGCGTCCTTTGCGGTAGGCTTCGGCCAGCACCGGCCTGTCCGACCCATTGCCGCCATCGCCCCCGGCAGCGATCGACCGCAATGCGAGAGAGAGCTCACCGGCACTTTCGATGCGGGCCAGCACCTCGGCCTGCTCCGGCTCGACTTCAACCACCGCAGTCCTGCTGTCGGGGATGCCGGGACTGTCTGGCGACTGGCGCAAGGTCTGGTTGATGGCCAGGACGCGGACATTGGACAGCACTGTTTCGCTGGTCACGTTGCGGCTGCCGGAGGCGCCCGCCGGGCGCTGGGTGAGAATGATGTCGACACGGTCATTGGGCAGGATGAGCCCGCTGACCGCTGACCTGTCGGAGATGCTGATTGCCACCGCGCGCATCTCGGCGGGAAGCACGGCGCTGACAAAGCCGCGGTCGTTCGGACGGACCAGCTTGGCATCGTAAACCGGCTCGCCTGCGATGAGCGGCAGCCGGGCCCGCGCCTCGGTCAATGCCGCGACCGCGCCGGGCTCCGCGTCCCGCGTGATCATGCCGGCCGCCACGGCGCTGCGCGGCCAGCTGCGCCAGCCAAGGCCGGTGTCGCCCAGCCTTTCGCCGGTGCTGAGGTCCTTGGCGGCAATCAGCACCTCGGTCATCGGGGTGGATTCCAGCACCACCGGCGCGGCTGACTGGGCCGCGTGGAGCCCGGAAGTCTCATTCCGCTGGTTCAGAGCCAGATAGGCCGCAAGGAGCCCTGCCGACAGGGAACCGACAAGTATGGCGAACCTGACCTTTCTCATCGGACCGATCCTTCATATTCCAAAGGTGAGGTCATTAATCTACCTTGGCGTGCAACTTTTAATTTTTCATTAACCATGACTGTTATCGCCACGGACCCATCCACCATGCCCCCTGAGAAGCAAAAAGGGCCCCTGCCGCCAGGGCGAGGCCGTAAGGTACATCCGGGCTGAGGGCCCTGGCCGGCGGGCCGCGTGACAGGCCCCAGATTTCGGCGTGCCAGCGGAGCATGAACCAGAGCCCGATGACGATGGCCAGCACCCCGCCCGCCAGCGCGGTGTACATCACAAACGGCAGCACCGACGGATAGCCAAACCACAGCCCGGCGGCAGCCAGCAGCTTGGCATCGCCGCCGCCGATAAAGCCAAATGAAAACAGCACAAAACCCAGCAGCAGCAGTGCCGCACCAACAGCCATATGCTGGCCGATCAGCCAAGCGCCCAGTCCAGAGCCTATCGCCAGGGGAAAGAAGGCCAGGGCGATGAGCCCGGTCAGCCAGTTGGGAATGCGCATGGTCATGGCGTCCCCGGCCCCGGCGGCGAGCATGAGCGGGGCGAAGACACAGGCCGGCAGTAATGCGATCATCCCGGACGATTCAGCCATGCGTTAACCAAACCACTTGCGACTTGCCCGAGGCCTGAGAGCGCCCGCTCCGGGGCCCGCAACTGTCCGCTTGAACGGCTTGGCCACCGTCAGCCGGAGCATTTTCCCACCCGGTCAGCATCGCCTCGCCTGGCCGTTGATCAAGATAGGGACGCGCGGCCTGCCTGGCGCCAGAAACCTCGCGACGGCGCTGATGCAAGCGTTGACAACAACGCCGGGACACAAAAGCCCCGCCGGCCCCAGGGCGGAACAAGGCGCGTGCCGTCGCCGTCGCGCCTGACCGGTCAGCGGCAAACATCATCAGGTGAGCGATCATCTGCTTGCTCCAGAACTCCCGCGGCAACCCTTTTCCGGCCTGACCGCGTAAACATCTGAAATCATATTGCTATTTTAGTAGCAAATTGGAGTTGACGGGGCTCAGCCTGCGATCTGTGCATGAGGTATTCCATCAACATCAGTCAGACCGGCCACTCGTGGCCCATGCACGGCAACACCAGCCGCGCCATCAGCTCGGTGTCAGCGTGTCGGCGATTTTTTGGAATGTGTCGCGTAGGCCCGTACCCACTTCCTGCAACACAACGACGAGACCGACCGAGACAAGCGCGACGATCAAGCCATACTCGATGGCCGTGGCCCCGGTCTCGTCCCCGAGAAAGCCCCGCACCGCCTTCACGACATGGCATCGCACATGAAGGCCGCGCCGGCAAATCTCGTTTCGCGTGGAAGGCCGCATAATGCTATTCTACCCTACTCTCATCTGTGTCGTTCAATCACCAGTCCAATTGCGGGAGCCTGGAGCCCGCATGCTGACATCACTAATCGGTTGTTTTCTGTCCGCTCGCCAGATCGCCGCCAGAGCCCCCGCCGTCTGAACTGCTGACTGATTTACCCGCCAATCTGGAGGACAAACCCGTAAAGGTCGTCTTGATCGAATCTCCAAGCGTAGCCATCCCGGTCACGATCACGAGCGACACGAGCGCTGCGATCAAAGAATACTCAATTGCCGTAGCCCCGGACTCATTTCGAAAGAAGCTCTTGCGGATCATGCTTGCTTTCCTAAGACAACAGAGAGATCATATTACAACTTGAAATTGTTAGTTCAATACATAACCACAAGTCGTACATTTGTTTTTTGTTTACGGAATAGCAATAGTTCAGTCAAGCCTGTTGTGACCTGAAGATGGAAACCACACCAAGCCAGATCGAACTTCCGCCATTAAGGGTTAACTCTATCGCCTTGACGTGTAAGCAAAACTATCAATTCGAGCTTCAATTTCCGGTAATTCTCTTCTCCTTACGGAAGCTGTCACGCCCTGGCTTGTTGCAGCTTATTCCAGCAGCTGCTCCCGTTTCAGAAGCACAACTTAAGAGCGCAAGAGACGCTGCGCCGGTACTGGCGCTTAAGGAAACATTCACCTTGGCCCGCCATGGTCGACGCGCGGTTCTCACCCAATGCGCCGCTCACGGAGATTATCAAGCGTGTTGAAATACTTGCGAATTCTCTGCGTGGCGGCTGCGGCCTCTGGCATGGTCTCAGCGGCGGTGGCCACCGAATCGATACAGGTGACGGCGGATCAATCGGCCCTGATCAACCTGCCCAGCCTGCCGTCCACGGTGGTGGTCGGCAATCCCAGCATCGCCGACGTCACGCTTGACGGCCAGAGCCTGTTCGTCCACCCGCGCGGGCCGGGCCTCACCAACATCATCGTGCTTGACTCAGATGGCGCCGCCATCGCCGATTACCGCGTCCACGTCATCTATGACGATCCCGACAGTCTTGCCGTCTATTCACCCGCCGGCCGCAACACCTACAGTTGCGCGCGTGACTGTGCGCCCGTTGTCCGGGTGGGCGACAATCAGGAGTTCTTCAATGCGGCCGCCGGCCAGGTCGGGGCAAAATCGGAACTCGCCGCCTCGCAGGCGCTTGGCGGCGAAGCGGCTCCGGCCCCGGCCGAAGCCGCCGCCCCCACGCCATAAACTCTAAACATCTTCTTCGGATTGTCTTTTCAGAAAGGCGTGGCATATACACCGGCCTTGGATTGATTGCCTGTCCAGGGACCGGGAAGCTTTGTGTTCACAGTGGCCAGACCCCAGATCGAGAACCGCGCCGGTTTCACCCGTGGAAGCCGGATCGGCGATGCGGAAGTTCCGCCGTTCCGAGAGCGCTGCAACCGCGGTTGAATTCGCGCTGGTGGCGGCGCCGTTGCTGTTCCTGTTGTTCGCGATCATCGAAGTGAGTCTGATGCTGGCCGCGCAACACCAGCTGCAGAGCGCCACGGACGCCATATCCCGCCTGATCCGCTCCGGCAAGGTGACTGCGGAGATGCAGGCGCCGCAATTCCGGGCGAAGTTTTGCAGCCAGGCGTCGCTCCTCAGCAATTGCGAGGACGCCATCAATATCGACCTCCGCAGCGCCCCTCGGTTTTCGGACCTGGCGCAGGAAATGCCCGATCCGCTGGCGGTGGGGCCGCAAACTCCGGGCGGCGCCTACCAGCCGAGCTACCAGACGGGTGGCCCCGAACAGCCCGGTTCGCTCATCGTCACCTATGACTGGCAGTTCTTCGGACCTCTGGACATGTTCGGCAACCTGCCGGAGTTTCCCCGCACCCGGCGTCTTTCCGGGCTCGCCGTCTACAAGAACGGGTCGTTCTGATGCGGAGCCGCTGGGCCGCATTGGGGCGCTTTCCACGCGACCAGTCAGGCGCCGCCGCCGTCGAAATGGCGCTGACGCTGCCATTCCTGCTGTTGCTGTTCCTGGGCGTCGTCAATGTGGCGGACTACCTCGCGAGCCAGCGCCGCCTCGCCACGGCAACCGCGCTGGTCGCCGATCTGGTGGCCCGAAACGACACCATCGTCTCGCGCCAGGATATCGACGACTACTTCGTGGCGGCGGGGCTGTTGCTTGGCCCGGGCCAGGCGCAAGACATGAGAATCGACGTCCGCGCGCTGCGCAAATCGGGCGGCGTGCTGTCTGCCACGCCGCGATGGTCACGCGGCTCGGGCAGCCGCCAGTGCCCGGATCCGGACCTGGCTTCCCTCTCGGATGTGATCGAGAACCAGCGTGACATCATCGTCACGGTGGCCTGCATGACCTATGCGCCGCCGGTGGCGGCTTTCCTTGGCAGGAGCATCCTGGGCTTTGCCTCCATCACCCTCAGCGAGGAAGTGGCGGCCGTCCCGCGCCAGTCCGCCAGGCTCAGCTGCAACGACTGCTGAGCATTTCGCCTTTACGTCCTGATGGGCTAAGCGGAAGCACGGAGCATCCGATTTGGAACCTCACGTTTTTCTGGCCGTGCTCGCCGCGGCCGTCATGCATGCAAGCTGGAACGTGCTGGTCAAGCTCAGGCTTGACCGGTTCCTGTCATTGCTGCTGATCCAGGCGCTGATGGGGGTTGGCGGCATCGGCATGCTGCTGGCATTTCCGCCGCCCACCGCCGCCAGCATTCCCTATGCGCTCACCTCGGGCATCCTGCATCTCGGCTATAATCTGTTCCTGGCCCGCAGCTACCGCACCGGCGATCTGAGCCAGGTCTACCCGATCTCGCGGGGTGCCGCGCCGCTGCTCACGCTGCTCGTCACCTGGGGCTTCATGCATGAGGACGTGAACCTCACGATCGGGGCCGGCGTGGCGCTGCTGGTGGCGGGCATCTGGGCGGTGAGCCTCGCCGGCCGGCGCGGCCTGCGGCTCGACGGGCTCACGCTGTTCTTCGCCATCGGCACGTCACTGTTCATCACCGCCTACACGATCGTCGACGGCATCGGCGGCCGCGTCTCCGGCCAGCCGTCCTCCTATGCCGGCATGGTGTTCGTGTTCGATGCTCTGTTTCTCAGCGCCGCCGCGCTCGCCATGCGCGGCCCGGGCGTGGTCCGCCAGGTGGCGCCCTATTGGAAAACCGGTGTGCTCGGCGCGCTGCTTGCCGGCGGCGCCTATTGGATCGCCATCTGGGCCATGACCAAGGCGCCCATCGCCGGCGTCGCGGCGCTGCGCGAGACCAGCATCCTGGTGGTGATGCTGCTGTCGATGCGGCTGCTGAAGGAGCCGGTCACCCTGCCCCGGCTGGCCGGCGCGCTGCTGATCGTGGCCGGCGCCATGCTGATCAGGCTGGGGTGAAGCTCAGGCACTGCCGATCAGGATGCCGGTGAGGAACACCAGGAAGCCGCCCACCGCCACCTGCATCGAGGCCCGGAGGAACGGCGTATCCATATACTTGTAGCGGATCCAGGAGATCGCCCACAGCTCGCAGAACACGACGGCAATGGCGATCCAGGTCGCCAGCTGGAAGTGCGGAATGAGATAGGGCAGCGCATGGCCAAGCCCGCCCACCGTGGTCATGATGCTGGCGGCGAGGCCACGGATCAGCGGGTGGCCCCGGCCGGTGAGCTTGCCGTCATCCGACAGGCCTTCCGCCAGCCCCATGGAAATGCCTGCCCCCAGCGAGGCCGCAAGGCCGACAAGAAAAGTCTGCCAGGTGTCGCCCGTTGCGAAAGCGGCGGCGAACAAGGGCGCCAGCGTCGACACCGAGCCGTCCATCAGGCCCACCAGGCCCGGCTGGATCACCTGCAGCAGGAACAGCCGGCGCTTCGCTTCATTCTCTTCCAGCTTGGCGTCGGCGGTGAGGTGGGTGAGGCCCAGCTTGACGGCGATCGACTCATGGCCCTTTTCGGCTTCGGCGAGGTTGAGCAGCAGCTTCCTCACCTGCTCGTCCTTGCTCTGCTCCGCCGCCTGTTTGTAGAAGCGGTAATTCTCGAGTTCGATCACCTCGGCGCGCTGGCGCATCTCCTCGATGTTCATCTTGCCGATGGTCCAGGCCGGCTTGTGGCGCACGAAGCCCTCGATATCGGCACGCCGGATCAGCGGAATGAAGTCGCCGAACTTGCGGCGGTAAAGCTCGGTCAGCGACCGGCGGTGCTCGTGCTCCTCCTCGGCCATCTCCATGAACACCTTGGCGGAGGCTGGATAGGTGTCCATCAGCGAATTGGCGAAGCCCGCATAGGCGCGCGCGTCATCGTCCTCGCTGGAAATGGCGAGCGCCAGGAGTTCCTGTTCGTTGAGGTCGGAAAAGCTCTTCACGGCGGCCCCCTGTTGAACACCCGGTTTAGAACCGTTCCAAATTACGGTCCAGCCCGGAGACGGATCAACCGAGGGGAAAAACGGCGTGCGCCACGTCCCCTCTCCCGGCGCACCCGGCTTGACCGTAGCATCCGTGCAGATTGCGGAGGCTCTTTGGCCGCGGCGCCCGTGATGATGGTCTGGTCAAGCCCGCGGGTGAAGCAAGGTTTTGGCGGCTCACGTCCATCAAACTTGAGGCCTGATGCGGCATGGCGGGCGGCGTTGGCGCAAGCCGCTGCTCCTAAGCCGCGGCCTTGCGCAGGGCGGCGGACCCGGCCGCCAGCCGCTCGATCTCCGCCCAGGCCTGGGCCTCGACCAGTTTCTTCGGCGCCATCCATGAGCCGCCGACAGTGATCACATTGCCGAGCTTCAGGTAAGCCGGCGCTTTTTCTGGCGTGATCCCGCCCGTCGGGCAGAAGCGGATCTGCGGCAGCGGCGAGGCGAGTGCTGCGAGATAAGCCGCCCCGCCCGCCGGTTCGGCGGGAAAGAATTTCTGGATCGCATAGCCCCATTCGAGCAGCGCCATGGCCTCCGAGGCGGTGACGGCGCCTGGCAGAAAGTCGATCTCGTAATCCTCGGCGGCGCCGAGCAGCCGGCCGGTGGCCCCCGGTGAGACGGCGAATTTGCAGCCGAGCCTGTGACTGTCACGCAGCTGCTCCGGCGTCAGCACCGTGCCGGACCCGACGATGGCGCCTTCCACCTCGGCGATGATGGCGCGGATCGCGTCCATGGCTGCAGGCGTGCGCAGCGTGATCTCCAGCACCGGGAGCCCGCCCTTCACCAGAGCACGCGCCAGCGGCACGGCATCCTCCACGCGCTCGATCACCATCACCGGCACCACGGGCGCCAGCGCCAGCGCCTGGCCGAGCGTCTTCTGATATTCCCTGCTCATCATACCACCTCAAAAATCGATGCGCCGCGGTCAGCCCCGCTGGCAATTTTCCGGAACGCCTCGAACAGTTCGCGGCCCGTGCCGCTGTGATTGGCGGCGAGATCGGCCTTCACCGGCGCGCGCGTAGAGAGATCGGCCAGCACGTTCAGCGTGCCCTGACCGGCGTCGAGCCTGATCATGTCGCCATCCCGTATCTTGGCGATCGGCCCGCCCTCCGCGGCCTCCGGCGTCACATGGATCGCCGCCGGAACCTTTCCGGAGGCCCCCGACATGCGGCCGTCGGTCACGAGGGCCACCCGGAAGCCCTTGTCCTGCAGCACCGCGAGCGGCGGCGTCAGCCGGTGCAGCTCCGGCATGCCATTGGCCTTCGGGCCCTGGAAACGCACGACCGCCACCACATCCTGGTTGAGCGCCCCGGCCTTGAAGGCGGCCTGCAGCTCTTCCTGCGAATGAAACACCTTGGCCGGCGCCTCGATCACATGGCGGTCAGCGGGAATGGAGGAAGACTTGATCACCGCGAGGCCGAGATTGCCGGTCAGCACATTGAGGCCGCCGGTGGGCTGGAAGGGCCTCGCGCAGCCGCGCAGCACCGATTCGTCATGCGAGGCGTGGGTGGCATCGGCAAACTGAAGTTCGCCGGCCTCGCCAAGGCGCGCCTCTTTCGTGTAGCCCGAAAGGCCGGCGCCCATGATGGTCGAGACATCCTCATGCAGAAGCCCCGCGCCCAGCAGTTCACGGATCAGGAAGCCCATGCCGCCCGCCGCGTTGAAGTGGTTCACGTCAGCCTTGCCATTGGGATAGATGCGGGTCAGCAGCGGCACGGCCTTTGAGAGTTCGGCCAGGTCCTGCCAGGTGAGCGCGATGCCGGCCGCTGCCGCCATGGCGATCAGATGCATGGTGTGATTGGTGGAGCCGCCCGTGGCAAGAAGGCCCACGACGCCGTTCACCACCGCCTTCTCGTCATAGATGCGGCCGATCGGGCGGTAGTCGTTGCCGAGCGCCGTGATGGCCAGCGCCCGCTTCGCCGACTCCCGCGTGATCGCCTCGCGCAGGGGCGTGCCGGGGTTGACGAAGGTCGAACCCGGAAGATGCAGGCCCATGATCTCCATCAGCATCTGGTTCGAATTGGCGGTGCCATAGAAGGTGCAGGTGCCGGGCCCGTGATAGGAGCGGGCCTCGGCGTCCAGGAGTTCGGCGCGTCCGATCTTGCCTTCGGCATAGAGCTGGCGGATTTTCGCCTTCTCGTCATTGCCGAGCCCGCTGGTCATCGGCCCCGCCGGAATGAAGACGGCGGGCAGATGGCCAAAAGACAGTGCACCGATGATCAGTCCAGGGACGATCTTGTCGCAGACGCCGAGATAGACCGCGGCGTCGAACATCTGGTGCGAGAGCGCAACCGCGGTTGAGAGCGCGATCACATCGCGCGACAACAGCGACAGCACCATACCGGTCTCGCCCTGGGTGACGCCGTCGCACAGGGCGGGCACGCCGCCCGCCACCTGGGCGGTGCCGCCGGCGGCGCGCGCCGCGGCGCGGATCGTCTCGGGGTAGGTCTCGAACGGCTGGTGGGCGGAGAGCATGTCGTTATAGGCGGTGACGATGGCGAGGTTGGGCGCATTGCCGTTGCGGAGCGCGTCCTTGTCATGAGCGCCGCAGGCCGCGAAGCCATGCGCGATATTGGCGCAGCCCAGGCTCTTGCGCTTCGGCGCGGTGGCGATGGCGGCGTCGATCTTGTCGAGATAGCGCCGCCGCGCCGCCTTGCTGCGCTGCGCGATCTTTTCAGTGACGGCGGAAATGGTTTCGGTCACGGCCATGGCTTCACCTCACGGACACCAATAGAGCGTTATGGGTTTGGAACCGCGCAGCAGCGCGCGCACCGGCATTTCTTCGACGGGCCCCGGCCCCAGCGCCCGGGCAAGCACCTGCCTCTTGTCCTGCCCCTCGATATGAAGCTTGAGGCTGCGCGCCTGTTCCAGCGCGGGAAGCGTGAAGGTGAGGCGCGGTTCGCCGGCCCCCGGCGCGGCGATTTCGATCAGCCGCTCGCCGTTGAGGGGGGTGAGGGCTTCGGCCAGCCGGTCGCCGCCGGGAAAGAACGAGGCGGTGTGCCCGTCATTGCCCATGCCGAGAACCGCCACGTCGAAGCCGGGAAGCGCCGCCGCCGCGGGGTTTAGGTACAGCGGGACAAAGGTGGCCGCCGCCGCCTTTCCCTGCAACAGATGGGCGCGCACCAGCCGGGCGTTGGAGCGCTCGCTCGACTCCGGCGCCTGGCGCTCATCGACCAGCGTGACCCTGACTTTCGGCCAGTCGACCGCCGCCTCGGACAGCGCCGCGAAGAACAGCTTTGGTGTCGAGCCGCCCGAAACGGCGAGCACCGCCGCGCCATGCGTGGCGATGGCCGCGGCCAGTTCCCCGGCCACGTCCTGGGCCAGCGCGCTGGCCAGAGCAGGACGGTCCTCGAACATACGCTCTTCGGCGATCACAGGTCCTGGTCCTCATACCAGGTGCGGCCGTCGCGTTCGATCAGCGCCACGGCGGCGGATGGCCCCCAGGTGCCGGAGGTATAGGGCTTCGGCAGATCGGCGGAGGCGCTCCAGGCCTCGAGCATCGGGTCGATCCAGTCCCAGGCCGCTTCCACCTCGTCGCGGCGCATGAACAGCGCCTGGTTGCCGCGCACCACATCCATGATCAGGCGCTCATAAGCATCCGGGTTCCGGACGTTGAAGGCATCGGCGAAACTCATGTCGAGCGGCACATGCGAGAGCCGCATGCCGCCGGGCCCGGGGTCCTTGATCATCAGCCACAGTTTCACGCCCTCGTCGGGCTGCAGCCGGATCACCAGCCGGTTGGGCGCGATCGGCCCGGCGCTGGCGTCGAACACCGAATGCGGGATCGGCTTGAAGGTGACGACGATCTCTGACACGCGGCTCGCCAGCCGCTTGCCGGTGCGGAGATAGAAGGGCACGCCGCTCCACCGCCAGTTGGCGATGTCGGCCTTGAGCGCCACGAAGGTTTCCGTGCGCGAGGCGGCGGCCCCCAGCTCTTCGAGATAGCCTTTCACCGCTCCGCCATTGGCCGCCCCGGCGCGGTATTGCCCGCGCACCGTAAGTTGCGAGACGGCGTCGCCGGCCACGGGCTTCAGCGACTTCAGCACTTTCAGCTTCTCATCGCGCAGCGCATCGGCATCGGTGGAGACCGGCGGTTCCATGGCAACGAGGCAGAGGAGCTGCAACAGGTGGTTCTGCACCATGTCACGCAGCGCGCCGGCGGTGTCATAGTAACCGGCGCGCCCCTCGACGCCCAGGGTTTCCGACACCGTGATCTGCACATGATCGACATGGCCCGAATTCCACACGGGCTCGAACAGCGCATTGGCGAAGCGCAGCGCCATCAGGTTCTGCACCGTCTCTTTGCCGAGGTACTGATCGATGCGGTAGATCTGCGGTTCGGCGAACACCCGGCCGATGGTTTCGTTGAGCGCGCGCGCCGAGGCGCCGGACTTGCCCAGCGGCTTCTCGATCACCACGCGGGTCCGCGGCGTCACCATGCCGGAGGCCGCGAGGCGCTCGCAGATCGGCCCGAACAGATCGGGCCCCACCGCCAGGTAGAACACCCGGATACGGTCAGCCCCGCGCGCCAGCACGCGTTCGAGATCTGCCCAGCCGCCATCCTGCGCGGCATCCGCCGCCACGTAGGAAAGCCGCGCGAGGAACCTCTGCATCACCTCGGGCGGCCTGTCGTCCGCCGCCACATGGTCTTCGATGGCCTTGCGGGCGAAGGCGGTGAACTCCTCGGACCCAAGCGCCCGGCGCGAACAGCCGATGATGCGCGAGCCCGGCGGGATCTGGCCCTGCTGGTCGCGGTGGAACAGGGCGGGAAGAAGCTTGCGCTGCGAAAGATCGCCGGTGGCCCCGAAGACCACGAGATCGAAGAGGTCCACGGGGATGATGCGGGAAGTCATGAGAAACGGTCCGGTCTTGCTGATGAGCGCCATCCCGTTAGCGGCTTTCGCGCCTTGCTGCAATGCGGCATGGCTGGCCCCCCACATTGCAATCGCCGGTGAAACCGGCCATATCGGCGCGAGGTGCGAAATCCGGGGGGATGGCATGATCCTGTGTTGCGGCGAGGCGCTGATCGATTTCCTGCCGCGCAAGACGGCGGATGGGGCGGACGCCTACCAGCCGTTCTGCGGCGGCTCCATTTACAATACGGCGATTGCGCTCGGCCGGCTTGGCGTGCCGGTGGGGCTGTTCACCGGGCTTTCGGAGGATTTCTTCGGCGACATGCTGCGCGAAGGCCTGACGGCCAGCAAGGTGAGCCTGAAATTCATCAAGACCGCGGCGCGGCCTTCGACCCTGGCCTTCGTCAAGCTGAGCGGCGGCCAGGCGCGCTATTCGTTCTTCGATGACAACTCGGCCGGCCGCATGCTGACCAGGCGCGACCTTCCGAAGCTCGATGGCAAAATGCAGGCGCTGCATTTCGGTTCGATCAGCCTCATCCCGGAGCCCGGCGGCGGCGCGCTGGAAGCGCTGATGAAGCGCGAGGCTGGAAAGCGGGTGATCTCGCTCGATCCCAACATCCGCCCCGGCCAGATCAAGGACCGCCGCGCGCATCTGGCGAGGCTCCATCGCCTCATCGCCATGGCCGACATCCTCAAGCTCTCGGATGAAGACGTGCGCTGGATGACCGGCAAAGACGACATCCGCGCCGCCGCCCGCAAATGGCTGAAGCTGGGCGCCGGCATGGTGCTGGTCACCCGGGGCGAAAAGGGCGTCGAGGCCTTCACGCCATCGCTGCATCTGGCGCGGCCCGCCGAAAAGGTGAAGGTGGCGGACACGGTGGGGGCGGGCGATACCTTCACCGCCGGTTTCCTCTGCGCCTTGAGAGCGGCGAGGCTGCTCGACAAGCGGCGAGTCGCCGCTCTCGGCGAGGACCAGCTCAGCGCCGCCCTGGCCTTCGCGGCGCGCGCCGCCGCGGTCACCTGTTCGAGGCCGGGCGCCGATCCGCCCTGGGCGCGCGAGCTCGCTTGACATTACCCGTCGACCGGATCGTACCGCGGCTTGAGGCGGCACTCGCCGAAAGCCCCTGCGCGGTTCTGGTGGCCGAGCCCGGGGCCGGCAAGACCACGCGCGTGCCGCTGAAGCTTCTTGATGCGCCGTGGCTCAAGGGCCGCAACATCGTGATGCTGGAGCCGCGCCGGCTTGCGGCGCGCAACGCCGCCCACCGCATGGCCGAAACACTGGGCGAGGAGGTGGGTGAAACCGTGGGCTACAGCGTGCGGCTGGACCGGCGCGTCTCCGCCCGCACCCGGATCGAAGTCGTCACCGAAGGCATTCTCACCCGCCGCCTGCAGTCCGACCCCGAACTCAGGAACACGGGGCTGGTCATCTTCGATGAAGTCCACGAGCGCTCGCTCGACGCCGACCTGGGCCTCGCCCTCTGCCTCGACATCCAGCGCGGGCTGCGCGACGATCTGAGGATTCTCGCCATGTCGGCGACCCTCGATGCGAGCCGGCTCGCCGCGCATCTTGGATCGGCGCCGGTGATCGAGGCGGCGGGCCGGGTGTTTCCGGTCGACACGCGCTATCTCGACAAGGCGCAGCGCCAGACCCTTGCGGCGGACGCGGCGCGCGCGGTGCGCCGGGCGCTCGCTGAGACCGACAAGAGTATTCTTGTGTTCCTGCCGGGCGAGGCCGAGATCCGCCGCACCGCGGAGGCGCTGGACACGGCCGCGCTTCCGCCGGGCACCGTGGTGCGCCCGCTCTATGGCGCGATGAGCTTTGCCGAGCAGGACCAGGCGATCCGGCCCTCGCCCCCGGGCGAGCGCAAGATCGTGCTGGCCACCACCATCGCCGAAACGAGCCTGACGATCGACGGCATCGGCGCGGTGATCGACACCGGTTTCAAGCGGGTGCCGCATTTCGACCCCGCCTCGGGCATGACGGCGCTGGAAACCATCCGCGTCTCGCTCGCCGCCGCCGACCAGCGCCGCGGCCGCGCCGGGCGGCTTGGCCCCGGCGTCTGCTACCGGCTGTGGCCGGAGGCCGAGACCCGCGCGCTGAAGCCCCATGACGCGCCGGAAATCCTCCATGCCGACCTGGCGCCGCTGGTCCTCGAACTCGCGGCCTGGGGGGTGAGCGATGCGCAGGCTCTGCCCTGGCTCGACCCGCCGCCGGCCGCGCCCATCGCCCAGGCCCGCGACCTGCTGATCAGGCTTGAGGCGCTGGACGCCGAAGGCCGCATCATCCGCATGGGCAAGGAGATGGTGCGGCTGCCGCTGCACCCGCGGCTGGCGCATATGGTGGCGAGGGGCCGGAGCGGGCTTGCCGCCGATCTCGCCGCGCTGCTCTCCGAGCGCGACGGCCTGCCGCGCGAGGCGGGCGTCGATGTGACGGCGCGGCTGGCGCAGCTGCGCGGCCCCGCCCGCGAGCGCATCCGCCAGGCCGCGAAACAGATCCGCCAGATCGCGGCGGCGGGCGAGGGCGACAGCGAGGCGCGTGCGGGCATGCTGCTGGCCTATGCCTTCCCGGACCGCATCGCCCAGCGCCGCGGCGGCGACCGGCGCTACCGGCTGTCCGGCGGCGGCGGCGCCATCCTGCCCGAACATGACCCGCTGGTGACTGAGGACTTCCTCGCCGTGGCCACCACCGACGGCGGCACCGGCGACCAGAAGATATTCCTTGCAGCACCTCTGTCGCTCGCCGAGATCGAGGCCGGTTTCGCCGCGGCCATCGAAACCCGCGCGGATGTGAGCTGGGACAGCCGCGCCCAGGCGGTGACCGCCACGCGCAGCCGCAGGCTCGGCGCGCTGGTGCTGGAGGAAAAGCCCTTGCGCGACGCCGATCCCGCGCTCGCCGCCGCCGCCATGGCGCGGGGCGCGCGCGAGATGGGGCTGGACTGTCTTCCGTGGACGGATGAAATCCGCGCGTTCCGGGCCCGCGCCATGTTCCTGCGCCGCCTGTTTCCCGATGACGGCTGGCCGGACCTGTCGGACGCGGCGCTGCTTGCCACGCTGGAGGACTGGCTCACGCCCTGGCTCGCCGGCATCACCCGCAAGGCGCATCTCGAGCGGCTCGACCTCAAGGCGATGCTGCGCGGCATGATCCCGCATGAGCTGCTTTCCCGCCTGGACCGGCTGGCGCCTTCGCGCATCGAGGTGCCGTCGGGCGCTGATGTGCGGATCGACTACGGCACGGAGGGCGACCCGGTGCTGCGGGTGCGGCTGCAGGAAATGTTCGGGCTGGCGCGCACGCCGGCCATCGCCGAGGGCCGCGCTAGGCTGAGGATCGAGCTCCTGTCGCCGGCCGGCCGGCCGCTGGCCGTCACCCAGTCGCTCGAGACCTTCTGGACCAACGGCTACCCCTCGGTGCGCGCCGACATGCGCGGCCGCTACCCGAAGCATTCCTGGCCTGAAGACCCGCTCAATACGGCGCCGGTGAAGCCGCGGCGCCTGCGCTGATCACGGATGGGGCATCGAGCCTTGCAGCGGATGCAGTCTGCGCTGCCTTAGACCTTCGGCGAGGCTTGACCTTGCAGGGCCCCGATGCCAAACACCGCGCAATCATGATTGACACCGCGCATATCCGCAATTTCTCCATCATCGCCCATATCGACCACGGCAAG
>NZ_JBJTER010000122.1:0-5148 GCF_046093005.1 Aestuariivirga sp.
CCCGGGGGGGGTGGGGCGGGGGCATGTGCCGGGCCCGGACGGGACCCGGGCACCCTCTGGCCGCCGGCCCCCCTGACCCTGGCCGGGACACCCCCGGCCATGACGAGAGGGGGGGGAAACCACCACAAACGCGTCACGCCACGGCTCGACCGTGGCGTCCTCTTCGGCGGCAGACCCCCTCTTCTCGTCACGCCACGGCTCGACCGTGGCATCCTCTTCGGCGGCACCCCCCTCTTCTCGTCATGCCACGGCTTGACCGTGGCATCCTCTTGCCGCCGGCACCCCTGACGATGGCCGCGCCAAGCCCGGCCATGACGACAGGGGGAAACCTCCACAAACGCGTCACGCCACGTCTCGACCGTGGCATCCTCTTTGCCGCCGCCACCCCTGACGATGGCAGGGTCAAGCCCGGCCATGACGAGAGGGGGAAACCTCCACAAACGCGTCACGCCACGGCTCGACCGTGGCGTCCTCTTTGCCGGCCCTTAAGACGATGCCCGGATCACGTCCGGGCCAGGCACTTCCCCCATCCACACCACCCCCGGGGATGTCTCTTTATGGTCCCTGCAGGAGGGCTTCGGCGGTCTTTGCAAAATATGAAAAATATAGGAAAATACATCTATCACAGCGTACGCTGTCATCCGGCGTTGACAAATTTCGCCACGCGCGTGCGGAAAAACAGGGAATAAAATCTTAAGTTGCCCGGCTGACTCCGCCGCCCCGGGGGCTGGCGTCCGGCCAGCGGGGCAACGCAGAAATGTTGCATTTGGCTGGCAACGAAATGCACACCGGCGGCATCGTTTTTGTCAACTTACCGCATCGAAAAAGCATGCTTTCCGCAACCGGAAAAAGCATGCTCTCAGGGTTGCGGTTGTTCCTCGTCGCGCGGCGCGTCTGGCGGCCTGGCGCGGGCCAGCTGGTTGAGCTTCTCGATACGCTCCCGCAGCCGCAGCTCGCGCTCGTCAACCGCCGGGGCCGGGTCCGGGGCGCGCGGCTTGCGCCGGGTCTTGCGCTGGCTTTCCTCCTGGGCGGCAAGCGCGCGGCGAAGCTCTTCCTCGCGCTGCCGGGCATCGGCCAGGGCCTGTTCGAGTTCGGTGATCCTGGCCGCGTGGCGCCGGTCATCGCCGGCTTCGGCGGCCAGCAGCCGGTTGCGGTGGCGGTTGACTTCCGCGAGGCGCTCGGCGGCCTCCCGCCTGGCTTCGTCGCGCTCGGCGCCAAGCCTTTGGGCAAGTTCGGCGTTTTCGACGCGGAGCCGCGTCCGCTCGGCCTGCAGTTCGGCGATGGTCGAGGGCACCTGGCGCTGCATGCGGCGCGCCCCCACCCGCACCGCGGCAGCCCACATCAGGCGCAGGAAAAACAGCGCAAGAAGGCTCGCCAGGGAAAACCCCAGCACCAACAGCAGGGCCGTTTCGGTCTGCAACATCACGCCTCCGGCGATGGCATGGTGCTAGCCGATCGCGCCGCGAAAGGCCAGACGCCGGCCGGTCAGAACGGGTTCCAGTCGGGCTGCGGCGAATATTTGAGATAGCCGACATTGGCGCCCAGCCTGGCGCCAATCCCGGAGCGGATCGGGGCCAGGATGATCTCGTCCTTCTGCTGGAAGTTCACGCCGAATCCGCCGACGAAATAGGCCGATCCCTCGACGCCGCCGAAGCGGGCGTAGAGGTCTTCCGGGCTCTGCGAATGATAGACCAGCACCAGGCTGCGCGAGCCGTTGCCGCCGAAATCGAAGCCCACCGACGGGCCCTGCCAGTAGATGCGCTGCTTGAGGCCGCTCTTGTAATAGATCGTGCCTTCGCCATAGCGCAGGCCGCCGATGAAGGAGCCCGCGGCTTCCTCGCCGACGATATAGGCGGTGGGCTCGCCCTGTTTTTCGAAGACCGATTCGACGGCCTGCGCCAGGTCGCGCGAGGCCTTGCCGAAGAAGCCGTGGCCGGCTGCAAGCACTTCCTCGCTGCTGAAGGTCTGGCCCGAGGTCTGCTCGGCCTTCGAGACGGAGCCCGTGGTCTGGGCCCCGACGGGCAGGGCGGCGCCCGCCAGCAAGCCAAGCGCCAGGGTGATGAACAGCTGCTTTTTGGTGATCATGGAGTCCTCGGTGTTGCTGCGTCCCTTGTGCCAAAGGCTCATGGCAAGCCGGTGGCGACACGGTGTTCAGCCCGCAGGCTAGCAACAGGGAATTGCGGCTTGGTTAACGCTTTGCGAACGGCAAGCGGTCAGGCGCTGGCGATGAAGCCCGGATTGTCATAGCCGCGCGCGCGCTTGCCATAGGACAGCGGCGCGCCATCCACCGTCAGCACCTTGCCGCCCGCCGCCAGCAGCACAGCCTGGCCCGCCGCGGTGTCCCACTCCATGGTGCGGCCGAAACGCGGATAGAGATCGGCCTCGCCGCTGGCGACCAGGCAGAATTTGAGCGAAGAGCCCGCCGAACACAGTGATTTCGCCTTCACCGTCCTGAGGTAGTCATCCGTCGCCTGGTCGCGGTGCGAGCGGCTGGCCACCACCGTGGCGCCGTCCGGCGGCAACGGCCTCACGTGCAGCGGCTGCCAGCGCGCCGCGGCCCCATCGGCAATGCGGCCATGCGCGGCGCCATGGCCCGCCTCGCCCCAGAACACGCGGTTGAGCGCCGGGGCCAGCACCACGCCGGCCACCGGCACGCCGTTCTTGACAAGCGCGATATTGACGGTGAATTCGCCGTTTTTCGAAATGAACTCGCGCGTGCCATCGAGCGGATCGACCAGGAAGAACCGTTCCGCCACGGCGGGGATGTTTCCAGCCGCCGCGGCCTCTTCCGAGATCACCGGAACCTGCGGGGCGATCCGCGCCAGCCCGGCGAGGATGATCTTTTCCGCCGCTTCGTCCGCCTCGGTCACCGGCGTCAGGTCGCCCTTGGCGCGGGCCGAGAAATCAGTGGCGTAAATCGCCATGATCTCATGGCCCGCCGCGATGGCGAGATCGATGAGCGGCTGCATGAAGGCGGAAGGGGTGGGCGTCATGTCGGTAAGGTTCCGGCAGGCTTGCGGGTGGTTCATGTGCGCGAATGCTTTCACAGTCAATGCGGAAAATCGGACGCGCCAATGCTAGAAACAATTGAACGAATCACCTTTCAGGTTACCCCCATGTCAGACACCGAAACGCCCGCCGCGAAGCTCTCCGATCTCGATCTTGCGGCGCTTTTGTGCAGCCGCGTCTGCCATGATCTGATCTCGCCGGTGGGGGCCATCGCCAACGGCCTTGAGCTGATGGACGATCCGGAAATGGACGACGAAACCAAGGAAACCGCGCTCGCCATGGTCAGGACGTCGGCCAAGGCGGCGGCGGCCAAGCTCAAGTTCTGCCGCATCGCCTTCGGTGCGGCGGGCTCGGCTGGCGCGGTGATCGATCTCGGCGAGGCGGGCGACATCGCCAGGGCCTTCGTGGGCGAGGAAAAGCGCGTGCAGCTTGAATGGAACGCGCCGCGCGAGAACCGCCCGAAGCAGCAGGTGAAGCTGGCGCTCAACATGGTGCTGATGGCGCTGGCCGGCATTCCGCGGGGCGGCCTCGTCACCCTGACGGTGGAGGAGAACCGTTTCACCGCCCGCGCCGCGGGCGACCGCGCCAAGCTTCCCGAGCCGATGGTCCAGGTGCTGGACGGCACGGTGGAACTGACCGCCCTCGACGCCCGTCTGGTGCAGCCCTATTACGCCAGGGAGCTGGCCCGCGCCGCAGGCCTCACCCTGGCCATGGCCATGGACGGCCCCGACGTGGTGGTGACCGCCGGGTGAGGCATTTCCGGCGCTCCCGGGAGCCATGATTTTCGGATGCGGAAAGCATGCTTTTTTGATGCGGTAAGTTGACAAAAACGATGCCGCCAGTGTGCATTTCGTTGCCAACAATGTGCAACATTTTTGCGTTGCCCCGCTGCCTGGACGCTAGCCCCCAGGGCGGTGGAATAAGCCGGGCAAATTAAGAGTTTATTCCCTGTTTTTCTGCACGCGCGTGGCGAAATTTGTCAACGCCGGATGACAGCGTACGCTGTTATAGATTTATTTTCCTATATTTTTCATATTTTGCAAAGACGTGCCGAAGCCCTCCTGCAGGGACCATAAAGAGGCATCCCCGGGGTGGTGTGGATGGGGGAAGTGCCTGGCCCGGACGTGATCCGGGCATCCTCCTAAGGGCCGTCAAAGTGGACGCCACGGTCGAGCCGTGGCGTGACGAGTTTGTGGAGGGCGGGCTTGCCCCGGCCATCGTCCTGTAAACTGTGGAGAAGCCTCACCGGCGGATTTCTCACGTGGACATGCCCACCGATTCAATATAGTTCTGTGTCTGTTCTCAAAACCAAATACGATGGGTCAGTTCCTCACCGCCGTTTTCGAAATGCGTCCGACGCGCCGGAAGGCCGCCGTGATGGAGCGGGTGCGCCGGACGGCGGAGGATATTTTCTGGACCGTGGTCTCGCCCGCCAACCGTTCGGCGGCGGAACAGGCGGTTGTCACCGATGACCGGACAGAACGGCGCAAGCTGCTGGCCAGCGATGAGCGGCAGGCGCGCGCCGGAGCGGCGCGGGCGGGTGTGTGTGAGCCGGTGGCGCAAGGCCTGGCCCGCGACATCGGCATGGCTGTTTCAAGTTGTGTGGAGCTGAAGCGCGGTGAGCGCGATCATGGGACGCCGCGTGGGGCGGTGGATCGTAGATAGTTCTAGAGGACGCTTTCATCCTCGGCCCTGCCGTCCTCTCCCCTCTCCCGTCGCAGCGCGATGGGAGAGGGGCCCCGAAGGGCGGGTGAGGGATCGGAAGGCCACCGAATGGCGTTTGGGCATCGTGTTTCCCTTTTCGCCTCGTTGAAGGTCCGGAAGCAGACATTAATCGTGACCGCTCGAACTTGGCCATTGTCTGGCTTGGAATACTGAACCGGAAATCCCGGTGTGGCGGCAGCCACTGTTCGCCCCTGCCTTCTTCACCAATCTGTTCGGCGTCGGCGGCACGCAGCAGTTCTTCTCAGCGACCGGCGTAATAGCCGCTAACCACAAAATGGCCTGCTGCCGGTTCCGTGGACACCGAGTTAAGGTGTTTAATGGAACTGGAGGTGTCCAATGGAGAGACGGAAGTTCAGCCGCGAGTTCAAGCTTGAGGCAGTAAACCTGGTCCGGGAGCGCGGCGTTTCATATGCC
>NZ_JBJTER010000123.1:0-9974 GCF_046093005.1 Aestuariivirga sp.
GTCCAATACATGCTGCACTTTGACGTGCTGATGCTGGCGCACGCCCTGACCGCCATTTCGGACGAGGTGGAAACCGCCGACAAATCGCTGGGCGCCAGCTGGCCGCGGGCGATGTGGCACGTCGTGCTGCCGATGGCGCGGCCGGGCCTGATCGGCGCCGGCCTCGTGGTGCTGACCCTGTCGCTCACCGATTTCGCGATGCCGGCCATGCTCGGCGGCGGCTCGCAGGATTTCATCGCCAACGCCATTTATGACCAGTATTTCCGCACCTCCGACATGGGGCTGGGCGCGGCGCTGGCGGTGATCCTGGTGGCGGCCGGAACCTTTCTCGTGGGCGTCATCCTCGCGGTTTTCGGGGCGGGCACGCTGGCGCTGGGGCGGCGCACATGATGAGCCGCTCGCAGTCAGCCGTATTCTGGGGCGCGGTGTGGCTCGCGGTGATCCTCCTGTCGGCGCCGACGCTGGTGGTGCTGGGCGCGTCGTTTACGGCTGGCAACATCATTGCCTTTCCGCCCGATGGCCTGTCGCTCCGCTGGTATGAGAAGATCGTTCTGGCCCGCGATCTCCAGCAGGCCTTCCTGCGCTCGCTGACCGTCTCCGCCGTGGCGACCCTGATCGCGGTGCCCGCCGGAACCCTGGCTGGCATCGCCCTGGCGCGCTTCCGCCTGCGCTACGGCAATGTGATCCAGATGTATCTGTTGCTGCCGTTTACGGTGCCGCTGATCGGATCAGGGGTCGGGTTGATGATGCTGTTCGGCCAGTTCGGCGTGCTGGGCTCGCTGTGGCCGGTGGGGCTAGCCTGCGCGGTGATCAACCTGCCGTTTGTCATCTGGGCGGTCTCTTCAAGCGCCGCGACGCTTGATCCGGACCTTGAGCATGCGGCCGCCAATTGCGGGGCGGGCAGGGTGCAGACCTTCGTTCACGTCACGCTGCCAGCCGTCCTGCCAGGGGTGATCACCGGCGCGCTTCTCATGTTCATCCTGGCGATGACCGAGTTCCTGGTCAGTCTGCTGCTCGTCGATGCCCGCACCGTGACCCTGCCGGTACAGATTTACAACTCGATCCGCTCGATCATCACCCCGGACCTGGCGGCGGTCTCGGTGGTGTTCATCCTGATGGCGGCGCTGGCCATCGGACTTCTGGACCGGCTCGCCGGACTCGAGATTTTTCTCAAATCGAAGTAAATTGTTTGCGTATCTGGAGGCCTCGCCCGGAATCGAACCGGGGTGCAAGGATTTGCAGTCCTCTGCGTAACCACTCCGCCACGAGGCCTTTTGAAATCAGATACTTAACTGCAGTTTCCTCGCCTTGTATGGCATGCGGGCGCGGCGCTGACAAGGGCGATTTCAAGCATCCTCGGACGCTGCCTCGCCGGCCGCGCCGCGGCGGCCGGAACTGCCGCATGGACTTGGAACGCAAGCTTCGCTAACACCCAGGTAGGTAAAAAGCGTTATAACTCCGCCGGTGCAAATGACTGATTTCACAGCTGCCCGCCTCAATATGGTCGATTCGCAAGTCCGGCCAAACGGTATAACGGACCGCCGTATTCTTGCGGCCATGCAGGATATCCCGCGCGAGCAGTTTGTGCCGGAGCGGTTCCGGGCGATCGCTTACGTCGATGAAGACGTGCCGCTGGCTCCGGCCGAGAATAAGCACGGCCCGCGCGCCCTGATCGAGGCCATGGCTTTCGCCAGGCTTCTGCAGAACGCGGAGATAAAGCCCGGGGACCGGGTTCTGGTGGTGGGAGCCGGGACGGGCTACGGCGCAGCGGTGCTTTCGCGGATCGCCGCCGATGTCGTGGCCCTCGAAAGCGATCCCGGACTGGCTCGCGAGGCGCGTCATCGTTTGGCCGGATTGAAGAACGTCCGGATTGTCGAAGGTCCGCTGCCGGCCGGGGCAGAGACGCTGCAGCCGTTTGATGTCATTATTCTCGAAGGCCGGGCCGAAGAGGTGCCGCAGCCGCTGTTTGATCAGCTCGCTGAAGGCGGCCGGCTGGTGGCCGTGGTCGGCGAGGCGGATCTTGCGAGGGCGAAGGTGTTCACCAGAACGGGCCATGCGATGGCCGCGAGGGATGCCTTTGATGCCTCGGTTACGGCACTGCCTGGCTTTCGGAAGAACAAGTCTGCCTTTGTGTTCTGAGTTTGCGCCCGGGGCGTTTTGGGACTACAGTGTTAATGGGGAGGCGATAGGCCAACAATGAGGCTTCATGTTGCTCACAGGTGGTTGTGCGGGGTGGCGATGGCCGCTTCGCTGACCGCGTTTGCGGCTGCGGCCTCGGCGGACACGCTGTTTGGGGCCATGGAAAAGGCCTATGTCACCAATCCAACGCTCAATGCCGCGCGCGCCGGTCAGCGTGCGACGGATGAGCTCGTGCCACAGGCTCTTTCGGGCTGGCGCCCGACTGTTGGCGTAGGCGGAGAGGTTGAAGCTCTTATTTCCACGCAGCGGGCCGTGGTGCCGGAAGCTGATGAACTCGTGGACGCCGTCATTAACGACGAGGCCGTTTCCGGCAACCTGGCGATTGAGCTGACGCAGCCCCTTTTCAACGGCTTCCGGACCGTGGAGGGCACCAAGGCGGCGGAGGCCCGGGTGGATGCCGGCCGGCAGAGCTTGCTGGAAACCGAGCAGCAGGTGCTGTTCAATGTCGTGCAGGCCTATATGGACGTCTACGCCTTCCGGCAGATCGTTGTGCTGCGCAAACAGGACGTCGCTGCACTGGAAGAGCAGGTTCGGGCCTCGAATGAGCGCTTTGCGGTTGGTGAGATCACCCGCACCGATGTGGCGCAGTCGGAAGCGCGGCTTGCCGAATCCAAGAGCGCGCTGGTCGATTCCCAGACGAATCTTGCGCGGGCGGTTGCGAAATACATTCAGACGGTGGGCAATGAGCCTGGCAAGCTTGTTTATCCCAAGGTTGTCAATCTGCCGAAGTCGATGCAGATGGCGTTGGACGCAGCCGGCGAAATCAACCCGCGGTTGCTTGCGCAGGCTTTTGTCGAGGTCGCGGCCAACAGCGACATCGGCGTCGCCCGGTCAGGCCTGCTGCCGAGCGCCGGTCTCCTGGCCGGCGGCCAGGTTTCGGACCCCGATTTCACCGAAGACCAGAATGAAAACGCTTCGGCGGTTTTTGGGGCCAGCTTCAGTATTCCGCTCTATGAGGCGGGGCTTGTCTACTCGCAGGTGCGCGAGGCCAAGCAGCGGGCGAGCCAGAGCCGCATTCAGGTGATCGAAATCGCGCGCGATGTGCGCCGGGCGGTGGTGGAATCGTGGAACGCCTATGTGGGGCTTGGCGAGATCATCAAAAATACCCGCACCCAGGTAAGCGCCGCGCAGCTGGCGCTCACCGGCGTTCAGCAGGAATATGCGGCCGGAACGCGGACGACGCTTGACGTTCTGGACGCGCAGCGTGAATTGGTGTTCTCGCAAGTCCTGCAGGTGACAGCGGAGAAGAACCGGGTGGTGGCAGGCTATCAGCTGCTGGCGGCGATCGGCCACCTCACAGCGCCGCGCGTTGGCCTGAAAGTGCCCGAGTACAATCCGGAGGAGAATTATCAGCGGGTTCGCAATAAGTGGATCGGCACCAGCGTTGAGACGGTCGAGTAGGCTAGCCGTTCAGCAATTCAGGACAGACACCGTGACAGCAGAGCCGCGCATCGAAGATCTTTTGGCCTCGATCAGGAGAGCGATCGAAGACGATGTCGGTGCTTTTCCGCAGACAACCGCGGAGACGGCCGCCGTCCCGCCCGTGCCGCCAACCGAACGCGCCGCGCGGCTGAGCGATGAGCTCGCGGCCGCCGCCAATGAACTGAAGCAGTTGCGGGAGCGCATCAGCCGGGCTCCGGCCCCGGACAACCAGCGGGCTTCAGCCATTGTCGAGGCCATCCAGACCGCGCCCCTGCAGCGCCCGGCCGCCGGGCCGCGGCCACGCAGCAGTCTGGCGGAGATCGAACCGGCGAAGCGCCCGGCCAGCAGAACAGATGCGGTCCACCTCCGCCCCGTTGCCCGCGCTGAAAGCGAAGCCGCACCCGCGCCCGATACCGGCTTGATGTCCGACTCCGCGGCCCAGGCCGTTCATCTGGCTTTCGGCCGCCTCGCCAACACGGCCGCCGCCGGCATCGGCGAGCGCCAGGTTGAGGAGATGACCCGCGAACTGCTGCGCGGCATGCTCAAGGCCTGGCTTGATCAGAACCTTCCTCCCCTGGTCGAGCGTCTGGTGCGCGAGGAAATCGAGCGCGTGGCGCGCGGCGGCCGCTGACCTGTTTCGCGTTGAGCCGTTGCGCGGCCCGCGCCGCTGGTGTTTAAGGCGCGGCGAAACCTGATTTTCCGCCGGACATCACATGCTCGAGAAGACGTTCACCCCGCAGGAAATGGAAGCCCGGCTCTATGCCGAATGGGAAGCCCGGGGTTATTTCAAGCCGGGCCGCAACCCCGGGCCCCCGCCCTATACCATCGTCATTCCGCCGCCCAATGTGACGGGCTCGCTGCACATGGGCCATGCCCTCAACAATACCATCCAGGACATTCTGGTGCGTTTTGAGCGCATGCGCGGGCGTGACGTGCTGTGGCAGCCCGGCACCGACCACGCGGGCATCGCCACCCAGATGGTGGTGGAGCGCCTGCTCCAGAAGGAAAACAACACCGACCGCCGCGGCATGGGGCGCGATGCCTTTCTCCGGCGCGTGTGGGCATGGAAAGAGGAATCGGGCGGCGCCATCTCGCGCCAGTTGCGCCGGCTCGGCGCCTCCTGCGACTGGTCGCGCGAGCGCTTCACCATGGACGAGGGCCTGTCGCGCGCCGTCATCAAGGTGTTCGTGCAGCTCTACAAGGACGGCCTGATCTACAAGGACAAGCGGCTGGTCAACTGGGACCCGAAGCTGCTGACCGCCATTTCCGATCTCGAAGTGGTGCAGAAAGAGGTGAAGGGCAGTCTCTGGCACCTGCGCTACCCGATCGAGGGCAGCGATGAAGTGATCGTTGTCGCCACCACGCGGCCCGAGACCATGCTGGGCGATTCCGGCGTGGCGGTTCACCCTGAGAACGAGCGGCTGAAACACCTGATCGGGAAGAAGGTGCTGCTGCCGCTGGTGGGCCGCCTTATTCCGATTATCGGCGATGACTATGCTGATCCCGAAAAGGGTACGGGCGCCGTGAAGATCACGCCCGCGCATGACTTCAACGATTTCGACGTGGGCAAACGTCACGGCCTCCAGCAGATCAATGTGCTCGACCAGTTCGGCAAGATCATGCTCACCGGCGATGATTTCGCGCATGTCATGGAGTTCCACGGCCTGGACCGGTTCGAGGCCCGCAAACGCGTCGTCGCCAAACTCGAAGAGCAGGGGCTTCTCGAGAAGATTGAGCCGCATGTGCATCAGGTGCCGCATGGCGACCGCTCCGATGTGGTGATCGAGCCGTGGCTCACCGAGCAATGGTATGTGAACGCCGCCGAACTCGCCAGGCCCGCCATCGCCGCGGTCGAGAAGGGCGACACGGTCTTTGTGCCGGGCAATTGGGAGAAGACCTATTTCGAATGGATGCGCAACATCCAGCCCTGGTGCATTTCGCGCCAGCTGTGGTGGGGGCATCAGATTCCGGCGTGGTATGGACCGGACGGCGCGGTGTTTGTGGCGGAAACGGAGGCCGAAGCGACATCCGCTGCCACGAAGCATTACGGCAAGCCGGTGAGCCTCACCCGCGACGAGGACGTGCTCGACACCTGGTTCTCCTCCGCGCTGTGGCCGTTCTCGACGCTGGGCTGGCCCGACGAAACGCCGGAGTTGAAGCGCCACTACCCCACCGATGTGCTGGTCACCGGCTTTGACATCATCTTCTTCTGGGTCGCCCGCAGGATGATGATGGGCCTGCATTTCATGAAGGAGACGCCGTTCCACACCGTCTACATCCACGCCCTGGTCCGCGACGAGAAGGGCCAGAAGATGTCGAAGTCGAAGGGCAATGTCATCGACCCGCTCGATCTGATCGACGCCTATGGGGCGGATGCGCTGCGCTTCACGCTTGCCGCCATGGCCGCACAGGGCCGCGATATCAAGCTCTCGAAGCAGCGCGTTGAGGGCTACCGCAATTTCGGCACCAAGCTGTGGAACGCCGCGCGCTTCGCCGAGATGAATGGCGTTGCGCATGATCCCGGCTACGATCCGCTGGCGGCCCGCGTCACCGTCAACCGCTGGATCGCCGGCGAAACAGCGCGTACCGAGGCCCGGGTGCGGCAGGCGCTCGAAGACTATAAGTTCAACGAGGCCGCCGCCGCGCTCTATCACTTCGTGTGGAACGTGTTCTGTGACTGGTATCTGGAACTGGTGAAGCCCGTGCTGGGCGGCGCCGACGAAGCCGCCAAGGCTGAGACGCGGGCCACCACGGCCTGGGTGATCGACCAGATCCTGCTGCTGCTTCACCCCTTCATGCCCTTCGTCACCGAGGAGCTCTGGCAGCAGACGGCAAAACGCAAGGACTGGCTGATCGTCTCGCCGTGGCCGTCCTACAAGGGGCTGGGCGATGCCGCGGCGGATGCCGAGATGGAATGGGTCATCAACTTCGTCTCCGAGGTGCGCTCGGTGAGGGCTGAGATGAATGTGCCCGCGGGCGCCAGGATCCGCTGCGTGCTGGTGGGCGCCAACAGCGAGTCCCGCCGCCGCGCCGCCGCCTGGGAGGCTGAAATCATGCGGCTGGCCCGGCTTTCGGCCATCGGCTTCGAGGAGCAGGCGCCGAAAGCCGCGGCCCAGATCGTGCTGGGTGAGGCGACGGTGGCGCTGCCGCTGGAAGGCGTCATTGACTTTGCCGCCGAGCGGTCCCGGCTGGAGAAGGAGCTCGACAAGATCGGCAAGGACATGGCGGGGATCGACGGACGCCTGAACAACCCGGGCTTCGTCGCCAAGGCGCCGCCAGAAGTTCTGGAGGAATCGCGCGAGCGAAAGATTGAGCTGGACGCACGCCGGGCCAAAATCCGGGAAGCTCTGGCGCGATTGGGATCGTAGCCGTAACCAAGCGCCTTCCGGCGAACTGTCGCCATTCCTCCCAAACAGAAGAGAGAACGCGTTCGTTCCTTGCGCTGCGGTGATTTAAGGCAGCGGACATGAAGGACGGATGACCGCTGCTTGTATCGAAGATCGACGATGGCCCTCAGGCTCTGAGTCCTTACTTGGCCTCCTCGAAATCCCCCGGCTTCCAACTCTTGTCGAACCAGGGAGCAAGCGGGCCATAGAGCCGCAGCAGGACGTTCCAGCCTTTGCCGGGCATGGTTTGAACCCAGTTGCCCTCATGGTCCTTGGGCGGCGAAGGTCCGAACCAGACAATGGCGGAACCATCGGCCTCGAGCTTCAGCTGCTTTGACAGGCTGTCAACGCCCGCCGTGCGCTGATCGGTTTCAAGAAGCGAGCGCGTCTGGTTGTCATAGACGGTTAAGGATCAGAAATTGTTGACTGGCACGGGCCCCGGCAAGGTGATTTTGTAGGTCTTGCCGCCATCGAGGAAGTTGCCGTCCCTGTCGCGGAAAGCGCCCGCATAGGCCGAGCCGGTACCGGGTTTCGCATCGGCCATGGCCGGTGTGATGCCGGTAGCATAGTAGAAGAACATTGAGCGGGCATCGAGCATCAGCTCGGCGCCGTCCCGGAACAGGTAGCTGCCGCCCACGAATGGGTTGATCCACTGCCGGTCAGGATAGAGAAACACGCGCTTGTCGCGCGGCGCCCATATCAAGGAACGCACCCCGGCATTGGCGATGGCTACGGCATCTGTGAGGATGCGGGTCATGCGCGCATCGGGCGCGAAGGGCTGGCCTTTGCGGATGCCGACGGCTGCAAAGAGGCCCACCGTCTCCGGCTCCACGAAATCCGCAGGTTCGTTCTGCACCACGTCGTTCAATTCCTTGTAGAATGAAAAATCATTGGCGCTGATGGTGCTGAACCGCAGGCCGGAGGTGTTGATGAAGGTGGTGGCTGGCGGGTTCGCCACCGCTGCTAACGGATAGAGCTTGGTGTTAGCCTTAACACCGGCGATGGCGCCTTCAAGATCGCCGTTTTTCACGAAGGCGCGGAAGAACATGATGAGCCGGTTGGTGTGCGGCCGCATCACATGGAAGCCGAAACCGGGAACCGGTCCGTCATAGCCCGGCGGCAGGAACAGGTAGCGGCCGCCCCGGCCCTGGTCCGGTCCGGTGAGGCCGACATCCGTCACCCAGCGGAAATAGGCGTCATCGACCGGGCCCAGAACGCCCGGTGGCACCTCTACCACCAGCGGCCCGTCTTTCAGGTTGAGGCAGGCAAAAACATAAGGCGTGGTGGTGTTGGGCGTCAGGAACAGCGAGCGCGCATCCATCAGGTTTTCGGTGATGCCGACGGCGGTGTTTTCCGCGGCGCCCACCGAGGCGGTTCCGCGGCAGGCGGCAAGCACCGAGGTCGCCGGGATACCCTTCATGAAGGCTTCGATGCCGCGTGCCAGATCGATCTGGTCATAGGCGATCTGTACCGTTGCCGGGTCGGGTGCGCCGTCGCGGAAGGTGAGTGTTCCCGCGCTGGTCTCGACCTTGTCCGGCGTCAGAATCGAAGATGGTGGATTGGCTTTGAACTCAGGTGACTGTGCGGCGGCAGGCGCAATCATCAGAGCGGCCAGGGCGGCAATCACGGCGCGTCGGAGGCGGAACATCATGTGCATGGTCCCCGTAGCTTGAGTACATAAGTCCTTATTTGCGGCGCTGTCAATGAAGCATGGACCTCGGGCGTCCGCTGCATGGACAGGCGTTGCGTTTGCGCCGATAATCGACGCTTTATTCATGGGAGTTGAAGATGCGTCGTACCGTCCATATTGCCTTGGCGCTGCTGGCGCTGCTCACCGCCGCCAGCCCCTCCAGGGCCGATTTCATCAAGAACTACGCGCAGTGGCAGGTTCTGGGGCCGGACGGCCAGGCCGCCTATGCCATGGGCATGTTCGATGTGATGACGGTGTTCATCGACAACGACAAGTTCATCGCCGCCCGCGCCATGGGCCTCAGGGCCTGCGGCGTGGCACTGCAACTCAAGGGCAACATGCTGGTGCAGGCGATCAACCGGTTCTACGCCGACCATCCGAACTCGCGCAACGTGACGCCGTTCATCGCCTTCAACAGCTATCTGGAGCGCGGCGCCTGCAGCCCATTCATAAACCAGGCGCGCAAGGAAATGGGCCTGCCGCTGATGAAGGCCGCGCCGGAGCCGGAAGCTCAATAGGAATAGCCGTCTCAGCCGCCGCCAAACACCCGGGCGAATTGCCGGGCCAGCGCCGCATCGACGTCCGCCATGCCGGCCGGAACGCCAAGATCGGCGAGGCTCGTCACCCCGTGCTCGCGGATGCCGCAGGGCACGATGCCGCTGAAATGCGAAAGCTCCGGCGACACATTGATCGAGATGCCGTGGAAACTCACCCAGCGGCGCACTCTTATGCCAATAGCGGCGATCTTGTCCTCGCGGCTGCCGCGCCGCACCCAGACGCCCACCCGGTCCTCCCGGCGCTCGCCCGCGACGCCAAGCTCAGCCAGCGTGGCGATCACCCAGCGTTCGAGGCCGGCTACATAGGCGCGCACATCAGCACCGCGGCGCGGCCCGAAGACCTGGTGGAGCCGGCCCGCTTCCCCGTCTTCAAGACCGGGCGTGGCGGGCAATATACCTATCACGGACCCGGCCAGCGCGTGGCCTATGTGATGCTGGACCTGAAGCGCCGGGGCGGCGACGTGCGGGCCTTCGTGGCGGCCCTCGAGCAATGGGTGATCGACACGCTGGACGAATTCAACGTGAAGGGCGAGCGCCGCGAGGACCGTGTCGGCGTCTGGGTTCGGCGGGGATCACGGGAAGACAAGATCGCCGCCATCGGCATCCGCGTGCGTCACTGGGTGACGTTTCACGGCATCTCGATCAATGTGGAGCCGGATCTGAGCCATTTCGACGGAATCGTCCCATGCGGCATCCTCGAGCATGGGGTGACGAGCCTCG
>NZ_JBJTER010000124.1:0-7192 GCF_046093005.1 Aestuariivirga sp.
AAGCAGCACGCTTCGCTCCCCTCACCTTCCCCAACTTCGTTGGGGCCCCCTCCTCTCCCGCTTCGCAGGAGAGGACGGACCGGGTTCATTTGCCAAGAGGAAACAACCCCCACTGCATCTGTGGAATGACACGATCAAGAGCGGGACAAGCGCTTTGTCATGACCTTGTCCTCGGCAAAGAGGCCTGACGTCTCGCCAGTCGGTGTCCACCCGCGCCGCTGGTAGAAAGCATCGGCGCGTGTTCCTGGTTCGGTGTTAAGTCTCGCTTCCGCGCACCCGTTGAGCAGAAGCCAGTCTTCACACGCCCGGAGCAGCGCGCTGCCATGGCCCTTGCCTTCATGCGCCGGATCAACGAACAGGGCGAATACCTCGCTTTCGAGCCGGTCAGCCATCGAGAAGCCGGTAAGAGTTCCGTTATGCTCGGCAACCCAACAACCAAGATTGTCGGCCGTAATACGTTCGGCGATCGATGCTTCGGTAATGCCAACTTCCGCCATTTGCGCGACCGAGAGATGATTCTCCCTGACCGACGTGCGAATGCGCATGATCTCCGGCAGATCAGAGACGCGGCCAGGCCGGATCATTCGCGCACCGGCACCGTATAGTTCAGCGGCATGCGGCCGCCATCGACATAGATGGTCTCGCCGGTCACGTAGCTCGCGTCGTCCGAGGCCAGAAAGGCGGCGATCGAGGCCACTTCGGATGGCTCGCCGACGCGGCCCAGCGGGGTGCGCGACAGGGCGCGGTTGAGGGCGGCCCTGTCGGCCAGCACGCCCTTCATCATGTCGGTGCTGATCGAGCCGGGGCCGATGGCGTTGACCCGGATGCCATGCGGCGCCAGCGCCACCGCGGTGGCGCGGGTGAGCTGCGAGACGCCACCCTTCGACACGCAGTAGGAGACGATGCCGGGGATGGTGAGCGTATCGTTGACGGAGGACATGTTGATGATGGCGCCCGGCTTCCGCCCTGCCCCCGCCTGCTTCACCATCTGGCGCGCGCAGGCCTGCAGCATCAGGAAGGAGCCTTTGAGGTTCACCGCCAGCACGCGGTCAAAATCCGCTTCCGTCACATCCAGAAAATCGCCGCCGAGCGCGATCCCGGCGTTGTTGACGAGAATATCGACCGCGCCATGCCGCGCCACCACCGCCGCCACAAGTGCCCGCACATCGGCCGCCTGCGCGACATCGCAATGCGTGTAATTGGCGCCGATGGCGGCCGCCGCCGCCTGGCCCTCGGCATCGAGAATGTCGGCGATCGTGACGGAGGCGCCCTCGGCGGCAAAGCGCTCGGCGATGGCGAGCCCGATGCCGCGCGCGGCGCCGGTGACGATGGCGATGCGGTTGTTCAGTCGCAAGATCGTTGCTCCCTCAATGATAGCTGTCGGCCGATCTGGCGGCTCCGGCGAAGACGGCAATGATCAGCGCGGCCGCGACGGTGACGAACAGCGCCGCGGTGAGGCTGGTCGCCTCGGCGACGAGGCCGAGCAGCGCGGGGCCCAGCAGGAAGCCGGTGTAGCCCAGCGTCGTCACCGCCGCGATGCCACGGCCCGGCGCATCGGGCTCCAGCCTTCCGCCGCCCGCGAACAGCACGGGGGCGATATTGCCGAGCCCCAGCCCGGCGAACACGAAGGCGGCAATGGCAATCTGCGGTGACGGCGCCAGCAGCGCCACCGTGGTGGCCGCCGCGGCCAGCAAGGCGCTCACCCGCACCATGGCGACGGCGCCAACCTTGAGCCTGATCCAGTCGCCGGTGAAGCGGGCGACGGCCATGCCGGCCTGGTAGAAACCAAAGCCCAGCGCCGCGATGCCGGCGTCGATCATGTACTTCTCGCGCATCATGATCGCCGCCCAATCGAGGATGGACCCCTCGATCATCAGCGCCAGCAGGCACAAGAGGCCGAGGCCGATGGTGGCCCTGGTGGGCCAGGCGAAATGCGTGCCCGAAAGGCCCTTGTCGATGTCGCCCGGCAGGAAGAAGCGCGAGGCGGCGAGCAGCATCGCCAGGCAGAGGAGCGCCGTGGCGCCGGCCTGCGGCAACACGCCGAAGCGGCTCAGCATCGCCGCGCCGAGAAAAGTGCCGAACATCGAGCCGATGCTGAAGCTGCCGTGCAGCATCGACATGATCGGCCGGCGCAGGGCCTTTTCCACCGCGATGCCATGGGCGTTCATGGCCACATCCATGCTGCCGATCATCATGCCCATCGCCACCCCGGCCAGGACGAAAGCAGGCATGCTCGCCGCGAGCACGGGGCCGAGGAATGCGACACAGAACAGCATGCCCGTCACCAGCGTCATCACGGCGCTGCCGAAGCGGTTGATCAGAACGCCCGCCACCGGCATGGCGAAAATCGCGCCCGCCGAAAAGGCGAGCAGCGCCAGCCCGAACACACCAGGCCCCACGTCGAGCCGCTCCTTGGCCAGCGCCACATGCGGCACCCAGGCGCCGATCAGCAGGCCATGGACCAGAAACGCAACGAAAACCGCCCAGCGGGCCTGGGCGGGTTGCGCAGTGCGGGTGATGATGTCACTTGTCATGTTGCGCTGCATCCCTAGCCGATTGCACAAGCCGCCGCCACCATGCATTCTGCCATGCGGGGACTTTGCGAAGCGCGTGCCAGGGGAAAGCCATGGACACCACCAATGAGACCGTCACCGTTCCCGGGCGGCCGCCGTCCGTCAAGATCAACCGTATTTCCTTTGCAGATGTGAGGGCGGCGCTGGCCGCGGGGCTTGGCGATTTCCGCAGGGCGCCGCTGATCGGCCTGTTTTTCGGCGGCATCTACGCGGCGGGCGGCATCGCCATCTGGCTGTTGCTCACCGTCTATCATGAGCCGTGGTGGATCATTCCCATCGCCGTCGGCTTTCCGCTGATCGGGCCTTTCGTGGCGGTGGGGCTTTATGAAACCAGCCGGCGGCTGGCGGCCGGCCAGCCCCTGCATTTTGGCGAGATCCTCGGCGTCATCCTGGCGCAGCGCAAGCGCCAGGTGGGCTGGATGGCTTTCGTGGTGCTGTTCATCTTCTGGATGTGGCTCTACGAGGTGCGCATGCTGCTGGCGATCTTCCTCGGGTTCCAGTCCTTCTCGACGATCCAGGCCTTCCTGGATGTCATTACCGGCACGGCGGAAGGCATCGGCTTCCTGGCGGTGGGCACGGCGGTCGGGGCGGGCATCTCATTTGTGCTGTTCTGCGCCACCGTGGTGGCGATGCCGCTGCTGCTCGACCGCGACATCGACCTGATCACCGCCATCATCGCCAGCTTCAAGGCCGTGATACAGAACCCCGCGCCGATGCTCGGCTTCGGGCTGATCGTGGTGGCGCTCACCTTCCTGGGGCTGGCGCCGCTGTTCCTGGGGCTGCCGGTGGTGCTGCCGGTCCTCGGCCACGCCACCTGGCACCTCTATACGCGGGTGGTGGCCCCGGTCAGGCCATCGCCTTGTTGATCTCTTCCGTCATCTTCTTGGCGTCGCCGAACAGCATCATGGTGTTGTCGCGCCAGAACAGCGGATTGTCGACGCCGGCATAGCCCGAAGCCATGCCGCGCTTGATGAACATCACCGTCTTGGCCTTCCACACCTCGAGCACCGGCATGCCGTAGATGGGCGATGTCGGATCGTCCTTGGCGGACGGATTGGTCACGTCATTGGCGCCGATGACGAAGGCGACATCCGCCTGGCCGAAGTCAGAGTAGATGTCCTCGAGCTCGAACACCTCGTCATAAGGCACATTGGCCTCGGCCAGCAGCACGTTCATGTGGCCCGGCATGCGGCCCGCCACGGGGTGGATGGCGTATTTGACGTTGACGCCTTCCTTTTTCAGATGGTCGCCCATCTCGCGCAGCGCATGCTGGGCCTGGGCCACCGCCATGCCGTAACCCGGCACGATGATGACGGAGCCGGCATTCTTCATGATGAAGGCCGCGTCATCCGCCGAGCCCTGCTTCACCGGCTTCGCCTCGCCCTTGGCGGCGGGGCCGGCACTTTCGCCGCCAAAGCCGCCGAGGATCACCGAGATGAAGGACCGGTTCATGCCCTTGCACATGATATAGGATAGGATGGCGCCCGAGGAGCCCACCAGCGCGCCCGTGATGATGAGGGCCGTATTGTGCAGCGTGAAGCCGATGCCCGCCGCCGCCCAGCCGGAATAGGAGTTGAGCATCGAGACCACCACCGGCATGTCGGCGCCGCCGATCGGGATGATGAGCAGGAAGCCCAGCGCGAGGCTGATGGCGATGATCGCCCAGAACCACAGCCAAATGGGGTTCAGGTAGAACAGCGCGATGCAGGCGACCAGCGCCACGCCCAGCGCGATGTTGATGAGATGGCGGGCGGGCAGCAGGATCGGGGCCCCCGACATGCGGCCGTCAAGCTTCAGGAAGGCGATGACCGAGCCCGTGAAGGTGATGGCGCCGATCGCCGCGCCCAGCGACATTTCAATGCGCGAGAGCGGGTTGATCGCGCCATTGGCCACGATATGGAAGGCTTCCGGGGCGTAGAAGGCCGCCGCCGCCACGAACACCGCGGCAAGGCCCACCAGCGAGTGGAAGGCGGCGACGAGCTGCGGCATCGCCGTCATGGCGATCTTCCTGGCCATCACCGCGCCGATGCCGCCGCCGATGGCGAGGCCCAGCACCACGAGTCCGATGACCATGGGCGAGAGCTGCATGGTGGCCAGCGTGGTGACCATGGCGATCGCCATGCCCACCATGCCGTAGATGTTGCCCTGGCGCGAGGTGGCGGGCGAAGAGAGCCCGCGCAGCGCCATGATGAACAGCGCGCCCGCGACCAGATAGAGAAGAGCTGCGAGATTGGCCGACATGCCGCCTATTTCTCCTTCTTCTTGTACATGGCGAGCATGCGCGAGGTGACGAGGAAGCCGCCGAAGATATTGACCGCCGCCAGCACCAGCGCGAGGAAGCCAAACACCATGGCGGTGACCGAGCCGGACTCAAGGGCACCGACGCCCACCGCCAGAAGCGCTCCCACCACGATCACCGAGGAAATGGCGTTGGTCACCGACATCAGCGGCGTGTGCAGCGCCGGGGTCACGTTCCACACCACGTAATAGCCCACGAACACCGCCAGCACGAAAATGCCGAACAGCGAGACGAACGGATCGATCGCTTCCATCACTTGGCTCCCTGGAACATGGGGTGCACCAGCGCGCCGCCGCGCGCGATCATCGTGCCCTTGATGCATTCATCGGCGTCGTCGATCTTGAGCGAGCCGTCCTTCTGGATCATCAGATCGAGGAAATTGGCGAGGTTCTTGGCGAACAGCGGCGAGGCGTTGCCGGCGAGCTTGCCCGCCAGATTGACGGTGCCGACGAGGGTGACGCCCTTGTGATGGACGATCTCGTCCGGCTTCGACAGCGGGCAGTTGCCGCCGCGCTCGACCGCCAGGTCGACGATCACCGAGCCGGGCTTCATGCTCTCCACCATGGCCTCGGTGATCAGCACCGGCGCCGGGCGCCCGGGGATGAGCGCGGTGGTAATGATCACGTCCTGGGTTTTCACGTGCTCGGCCACCAGGGCGGCCTGCTTGGCCTTGTCCTCCGCCGAGAGTTCCTTGGCATAGCCGCCGGAGGTGGCGGCGTCGGCGATGTCGGCATAGACGAATTTGGCGCCGAGGCTCTTCACCTGCTCTTCGGTGGCCTTGCGCACGTCAGTGGCCGAGACGATGGCGCCGAGGCGGCGCGCCGTGGCGATGGCCTGCAAGCCAGCAACGCCCACGCCCATGATGAACACCTTGGCGGCCGGCACGGTGCCCGCCGCGGTCATCATCATCGGAAAGGCGCGGGTGAAATGATGGGCGGCGTCGATCACCGCCTTGTAACCGGCGAGATTGGCCTGCGAGGAGAGAATGTCCATGGCCTGGGCGCGGGTGATGCGCGGCATCAGTTCCATGGCAAAGGCGGTGGCGCCGGATTTGGCGATGGCCTCGAGGCCCGCCTTGTCGCCGTAGGGCTCAAGCCCGCCCATCAGGATGGCGCCGGGCTTCAGCGCCGCCAGCACCTCCGCCGAGGGGCGGCGCACGGTGAGAACCACGTCCGCATCGCCCCAGCCGCCACTGGCGATCCTGGCGCCCGCCGCGGCGAAGGCGTCGTCCGGAATACTGGCGCCCTTGCCGGCCCCGGCCTGCACCACGACCTCGGCGCCCTTCTTGACATAGGCCTTGACGGTGTCGGGACTGGCCGCGACGCGGCTTTCCCCGTGCTGGGTTTCGGTGGGGATCGCGATTTTCATGGGATATCCCTGCCGGTCAGCCGAGCATCACGGCGGTGATCAGCGCAAAGATCACCAGCAGGCCCACCGACAGATACCATTTGTTTCCGATGCGCATATCGATGATCAGCGCCAGCGCGCCGGCGATCAGGCCGCCGAAGCCCAGAAGCAGGTTGCTGCCGGACACGAAGGCGAAGGCGACCAGCGCCACCAGCACGTAGAAACAATAGATGGCCAGAATGATCGAGCCCTTCAGGAAGCCCTGGTAGGTGGCCTTGTGCTCCGAAAAGTCCTGAGAATGCGCGCCGGAAGACCCGTGTTGAGCCATGATTCCCTCTGCCTGGAAGCCAATAACCGGAGGCTTCTAGCCACTCCGCCCGCCCCCCGCAAGGACCCGGTCTTCCGCGCGGCGATCAGTCACGCGGCGCGGGCAAGTTCCTCCAGGTTCTCAAACATATAGATGGTTTCCGGAAGGTTATGGCCATGCCAGGGGCAGACGCCGGGGCGGATGAGGGCCGAGAAAACCCAGACTGCTCGTCATGCCACGGCCTGACCGTGGCATCATCTTCCTGGCCGCCAAAGAAGACCCCCGGATCAAGTCCGGGGGTGATGAGGGGGCGGTGCCTTGACCGTTACATCCGCTCCAGCTCGTCGATCATGCCGGCATCGGCCTCTTCGCAACAGGCCACCTGCAGACGCGCCATTGCCGCCGCATCGTCAACGGCGGGCAGGAGGAAGATGATCTGCTGCGTGTTCATTTTCCCATCCCTATCCCTCGCCCCCGCGCCAGCGGGGGAGAGGGCCGGGGCGAGGGGGTGCTTCCACATATCGGAATGGCCTGCTGCCGGTTCCGTGGACACCGAGTTAAGGTGTTTAATGGAACTGGAGGTGTCCAATGGAGAGACGGAAGTTCAGCCGCGAGTTCAAGCTTGAGGCAGTAAACCTGGTCCGGGAGCGCGGCGTTTCATATGCC
>NZ_JBJTER010000125.1:0-21909 GCF_046093005.1 Aestuariivirga sp.
ATCTGATTGGCCATATGGTGCAGCCGCGCCAGGTCCACTTTTGCTACTCCGCCGGTTCGCGCGCCACGCGGCGGCTGCGCTCGGCCCAGCTGGCATAGCTTTCCTGCCAGTCGGTCGGCCCATTGCTGGGCATCACCTGGACAGCGGTAACCTTGTATTCCGGGCAATTGGTGGCCCAGTCGGAATATTCGGTGGTGATCACGTTGGCGCCCGACTCGGGGTGGTGGAAGGTGGTGTAGACCACGCCTTGCGGCATACGGTCCGAGATCCGGGCGCGCAGCGTGGTGGCGCCGATGCGGCTGGTGATCGACACCATGGCGCCGTCCTCGATGCCGCGCAGCTCCGCGTCATGCGGGTGGATTTCGAGAATGTCCTCCTTGTGCCAGGCGACATTGGCGGTGCGCCGCGTCTGGGCGCCCACATTATACTGGGAGAGGATGCGGCCCGTGGTCAGGATCAGCGGGAAGGAACGGTTGGCGTGCTCTGGCGTGGGCACGAATTCGGTGACCGCGAAGCGGCCCTTGCCGCGCACGAAACCGCCGACATGCATGAGCGGCGTGCCCTCCGGCGCCTTGTCGTTGCAGGGCCACTGCACCGAGCCCAGACGGTCCAGCTTCTCGAAGGAGACGCCCGCGAAAGTGGGCGTGAGGCGGGCGATCTCGTCCATGATCTCGGAGGCGCTGGCGTAATGCATGGGATAGCCCATGGCGGCCGCCAGTTCGGAGACCACCTGCCACTCCTGCTTGCCCTGCAGCGGCGCCTTGACCTGGCGGACCCGGTTGATGCGGCGCTCGGCGTTGGTGAAGGTGCCGTCCTTCTCGAGGAAGGAGGTGCCCGGCAGGAACACATGGGCGAAGGCGGCGGTCTCGTTCAGGAACAAATCCTGCACGACGACGCAGTCCATGGCGCTCAGCGCCTCGGTCACGTGCTTGGTGTTGGGATCCGACTGCGCGATGTCCTCGCCCTGCACGAACAGGCCCTTGAAGGTGCCCTCCACCGCCTCGTTGAACATGTTGGGAATGCGAAGCCCCGGCTCATTGTCGAGCTGGGTCTGCCACACCGTCTCGAACATGCGGCGCACGATGTCGTCGTTCACATGGCGGTAGCCCGAGAACTCGTGCGGGAAGGAGCCCATGTCGCAGGAGCCCTGCACATTGTTCTGTCCACGGAGCGGATTGACGCCCACCCCGTCGCGGCCGACATTGCCGGTGAGCATGGCGAGGTTGGCCATGCCGATCACCATGGTGGAGCCCTGGCTGTGCTCGGTCACGCCAAGGCCGTAATAGATCGCGGCGTTGCCGCCGGTGGCGTAGAGCCGGGCCGCGGCGCGAAGCTCCGCCGCCGGCACGCCGGTGACGCCCTCGGTGGCTTCCGGTGAGTTGCGCTCCTCGCGGATGAAGGCCTCCCAGCGGGCGAATTCGGCGGGCTCGCAGCGCTCCGCCACGAAGGCGCGGTTGGCGAGGCCCTCGGTGACGATCACATGGGCCATGGCGTTGATCACCGCCACGTTGGTGCTGGGCTGCAGCTGCAGGTGGTGGGCGGCGCGGATGTGCGGCGATTCCACGAGGTCGATGCGGCGGGGATCGATCACGATCAGCCTGGCGCCCTGGCGCAGCCGCCGCTTCATGCGCGAGGCGAACACCGGGTGCCCATCGGTCGGGTTGGCGCCGATCACCACGATCACGTCGGCGGCGGCCACCGATTTGAAGTCCTGGGTGCCGGCCGAGGTGCCGAAGGTGCGGGAGAGCCCATAGCCGGTGGGCGAGTGACAGACCCGCGCGCAGGTATCGACATTGTTGTTGCGGAAGGCGGCGCGGATCATCTTCTGCACCACGAAGACTTCCTCGTTGGTGCAGCGCGACGAGGTGATGCCGCCGATCGACCCGCGGCCGTGCTTTTCCTGGATGTCCCGGAAGCGCGAGGCGGCGTGGCCGATGGCCTCCTCCCAGGAAACTTCCTTCCACGGATCGGTAATCCGTTCACGGATCATCGGCTTCAGCACCCGGTCCTTGTGGGTGGTGTAGCCCCAGGCGAAACGGCCCTTGACGCAGGAATGGCCCTCGTTGGCGCCGCCGTCCTTGTAGGGCACCATGCGCACCACCTGGTCGCCCTTCATTTCGGCCTTGAACGAGCAGCCGACCCCGCAATAGGCGCAGGTGGTGACCACCGAATGCTCGGGCTGGCCCATGTCGATCACCGATTTCTCGGACAGCGTCGCGGTGGGGCAGGCCTGCACGCAGGCGCCGCAGGAGACGCATTCAGAATCGAGGAAATTCTCGTCCATGCCGGCCGAGACGTGGCTGGCGAAGCCGCGGCCGTCGATGGTGAGCGCGAATGTGCCCTGCACTTCCTCGCAGGCCCTGACGCAGCGCGAGCACACGATGCACTTGGCCGGGTCGAAGGTGAAATAGGGGTTCGAGTCGTCCTTGGGCTGATAGCGGATGTTCTCCGCGCCATCGGCGCGCTTGGCGAAGACGTGGTTGTCGCCCTCATAGCCGTAGCGCACGTCGCGCAGGCCAACGGCGCCCGCCATGTCCTGCAACTCGCAATCGCCGTTGGCGGCGCAGGTGAGGCAGTCCAGCGGATGGTCCGAGATGTAGAGCTCCATCACGCCCTTCCGGAGCTGGGCGAGGCGCTGCGTCTGGGTCTTGACCTTGATGCCGGGGGCCACGGGCGTTGTGCAGGAGGCCGGCGTTCCCTTGCGGCCCTCGATCTCGACGAGGCAGAGGCGGCAGGAACCGAAGCTCTTGAGCGAGTCGGTGGCGCAGAGCTTGGGGATCTTGGTGCCGAGCTCCATCGCGGCGCGCATGATCGAGGTGCCCTCCGGCACCGTCACCTCATGGCCGTCGATTTCCAGCGTCACCATTTTGGCCGCCGTTGAGGCGGGCGTGCCGTAGTCGGTTTCCTTGATGAGCGTCATGGCGATCCGTGCTCCTATTCGGCGGCAAGCCGCGCCGGCTTGTCGAAATCCTCGGGGAAATGCTTCACCGCGCTCATCACCGGCATCGGGGTGAGCCCGCCCATGGCGCAGAGCGAACCGTCGGTCATGGTCTGGCAGAGGTCGGACAGCAATTCGAGATTGGCCTCGCGGTCCTGGCCGGCGACGATTTTGTCGATCACCTCGACGCCGCGGGTCGAGCCGATGCGGCAGGGCGTGCACTTGCCGCAGGATTCGACGGCGCAGAATTCCATGGCGAAGCGGGCCTGGGCGGCCATGTCCACCGTGTCGTCGAACACCACGATGCCGCCATGGCCGACCATGGCGCCGGCGGCGGCGAAGGTTTCATAGTCCATGGGCATGTCGAGGCGGCTCGCCGGCAGATAGGCGCCGAGCGGGCCACCCACCTGCACGGCGCGCAGGGGCCTTCCCGAACAGGTGCCGCCGCCGAAGCCTTCAATCAGCTCACGGAGCGTTACGCCAAAAGCCTTCTCGACGAGGCCGCCGCGCCTGATGTTGCCGGCGAGCTGGAAGGGCAGCGTGCCGCGCGAGCGGCCCATGCCGTAGTTCCTGTAGGCCGCGCCGCCCTCGGCCAGGATGAACGGCACGGCGGCGAAGCTCAGCACGTTGTTGATCACCGTGGGCTTGCCGAACAGGCCCTCGAGCGCCGGAATGGGCGGCTTCGGCCGCACCATGCCGCGTTTTCCCTCAAGGCTCTCCAGCATGGCGGTTTCCTCGCCGCAGATATAGGCGCCGGCGCCGCGCCGGACCTTGAGCCAGAAGGATTTATCCGTACCCTGAATATTGCCGCCCAGCCAGCGGGCGGCGGTGGCGGCGTCGATCGCCTCGTTCATGGCGGCGATGGCGTCCGGGTATTCCGAGCGGATGTAGACGAAGCCCCTGGTGGCGCCCACCGCGAGCCCGGCGATCGTCATGCCCTCGATCAGCATGAGCGGGTCGCCCTCCATCACCATACGGTCGGCGAAGGTGCCGGAATCGCCCTCATCGGCGTTGCAGCAGATATATTTCTGGTCCGCCTCGGCGTCATGGACGGTTTTCCACTTGAGGCCGGTCGGGAAGCCCGCGCCGCCGCGGCCGCGCAGCCCCGAGTCCGTCACGTCCGCGACGATCGCCGCGCCCGGGAGGCCCAGCGCCTTCCCGAGGCCCTGGAAGCCGCCATGGGCCACATAATCAGCCACCGAAACCGGGTTGGTGAGGCCGCAGCGGGCGAAGGTGAGGCGCTCCTGGTTCTTCAGATAGGGGTGCTCGGCAATGTCGCCGAGGCGGAGCGGGTGCGGCCCGCCGCGCTGGAAGCCCGCCGCGATCAGCGACGCGACGTCCGCCGCGCCGACCGGGCCATAGGCGATGCGGCCTTCCGGGGTTTCGACTTCGACCATGGGCTCGAGCCAGAACAGACCGCGCGAGCCGTTGCGGACCACCTCAAACCCGGCGGCGGCCAGTGCCGCGGCGACCTCATCCGCGCCCACCGAGCGGGCCGCCGAATCGCGGGGGACAAAAATCCTGCTCATGAGCGGCACGCCGCGGCGATCGCTTCGAACTTCGCCGCATCGACCCGGCCCACCAGCTTTCCATCCACCATGATGGCCGGGGCCAGGGCGCAATTGCCGAGGCAATAGACCGGCTCGACGGTGATCGCCCCGTCGGCGGTGGTGCCGCCCATCCTGACGTTGAGGAAACGCTCGATCATGGCGGCCAGCTCATTGCCGCGCATCGACTGGCAGGCCTCGGCCCGGCAGACCTTGATGACATGGCGGCCAGCGGGCTCGCGCCGGAAATCATGGTAGAAGGTGACGACGCCATGGACCTCAGCCCGCGACAGGTTCAGCGCCTTGGCCAGGGCGGGCAGCGCCGCCTCCGGGATGAAGCCCAGATCTTCCTGAAGATCGTGCAGGATTTCCAGCAGGGCATCAGGCCGGTTGCCGTAACGCAAGGCAACTTCCCGGGCGGCGGTGGCCTCGCACAGGCTGTGGTCGGCGGGGGTCATTAATCCGGACATGTCCAGTTTATGGCGCAGTCCGCGTGTAAATTCCAATTGACAGCCCCTATGGGGCCATAGGCGGCGCTGATTGGCCGCCCTAGGACCTGACTTCGCGGGCCACCGCGAACAGCGCGGCAATGAGGGGGGAGAGCGGCTCGCGCGGCAGGCCCACAAGACCCACCTTGTGCTCGACCCGGGGCTCTTCCAGCGGCACCGCCTTCATGCCCTCGAGCCGGCCCAGCACATTGATGAAATATTCCGGCATGATCGAGGAAAGCCCCATGGACCGGACCGAGGCCAGCAGGTTCATGATGGAATTGGTCTCGAGCCGGGGCGAGGGGTGGACATTGGCGGCGGCGAAGGCGCGGTCGACGATGCGGCGGTTCTGCATGTTGGGGGTGAGCAGGCACAAGGGCTCCAGGGCGGCCTCCGCCCAGGTGACCGAGGGTTTGTCCGCATACGGAGAATTATCGCCCACGAACAGGCAGTAGCGCTCGACATAGAGCGGGTGCTGCTTGAGGCCCTCGACCGGCTCGTTGTCGAGATAGGTGATTCCGGCCTCGATCGCGTGGTCATGGAGGTTGCGGAGGATTTCCTCCGAGGACTGCGAGAGCACCGTGAACTCGACGCGGGGGTGCTGGCGCTCCATGGCGCTGGTGAGCAGCGAGACCATGGGAAGGGCCGAGGGAATGACGCCCAGCACCAGCCGGCCGACGAGTTCGCCTTTTTTCGAGCGGATGGCGCCCAGCTCCTGCTGCAGCGACTGCCAGTTGTCGAGGATGAGATGGGCCCATTTCAGCACCCGCTCGCCTTCCGGCGTGAGGCCGATGAAACGCTGGCCGCGCTCGACGATGGGAACGCCCAGCTCCTGCTCCAGCTGGCGGATGCGGCCCGACAGCGTGGGCTGGGTCACATGGCAGGCCTGGGCGGCGCGGGTGAAGTGCTTCTCGCGCGCCAGCGCCGCGAGATATTGGAGCTGCCGGATATCCATGGCGGCAGCAATAGCCGCCGCCAGCCCGGCCTCAAAGGCAAAAGAAAATTCCTTCAGTTGGAAAATAGTCCTTGACAGCGTACGCTCGGCCGGGTATGAAAAGGCATACTCCACAATTGGGTCACGAGATGAGCGGCGCAGGCGATGAACCGGCGCCCGCGGCCTTTTGGGCAAGGCTGCGGGAGCGTTACGAGAATGGAATCGAAAGCCTTACGGCGCTGGCCGCCGAGGCGGGCGTCAGCCGCCAGGCGCTGGTCAGCCGCGCCCGCGCCGACGGCTGGAAGCTGCGAAACGCCTCAGGCGCAAACAAAAAACCGCAAGGCACGCGCGGCACGCTGATGCGCTTCAAGGCGCTGCTGCAGCAAAGGCTTTCCGAATTCGAGGCGCAGATCGGCTCGCTCTCCGCCGAGGCCAATGCGGCGACGAGCGAACGCGACATCCGCGCCATGAACACCATGGTGCGCACGCTGGAGAAAGTTCTTGAGCTCGAACGCAAGGAACGCGCCCGCCGCAGCGCCAGGCGCAAACATGAGCGGCGCTTCGATGACGCCGAGCGCGAGGCGCTTGCGGACAAGCTTGCGGGACTGCGCCGCGAACTTGTCTCCGGGCGAGATCGCGGCGGTGCTGGCGCGCCTGCCGGACGGCGCGCTGAAGGAGATGAACCGGGACTGGCGCCATTGGGGCCGGGACCAGCAGCTGCCGCCGCCGGGGAATGACTGGCGCAGCTGGCTCATCCTTGGCGGCCGCGGCGCCGGCAAGACCCGCGCCGGGGCCGAATGGGTGAAGGCGCAGGCGCTGGGCCTCTGGAGCGGCGGCGTTCCGCAGGCCGCGCGCATCGCCCTTGTCGGGCCCACGCTTTCACAGGCGCGCGCCGTGATGATCGAAGGAAAATCCGGCCTGCTCGGCATCCATATGGAGGACGAGCGGCCGCGCTATGAGCCTTCGAAACGGCTGCTGACCTGGCCCAATGGCGCCATCGCCCAGGTGTTTTCGGCCGATGAGCCGGACAGCCTGCGGGGCCCGCAGTTCGACGCCGCCTGGTGCGACGAGCTCGCCAAGTGGCGGCTCGCCCAGGAGGCCTGGGACATGCTGGCCTTCGCGCTGCGGCTGGGCGAGGCCCCGCGCGCGGTGATCACCACCACGCCGCGGCCGGTGCCGCTGCTGAAGGCGCTGCTGGCCGACCCGGCCACGGCGGTGACGCGCAGCACGACCTTCGACAATGCCGCGCATCTGGCGAAGAGCTTTCTCGCCGATGTGACCGAACGCTACGGCGGAACCAGGCTCGGACGCCAGGAACTTGATGGCGAACTGATCGACGACGACCCCGACGCGCTGTTCCGGCGCGCGCTCATCGAGCAGGGCCGGGTGCGCCAGGCGCCGGAGCTCACCCGCGTGGTGATCGCCGTCGACCCGCCGGCAGGCCATGGGCACAAAGCCAATGCCTGCGGCATCGTCTGCGCCGGGCTTGGCCGGGACGGCAACGCCTATGTGCTCGACGATCATACGCTCATCCGCGCCAGGCCCATCGCCTGGGCGAGGCGGGTGGTGGCGCTCTACCACGCGCGCGACGCCAGCCGGGTGGTGGCCGAGGTGAACCAGGGCGGGGCCATGGTGGAACAGATTTTGCGCGAGGTCGATCCTGGGCTGGCGTTCCGCGCCGTTCACGCGACACGGGCCAAGCGGGCCCGCGCCGAGCCGGTGGCCGCGCTCTATGAACAGGGCCGGGTGCGCCATGTGGGCGCGTTCCCGGAACTCGAGGACGAGATGTGCAGCGTGATCGGCGAAGGCGGCAAGAGCCCTGACCGCCTCGATGCGCTGGTGTGGGCGGTGAGCGAATTGCTGCTCCGGCGCCGCGCCGAGCCGCGGGTGAGGGTGGTGTAGGCGCTCTCGCCGCGCTGTTCCGAAAGTTTATTTTGAAAGACCGACGTGCCGGCCCGTCAGCCGCGTGCGCCCGCTTTCGTCCTCTCCCGCCTGCGGGAGAGGAAGGGGCCCCAACGAAGTTGGGGGAGGTGAGGGCATCGGCCAGCCTCGGGAACAGGTTGCCCTCATCTACCCGTTGCGTGCCGCAACGGGGCCCTTCTTCTCCCGCAAGCGGGAGAAGACGAAGAATGCGCGATGCGGCACCCCGCCAGATCGCCACATGCTTACCGCCCGGCTTTCTCTGAGCCGGGCTTTTTGTTTCATAAAAGTGGGTTTGACGCCATGATCGTAGAAGCCATCCGCCGCGCGCTGTTCCGCGAAACCAAGCGATCGGCCACGGGGCCATTGATCGCGCTTCACCAGCTGGGCCAGCCGCAATGGACGCCGCGCAGCTACGAAAGCCTGGCGCGGGAGGGATTTTCCGCCAATGCGGTGGGCTACCGCGCCGTGCGGATGATCGCCGAGGCGGCGGCCTCGCTGCCGTGGCTCGTCTATGAGGGCCAGCGCGAGATTGACGATCACCCGCTGCTGGGCCTGCTCGCCGCGCCAAACCCCGGCCAGCCGGGCCGCGAATTCGCCGAGCAGCTCTATGGCTTCCTGCTGGTGAGCGGCAACGCCTATGTCGAGAAGGTGGAGATCGACGGCGCCCCGCGCGAACTTTACGCGCTGCGGCCGGACCGGATCAAGGCGGTGGCGTCCGCCAATGGCTGGGCGGAAGCCTATGAGTATTCCGTCAACGGACAATCGGCGCGGCTGGCGCGGGCTGGCGTTTTGCATCTCAGGCTGTTCAACCCGCTCAACGATTACTACGGCCTGTCGCCGCTCGAGGCGGCAAGCCGCGCCATCGACACCCACAACGCCGCCTCCGCCTGGAACAAGGCGATGCTCGACAATTCGGCGAGGCCCTCGGGCGCCCTTGTTTATGGCGCGGCGGACGGACAGCTTACGCCCGAGCAATTCGAGCGGCTGAAGACGGAACTCGAACAGAGCTACCAGGGCTCGGCCAATGCCGGCCGGCCGATGGTGCTGGAGGGCGGGCTCGACTGGAAGCAGATGGGCTACAGCCCCAAGGACATGGAATTCACCGAAACCAAGAACGCCGCGGCGCGCGAGATCGCGCTGGCCTTCGGGGTGCCGCCGATGCTGCTCGGCATTCCCGGCGACAATACCTTCGCCAACTACATGGAGGCGAACCGCAGCTTCTGGCGCCAGACCGTGCTGCCGATGGCCAGCCGCGTGGCCGAGGCGCTGACCGGATTTCTGGGGGAGAAGCGCTTCCGGCTCTCTCATGACCTCGACCAGGTGGAGGCGCTGGCCGCCGACCGCGAGGCGCTGTGGGCGAGGCTCGGCAAGGCGGACTTCCTCACCGGCGAGGAGAAGCGCGCCGCCGTTGGCTATGGCGCGAAGGGTTAAGGGGCGGAAGATACCGCCTTTCCGTCATGCCGGCGCGGGCTGGCATTCAGCTGCTTTGTAACCAAGCTGGACCCCGGCTTTCGCCGGGGTGAGGCCATTTTCGTAAACAGGAGTGACGAAGGAATGCAAACCCGCCGGGAAGAAAGCCGGCTGGGGCAGCCGCTGTGCGCCTGCCCCGGCTCTGGTGTGTTCGTGGGCTATGCGAGCCTGTTCGGGCGGCGCGACCAGGCGGGCGACATCGTGATGCCCGGCGCCTTCACCGGAACGCTGAAGCGGCGGGGGCCTCAACATGTGCGCATGCTGTTCCAGCATGACGCCGCCGAGCCGGTGGGGAGCTGGCTCGAGCTGCGCGAGACCGGCAAGGGCCTTTATGTAACGGGCCGCCTCGACGGCAATGTGCAGCGCGGCCGCGAGCTGTTCTCGCTTCTCGAAAGCCGGGGCCTCGACGGGCTGTCGATCGGCTTCCGCACGCTGAAAGCGCGGCGCGACCGCGCCCAGGCGGCGCGGCTGATCACCGAGATCGACCTGTGGGAGATCTCGCTGGTGACGTTCCCGATGCTGGACGGCGCGCGGGTTTCGCATGTGCGGGCCGCCGCCGAGAAATTCTTCAACCTTGGAAAGGACTAGACGATGGACACAGGACTTGAGACGAAAGTCGCCTTCGGCGACATGATGCAGGCTTTCGAGGCCTTCAAAGCCGCCAATGACGAGCGGCTGGCGCAGATCGAAATGCGGATGAGCGCTGATGTGGTGACCGCCGAAAAGGTGGACCGCATCAACCGCGCGGTGGACGAGGCCAAGGCGCGGCTCGACGAGCTGACGCTGAAGGCGAGGCGGCCGCAGCTTTCCGGCGAGGCTGACAAGGGGCCGCTGGCCCGCGAGCACAAGCAGGCCTTCGACAGCTACGTGCGGAAAGGCGAGGCGCATGGCCTTGCCGCGCTCGAAGCCAAGGCGATGTCGGTCGGCTCCGGCGCCGATGGCGGCTTCCTGGTGCCGCCGGAGGTCGAGGCCGAGATCGGGCGCAGGCTTTATGCCAGCTCGCCGATCCGCGCGATCTCCAGCGTGCGCCAGGTATCGGCCGCGCTCTACAAGAAGCCGTTCTCGACCAATGGTCTTGCCACCGGCTGGGTGGGCGAGACGGCGGCAAGGCCCGAAACCGCCTCGATCACGCTGGCCGAGCTGAACTTCCCGGCGATGGAGCTCTACGCCATGCCATCGGCCACCCAGACGCTGCTCGACGATACGGCGGTGAACATCGACCAGTGGATGGCCGAGGAAGTGCAGCTGGTGTTCGCCGAGCAGGAAGGCATCGCCTTCACCACGGGGAACGGCGTCAACCGGCCCAAGGGCTTTCTCGATTACACGAAGGTCGCGGACGCCAGCTGGACCTGGGGCAACATCGGCTATCTGGCAACCGGAGTCGCCGGCGCTTTTGCCGCGACCAACCCATCCGACCGGCTGGTCGATCTCGCCTACAGCCTGAAGATCGGCTACCGGCAGAACGCCACCTGGGTGATGAACCGCCGCACCCAGAGCGCCATCCGCAAATTCAAGGACACGACCGGCAATTATCTGTGGGAGCCGGCGGCCAGGCCCGACGGCAAGGCGACGCTGATGGGCTTCCCCGTGACCGAGGCCGAGGCGATGCCGGACATCGCCGCCGATTCCTTCGCGCTGGCCTTCGGCGATTTCGTCAATGGCTATCTGGTGGTCGACCGCATCGGCCTCAGGGTGCTGCGCGATCCCTATTCCGCCAAGCCCTATGTGCTGTTCTACATGACGAAGCGCGTGGGCGGCGGCGTGCAGAACTTCGAGGCCATCAAGCTGATGCGGTTTGCGGTGAGCTGACGCAGCCATGCCAGCGATCCTTCTCACCGCGCCGGCGGCCGAGCCGGTGACGCTTGCCATGGCCAAGGCGCATCTGCGCATCGGCCATGGCGACGACGACCAGGCGATTACAACGCTGATCGCCGCCGCCCGCCGGGTGGCCGAGGCGAGAACCGGGCTCTGCTTCATCACGCAGGCCTGGCTCTGCCTGTTCGACGCCTGGCCGGAGGACCTGACGGTCCGGCTGCCGGTGGCGCCGCTTGCGGCGATCACAGAAGTTGCGGTGTTCGCGGCCGACGGGGCCAAGGCGGTGCTCGCCCCGGCGCTCTATGTGGCCGACCTCGCCTCGCGGCCGCCGCGCCTGGCGCCCGTCAATGGCGTCTGGCCTTCGCCGGGGCGGGCGCTGAATGGCATCGGCATCACCGTGACGGCGGGCTTCGGTGCTGCGCCTGAATCGGTGCCGGAGCCGTTGCGCCAGGCGGTGCTGCTGCTGGTGGCGCATTGGTATGCGCATCGCGGCGACGAAGCTGCGCCGCAGGTGCCAGCCAGCGTCATGGCGCTGCTGGCGCCCTACCGCGCGGTGCGCCCGTGAGCGGCGGCTTCGAGCTTCTCGAGGCGGTGCGCGCGGCGCTGCTGGCGCATGCGCCGCTCACCCAGCTTTTGGGCGGCGCTCATGTCTATGAGGAAGTGCCGCGCGGCGCGCCTTCCTCCTTCATCGAATTCGCGGGCCTCGAAACCCGCGACTGGAGCACGGCGGACCAGGCGGCGCATGAGCATATCCTGACGCTCGCCGTGCGCACCAACAGCCGCAGCCGCAAGCTGGCGCAGCAGCTGGCCGATGCCGCCGAAACCGTGCTTGACGGCGCGGCGCTGAATGTGGCGGGGCACCGGCTGGTCAATCTGAGCGTGGTGTTCCGGGCCGTGGCGCGGGGCCCGAGCAGCCCGGGCTTCAGCGCAAGCCTGCGGCTGCGCGCCGCAACGGAACCATTATAGGAGACACACACCATGGCCGCACAGCGCGGACGCGATTTGCTGCTGAAGATCGATTCGACCGGCACCGGCAGCTTCCAGTCGGTGGCGGGCCTGCGCAGCAATGCGATCAGCTTCAATGCCGGCGCGGTGGACATCACCCACCAGGAATCGGCCGGCCAGTGGCGCGAGTTGCTGGCCGGCGGCGGCGTCAAATCCGCCGCGGTCCGCGGCTCCGGCATTTTCAAGGATGCCGCGTCCGACGCCACCATCCGCAGCTGCTTCTTTTCCGGCGCTGTCCGCGCCTGGCAGCTGGCGATCCCGGATTTCGGGGTGATCCAGGGCCTGTTCCAGATCGCCAGCCTGGAGATCGGCGGGCGCCACGACGGCGAAGTGACCTTCGACCTGGCGCTCGAATCGGCGGGCGAGATTTCCTTCACCGCCATCTGAGGAGAAAGCCATGGCCAACCGTCACCGCGGTGAGATCGAGGCCGAGCTTTCGGGCCAGCGCTATGTGCTGTGCCTGACGCTCGGCGCGCTCGCCGAAATCGAACATGCCTATGGCGGCGAGGATCTGATCGCCATCGCCCAGCGCTTCGAGAGCGGCAAGATCGGCGCTTCCGATGCGATCAGGGTGATCGGCGCGGGGCTGCGCGGTGCTGGCAACCAGGTGAGCGACGCCGAGGTGGCGCAGATGACGGTGGAGGGCGCCGCCGCGGGCTTTCTCGCCATCGTCGTCCAGCTGCTGCGGGCCACATTCGCGGGCGAGCCGCCGTGAGCCGCCGTTTTCCGTGGGCCGCCTTCATGCGGACGGGGCTCGGCACGCTGAAGCTGCCGCCCGCCGCCTTCTGGGCCGCAACACCGCGCGAAATTGCCGCCGCGCTGTTACCGCCCGCCCCGGACGGCCCAAGCCGCGCCGGGCTTGAAGACCTCCTGACACTTTTTCCGGATGACACATGAGCGAAAACATCGAACGCAAGAGCCGCGAGGCCGCCAGCCTTAAAGCGCAGATGCAGGACATCGACCGGCTGGCCGAAAGCGCCGGCAGCCGGCTGGTGACCGCCTTCGCCAGCGCGGCGATCCAGGGCCGCAACCTTTCCGATGTGATGAAGGGGCTGGCCCTGTCGCTGGCCCGCATGGCGCTGTCGCAGGCGCTGCGGCCGCTGGGCCAGATGCTGGGCGGGCTCGCCGGCAACCTCATTCCCAATGCCGCGGGCAATGTCGTGGCGCAGGGGCGGATCGTGCCTTTCGCCGATGGCGGCATCGTCAATTCGCCGACGCTCTTTCCGCTGCAGGGCGGCGCCGGGCTGATGGGCGAGGCCGGCCCCGAGGCGATCATGCCGCTGGCGCGCGGCGCGGACGGCAAGCTCGGCGTGCGCGGCGGCGGCGGCGTCAATGTGACCGTCAACATCGCCACGCAGGATGAGCAAAGCTTCACCCGCGCCCAGTCCCAGGTGGCGGCGCTGATCGCCCGCGCCGTGGCGCGTGGCCAGAGGAACCTCTGAGCATGAGCTTCGACGATGTGCGCTTTCCAACCGCCATTTCGCGCGGCACCTCCGGCGGGCCGATGCGCCGCACCGACATCGTGATGACGGCCTCGGGCGGCGAGGAACGCAACAGCCGCTGGGCCAATTCGCGGCGCCGCTACAACGCGGGCTTCGGCGTCAAATCGCTCGACGACATTCACGCGGTGATCGCGTTCTTCGAGGCGCGCAACGGCAGGCTGCGCGGCTTCCGCTGGAAGGATCATGCGGATTTCAAGTCCTGCGCGCCCTCCGCCAATGTCTCGGCGCTCGACCAGTCGATCGGCGCCGGCAACGGGACGGCCGTCAGCTTTCAGCTGGTCAAGCGCTATGGCGCGGGGCCCGGCGCCTATCTCCGCACCATCACCAAGCCGGTGGCCGGCACCGTGAAGGTGGCGGTGGCGGGCGCCGAGACCGCGGCGTTTCTGGCCGATCCGCTGACCGGGCTCGTTCAATTGACCGCGCCGCCGCCGGCTGGCGCGCCGGTGACCGCGGGCTTCCAGTTCGACGTGCCGGTGCGCTTCGATACCGACGAACTGCGCATCAACCTGGCGCAATTCGCGGGCGGCGACATCCCCGACATTCCGGTGATCGAGATCCGCGCATGAGAACGCTGCCGCAAGGCCTTCAGGAGCATCTCGCCGGCGGCGCCACCACGCTGTGCCACTGCTGGCGGCTGGAGACCCAGGCCGGTGAGGCGATGGGCTTCACCGACCATGACCGCGACCTGGTTTTCGAGGACACGCTGTTCGAGGCCGATTCCGGCTTCACCGCGACCGAGATCGATTCATCGCTCGGCCTGTCGGTTGACAATCTTGAGGCCTCCGGCGCGCTTTCTTCGCCGCGGCTCTCCGAGGCGAGGCTCGCCGCCGGCGATTTCGACAATGCCGCCATTGCGCTGTGGCGCGTCAACTGGCGCGACGTCAGCCAGCGGGTGCTGCTGAAGCGCGGCAATCTGGGCGAGGTGACGCGTGGGCGGGATTTCTTCGTGGCCGAGCTCCGCGGCCTCGCCCATGTGCTGGACCAGCCGATGGGGCGCCTGTTCCAGAATGGCTGCGACGCGGTGCTGGGCGACCAGCGCTGCGGCGTGGCGCTCGCGGCGCTGAGCGTGGCGGCGCAGGTGATCGCCTGCGCGGCGCGGCTGACCATCCAGGCCTCCGGCGCGCAAGCCTTCGCGGCGGGTTACTTTGCCGGGGGCACCGCGCGGTTTCTCACCGGCCCCAATGCCGGAAGGCCGAGCCAGATCAAGGCCCACCGCGTGGACGGCGGGACCGTCAGCCTCGATCTGTGGCAGGCGCTCGCCTATGAGCCGCTGCCGGGCGACCAGATGACGCTTGCGCCCGGCTGCGACAAGCAGCTTGCGACTTGCCGGGACAAATTCGCCAATGTGACGAATTTCCGCGGCTTCCCGCACATGCCGGGCGACGACGCGGTGATGCGCTACGCGCTGCGGACCAAGAAGTCGAAGGGTTAGGGGCGGCGGCCGAAGAGGACCCCCGGATCAAATCCGGGGTGATGAGACGGCGATAAACCCGCCGTGCCGGAACGCGACAGCGGCATTCCATTTTTTCTTTCAGGACAGACCATCATGCCGACACGGCAACAGATCGTCGCCGCGGCGCGCGGCTGGCGCGGCACGCCCTACCGCCATCAGGCGAGCCTCAAGGGCGTTGGAACCGACTGCCTGGGCCTCATCCGCGGGGTGTGGCGCGAGGTGATGGGCCCCGAGCCCGAAACCCCGCCCGGCTACCGCCCCGGCTGGGCCGAGATGGGCGGCGGCGAAGCGCTGGCGGAAGCGGCGCGCCGCCACCTCGTTGAAATTCCGTATACGGACTTTAAAGACGGCGACGTGCTGCTGTTCCGCTGGCGGAGCGAGCTGCCCGCCAAGCATGCGGGCATCGCCGTATCCGGCCAATCCCTGGTGCATGCGCAGGAGGGCGCCGCCGTCTCGGAGATCGCGCTTGCCCCGTGGTGGCGGCGGCGGATCGCCTTCGCTTTCCGCTTTCCGGGAGTGACCGGCTGATGGCGACGGTCGTTCTGCAGGCGGTCGGCGCCGGTTTGGGAACCATGCTGGGCGGCCCATTGGGCGGCATGATTGGCCGCGCCATCGGGGCGCTGGCGGGAAGTTTCGTCGATCAGAAACTGTTCGGCGGCTCCGAAACCCGCGAGGGCGCGCGCCTTTCCGACCTCCGGGTGATGGCGTCATCCGAGGGGGCGCCGATTCCGCGGCTGTGGGGCGGCATGCGGGTGGCGGGCCAGGTGATCTGGGCCACCGATTTCGAGGAAAAGCGCCAGACCGATACGGTGGGCGGCAAGGGCGGCGGCGGCGGCGGCCAGAAGGTCCGCAGCTATACCTATTTCGCCAATTTCGCGGTGGCGCTTTGCGAGGGCGAGATCGACCGCATCGGGCGGGTATGGGCCGATGGCAAGCCGTTCAGTCTCGACGATGTGACGGCGCGCGTTTACACGGGCAGCGAGAGCCAGGCGCCCGATAGCCTGATCGTGGCCAAGATGGGCGCCGCCAATGCCCCGGCCTATCGCGGAACCGCCTATATCGTGTTCGAGCGCCTGCCGCTCGCCGATTTCGGCAACCGCCTGCCGCAGCTCACCTTCGAAGTCTTCCGCGGCACGGACAGCGCCGCGAGCCATGTGCGCGCGGTGAGCATCATCCCCGGCTCGACCGAGTTCGGCTATGACACAAAGGTGGTGCGGCGGCGGCTGGGGCCGGGCGTCACACAGTCCGAGAACGCGCATGCCTCCGCCAAGCGCAGCGATTTCAACGTCTCGCTCGACGAACTGACCGCCACCTGCCGCAACGCCGGGGCGGCGGCGCTGGTGGTGGCGTGGTTCGGCACCGATCTGCGGTGCGGCGTCTGCGCCATCAGGCCCGGCGTCGACAATGCCGAGAAGGACACCTACCCCGGGGACTGGACGGTGAACGGCGTGAGCCGGCCGGACGCGCATCCGGTCAGCTTCGACAACGGCGGCCCCGCCTATGGCGGAACGCCGTCAGACGCCTCGGTGATCCGCGCCATCCGCGAACTCAAGGACCGCGGCCTCAAGGTGATGCTGCATCCCTTCGTGCTGATGGACGTTCCACCCGGCAACGGCAAGCCCGACCCCTATGGCGGCCCCGAACAGGCGCCTTATCCCTGGCGCGGACGGATCACCGCATCGGTTGCCCCGGGCCGGCCCGGATCGCCCGACAAGACCGCCGCGATGAGCGCCGAGATCGCCGCCTTCGTGGGCCAGGCCCAGCCGCGGCATTTTTCGGCCGCTGACGACACGGTGACCTATGGGGGCCCGGCGGAGTGGAGCTTCCGGCGCCTGATCCTGCATTATGCGAAGCTCTGCGAGCTGGCGGGCGGCGTTGACGCCTTCCTGATCGGCAGCGAGTTGCGCGGCCTCTCCACGCTGCGCGCCGAGGCCAATCAGTTTCCCTTCGCGGCGGCGGTGACAAGCCTCGCCGGCGAGGTCAAGGCGATCCTGCCTTCCGCGCGGGTCTCCTACGGCGCCGACTGGACCGAGTATTCCGGCCACCAGCCGGCCGACGGCAGCGGCGATGTGTTCTTTCATCTCGATCCCCTGTGGTCATCGCCGCAGGTCGATTTCATCGGCATCAACAACTACATGCCGCTGGCCGACTGGCGCGACGGCAATCAGCATGCTGATTATCTGGCCGGCGCCAAATCCATCCACGACATCGCCTATCTGAAAAGCAACATCGCCGGCGGCGAGGGTTTCGACTGGTACTACAAGAGCCAGGAGGACCGCGTGGCCCAGCGGCGCACGCCGATTGCCGACGGGGCCCATGGCAAGCCCTGGGTGTTCCGGCCGAAGGACCTGAAAAGCTGGTGGTCCAATCCTCATTATGACCGGCCGGGCGGCGTGGAACGCCCCACACCCACCGGCTTCGCGCCGCAGTCCAAGCCTATCTGGTTCACCGAGGCGGGCTGCGCCGCCATCGACAAGGGCGCCAATGAACCCAACGCCTTCCTCGACCCCAAATCATCCGAGTCACGGCCGCCGGTTTTCTCGACGGGCCTGCGCGACGATCTGATGCAGAGCCGGTTCCTGGCGGCGGTCGATCAATACTGGTCGGCGACCGGCAGCCACAATCCGGTGTCCGGCGTTTATGGAAAGACCATGGTCGACCCGGCCCGCATCTTCCTGTGGGCGTGGGACGCGAGGCCTTATCCGCAGTTTCCGGCGCGCGCCGACATCTGGTCCGACGCGGCCAACTACGCGCGCGGCCACTGGCTCAACGGCCGGGTGGGCGCCTTGCAGCTTGGCGGCCTGATTGCCGCGGTGGCCGCCGCCTATGGCTCTGACGGCGCCGACACCGGCGACGTCGATGGCGTGCTGCATGGCTTCATGATCGACCGGGTGATATCCGGCCGCGAGGCGCTGCGGGGGTTGATGACGGCCTTCGCGGTCGATGCGGCGGACAGCGGCGGCGGCTTGCGTTTCTTCATGCGGCGGAACGCCCCTGAAACCGGCATCGCGGCCGATCTCCTGGCCGAGCTTCCGGGCGGCGCGCCGCTTTATGCCATCAAGCGGGCGCAGGAAACCGAACTGCCGGCGGCGATCAAACTCTCTTACATGGAAGCCGGGCGCGATTACCGTCTCGCGGTGGTCGAAGCCAGGCATGAGGGCGGGTCGAGCAAGCGCGACGGGCTTCTGGAGCTGCCCGCCGCCGTGGAGCAGGACCAGGCGCAGAAATGCGCCGCGATCGCGCTGCACGACGCCTGGGCCGGGCGGGAAACGGCGGAATTCGCGCTGCCGCCCTCCTTCCTGGCGCTGGAGCCGGGCGACGCGCTGACGCTTGAGCTGGACGGGGGCGCCTACAGCTTGCGCATCGAGGAAGTTTCCGACGGCGCGGCGCGGAAGATCCGTGGACGGAGCTTCAACCGCGCGGTCTATCAGCCGGGCGGCGCGGCGCCGCGCGCGCCCGAGGCCGAGACGCCGGTGCTTTATGGCGCGCCCGATGCGCTGTTGCTGGACCTGCCGCTCGCCGAAGCCGCCGAACCCTATCTGCCGTGGATCGCCGCGATGGCGGACCCCTGGCCGGGCGGGCTCGCGCTGTACCGCCAGACCGGCGCGGCCGCCACCGAATTCAACCGCGAGATCGATCTTCCCGCCGCCATGGGCACGCTGATGAGCCCGCTTGCGGCGGCGCCGCCCGGAGGCTTCGACCGGGCCGCCAGCCTCACGGTGCGCATGGCGGCGGGCGAATTGTTTTCGGTGACCGACGAGGAACTGCTGCAGGGCGCCAATCTGGCCGCCGTCGGGAGCATGGCCACGGGCTGGGAGATCATCCAGTTCGGCAAGGCGGAGCTGGCCGGCGCGCAGACCTACCAGCTCTCCAGGCTGCTGCGCGGGCAAATGGGATCGGAACCCGAGATCAGGACGCTGCGTAACCCCGGCGAGCGCTTCGTGCTGCTCGACCAGGCGGTGGTGCAGCCGCAACTGCCGCTGTCGCAGGCCGGGCTTGAACACAGCTGGCGCGTGCTGGCGGCGGATTCGGAATTCGGCGAGGCGGAAGTCTCGATCACCCACCGCCCGGCAATGCTGGGCCTGAGGCCCCTGTCGCCGGTGCATCCCGGCGCCGTGCGGTCGGGCGGCGATCTCATGCTGAGCTGGATCCGCCGCACCAGGATCGGCGGCGACAGCTGGGACCTCGAGGAAGTGCCGCTCGGCGAAGAAAGCGAGCGCTACCGGCTGGAGATCCTGTCGGGCGCCAGCCTGAAGCGCAGCCTGACCCTCACCGAACCCCGCTATCTTTACACCGCCTCGGAGATCGCCGCCGATCTGGCGGGCGCCAGACAGTTCACGCTGCGGGTGGCGCAGCTCTCGGCAACCTTCGGCCCCGGGCCATTCCTCGAAAGGATCATCGATGTCTGACACGCCGCTTCTCGGCCTGCCGCTGCTTGCCGCGGCGCAGGCGCAGAAACACATCACGCACAACGAGGCTTTGCTGCTCATCGACGCGGCAACCCAGCTTTCAGTGGTTTCACGCGGGCTGGCGAGCCCGCCCGCCACGCCGCCCGACGGCGCGCGCTATCTGGTGGGAACCGGCGCCGCGGGCGCATGGGCGGGCGCCGATGGCCGCATCGCCGTTGCCCAGGGCGGCGGCTGGGTGTTCCTAAGCCCAAGGGCCGGCTGGCGCATGTGGGTGGAGGCGGAGGCGCGCTTCGTCATCTTCAATGGCGCGGCGTGGATCGATCCGTTCGCCGTCACTGAGTTTGCGAACCTCGCGCGTGTCGGCGTCAACGCCACGGCGGATGACACCAACCGTCTCGCGGTCGCGGCGGCGGCCACGCTGTTCAACCACGCCGGCAGCGACCATCGCCTGAAGCTCAACACGACCGCCGCCGCCAACACCGCCTCCCTGCTCTACCAGACCGGCTTCGGCGGGCGCGCCGAAATGGGGCTCACCGGCAGCGATGATTTCCGGATCAATGTGAGTGCTGACGGCGCGCAGTGGAAGACAGCGCTGGTGATCGACCGCGCCAGCGCCGCGGTGAGCCTGCCCAATACGCCGCCGCCTGAGCTGTTCAACCAGGCGCTGACCGGACAGGGGCCGGGCTTTGCGGCTGACACCTATCTCGCCGGGTCCGGCATCGTGCTTCCGCCGGACCGGCTCAGAGCCGGCACGCGCTATGGCCTTGTCTTCGATGTCACCAAGACGGCGGCGGGAGTCGCCGCGCCGGTTCTGACGCTGCGCCTTGGCGCTGCCGGAACCCTGGCCGACGCGGCGCTCGCGCAACTGGCCTTCCCGGCCCAGACGGCCGCCGCCGATGAGGGGCGCTTCAGCCTCGACGTGACCTTCCGCAGCGTGGGCAGCGGCACCGCCGCGGTGGTGCAGGCGGTGGCCGCGCTCATTCATACCCAGGCCGCGGCTGGCCTTGCCAACAGCCCCGGCCCGGTGCGGCGCGCCACCTCCGCCGGCTTCAACAGCACGGCCGCCAACGCGGTACTGGGGGTTTCGGTCAATGCCGGGGCGGCCGCCGCCTGGACGGTGAGCCTGGTCCAGGCGCGGCTCGAGAACCTGCAATGACCAGCATCGAACGCGATGTCGGCGCGCTCGAGGCGCGCATGCAGATGGTCGAGCAGGAAATCCACGCCATGCGCGAGGATGTGCGCGAGATCCGCGATGCGCTGGTGACGGCGCGCGGCGGCTGGAAAACGCTGACCCTGGTGATCGGCGTATCGATCTGGCTCGGCGCGCTGCTGGCGCGCGCGCTGCCGGTGATCCTGAACAACAGGCTGTGAGGTTTAAGATGAGACTGACGGAAGAGGGCCTGGCGCTGATCCGCCGCTTCGAGGGTTTTCGCGAAACGGCATATCGCTGCCCGGCGGGGGTGTGGACCATCGGCTATGGCCATACCGCGCAGGCGGGGCCGCCCAAGGTGGCGGCGGGCATGAAGATCAGCGAGGCGGAGGCGCGGCGCATTCTGGCGGCTGACGCGGAGCGCTTCGCGGATGAGGTGCGGAAAGCGCTGACCCGCGAACTGAGCGATGCCCAGTTCTCGGCTCTCGTGAGCTTTGCGTTCAATGTGGGAGGAGGAGCGTTCCGCAGCTCTTCCGTGCTGGCGGCGGTCAATGCCGGGCGCCTTGCGGACGTGCCGGAGCGGCTCCGCCTGTGGGTGAAGGCCGGAGGCCGGGTGCTGCCCGGCCTTGTCAGGCGGCGCGAGGCGGAAGCCGCTTTGTTCATGTCCGGCGTGGAGGCGCCGCCGCGGCGCTCATGGCTCGCGGATCTGCTCACGGCGTTGTGGCGGTTCATGACAACAGGATGGGAGAAGCGATGATGGTGGTTCCAGCGGGAATTGCGGCGCAACTGGCGATGGGGCTCGTGCAGGGCCCGGTGACGAAGATCCTCGAGGCCTATGTCTCGGACCTTGAATTGCGGCGCAAGCTTGCCGCCGAGATCGAGAAGCAGGCGCTCACCTATGCGTCGCGCAACGCCGAGCTGGGCGCTGGCGTGGTGATGGCCGAGGTCAAATCCGAACACTGGCTGAGCCGCAGCTGGCGGCCCTTGCTGATGCTGCTGCTGATGGGCTTTCTGGTGCTGGTGGGCCTGGTGCTGCCGCTGGCCGACCTCGTGGCGGGGCGGACGATTCCCTTCGCGCCGCGCTGGCAGGCGCTGCCGCAGGGGTTCTGGGATTTCCTGGCGGTGGGCATGGGCGGCTACATTGGCGGCCGGTCTCTCGAGAAGGTGGCGGATGCGGTGTCGAAGCGTACCTCTAAGCGACCGCCGAGGACTTAAGCTTTCATTCATGTGGGGTTCAGCTAGAAGGCGCTAACAGGAGCGCAACAAGGATGATGT
>NZ_JBJTER010000126.1:0-57891 GCF_046093005.1 Aestuariivirga sp.
CCCCATAAATGGGGAGAGGGAAAGATTGTCTCGCCCCGCGCAGGCGCGTCCGGGCGTGCAAAAAATCCTACCAGCCGCCGCCGCCACCGCCGCCGCCGCCGCCACCGGAGAATCCGCCGCCACCCGATCCGGAAGATCGCCCCGGCGGCGTGGCGGCTGCCGCGGCGCTCGCCGCCAGGCCCCGTCCCAGGCTGTCGGTGAAATCGCCGGTGCGGCCGGGGTTCCAGTGGCTGCCGGAATACCACACGGGTGCCGCCGCTCCCGCCGCTGCCGCGGCGGCCAGCACGGCTGCGAACTTGGCGTTCCACTCATTCTCGCAATCGAGCGCCAGCGCATAGGGAAGGTAGCGTTCGAAAAGCTCCGGCGTCTTCTCGGGCGGGTGCAGAACCTTGAGCCGTTCTTCCTCGGCGGTCGTGAGATAGAGGCGGAAGCCTTCGATCTGGTCGCGCAGGCGCTGGCCGCTTTCGGTCGGCGCGCGCAGCAGGTGATAGAAGATCACATTGAGCAGCCCGAACAGCGCCGCCGCCGCCGCCAGCACATAAAGCATGGTGGAGGCCTCTCCGCTGGCGAACATGCCGATGGGAACGAGGACGCCGGCCCCCACGAAAGGGATCAGGAACAACAGGCCGGCCAGAGAGGATATCTTTCCCCACAGACCGCGCGCCGCGGCGATGCCTCTGACCGAAGCCCAGCCGATGGCTATGATCATGCCCCACCAGCCGCCGAGGAAGGCCAATGGAAACAGGCTTTCGAAGCCACGCACCCGGGCAAACAGCAGCGCCGCCGCCGCGAGGAAAAGGATCGAAATTCCAAGCCCTGCCGCAAACCATCCGAGATTGCGCAGAAACGCCGTGCCCTCATATTCATCGGCCAGCGCGCCTTCGAGCGCATTCTTGGCGGCGGCCACGGTCTTCTGGTTGGCTTGCTTCAGCGCGGTGCTGCCCTCGGGGAGCGCGGCGTAAAGGACTTTTTCCGAAGCGGTGAGCGCGTCGCGCCCGCCCGCATCCGCCAGCTTGGTGATGGTGAAATCGCCGTCGTCGTCGGCGATCTTGAGCCGGCCCTTGACGGCAAGACCCACCAGCGCGGCGGCAAAGCTGCGGTCATCCGCGCCGTAACGGTTCAGGAACCTCACGCCCGCAGGCCCCAGCCCCTTGGGCGGGGTGAACAGCGGAATGATGTTGCCCTTGGCAGGGTCGCGCCCCACCCGGTTCCAGGCGAAGAGAAAATACAGGCCAGACACCAGAAGCCCCAGCCCCAGCGCGAAAAATCCGGCATTGTCCGAAATCCACCAGCCAAGTTTCTGGGCCGCCGCCGGCGCGGTCACGATGCCTTTCTGCCAGGCGACCGCCACCGTGAAGCCTTCCTGTGGCGCCAGGCGCCTGGTGGTCTCGGCTTCGAAAACATGGCCCGCGGCGGCAATCACCCGGGCATCCCGGTTCGTGCTTCCCTGTGCTCCGGTGTAGACCGCATCCCGGGACATGCTGGCCCCGGCGGGAAGCGCGATCCGCACCCGCGCCGCATCAATCGGAAACTCCCAGCCATTGCCGGTGACATTCCAATAGAGCTCGTCGAAATCCTCGAAGAAGCCGATCTGCCGGCTGGTTCGATAAACGATCTCGTAGCGATGCGGGCCATGTTCGAGGAACACATCCTTGTCGCCGATCCGCACCCGCACGCCATTGCTGAGTGGCTCGAGCGCATAAGGCTCGGGCCTGCCGTCGCGGGTCACGCTGATCACGTCGAACGCGACCGTCACCCGCTGCCCGGCGCGGTCATCATAGCTTGCCGGGAAATCGCGGAAGATGCCGCGCCGGATGTCAACGCCGTCCGCCTGGACGTCGATCGTCTCGCGCACGTTGAGCGTGGCATCGGCATTGACCGTCACGTCGCTGACGAATTGAATGATGCGCTCTTCGGCAAATGCCGGCGTGGCGATCGCCAGGAAGAGGCCGACCGCGAGGAAGAGAAGCTGACGCATCTCAGCGCGTCTTGAAATCGACCTTCGGCACTTCGCGCGCCGCAGCGTCGCCGATCTCAAAGAATTCGGCCTTCTCAAAATTGAACTGCCGCGCCACCAGATTGCTGGGGAAGCTCTCGATCATGGTGTTGAGGTTCCTGACCGCGCCGTTGTAGTAACGCCGCGACATCTGGATTTCATCCTCGATGCCGGAGAGCTTGTCCTGCAGGTCGCGGAAATTGGCGTCGGCCTTGAGTTCCGGATAGGCCTCGGCGATGGCGAAGATGCGGCCGAGCGCCTGGGTCATGGCCTGGCCGACAGCCGACTGTTCGGCGACCGTGCCGCCGGCGATGGACTTGGCGCGCAGCTCCGCGATGTCGCGGAACAGCTTGTCCTCGTGGGTGGCATAGCCCTTGACGGTTTCCACGAGATTGGGAACCAGGTCGGCCCGGCGGCGCAACTGAACGTCGATGCCGCTCCAGCCCTCGGCCACCAGGTTCTTGTTGCTGACCAGCGCGTTGTAGGCCCAGATCAGATAGGCGGCGACAGCGGCAACAAGGCCCAGAAGAATATAACCGATCATGCCCGTGCCCTCCTTCGCCCAACCGGACCTGTGATATGGGTGTTCCGGTTCTGTTTTTCAAGGCTTCCCGAGGCTGAAGGGCCGGTCATGGGTCAAGGACGGAATGCGCCGTCGGGTCTCGGCCACCTTTGAAATATCGATTTCAGCGAGGATTACCCCAGGCGCGTCGCCGGCCTCCGCCAGGATCTGGCCCCAGGGATCGACGATCAGCGAATGGCCATAGCATTCCGCCCCGCCGGAGAGCGTGCCGCCCTGGCTGGGGGAGATCACATAGGCGCCATTCTCGATGGCTCTCGCCCGCTGCAGCACGTGCCAGTGGGCCATGCCGGTAACCCGGGTGAAGGCGGCAGGGGCAGCCAGCATCTGCGCCCCCGCCTTGGCATAGGCGCGGTAGAGCATCGGAAAACGGATGTCATAGCAGATCGACAGGCCGATCGTGCCTTCCACGCAAGGCGCGATCACGCCTTTGTCGCCTGGCGCGATGGTGGCGGATTCGCGGTAGCTGTGGCCGCCGCCGAGGTCGATGTCGAAGAGATGGATCTTGTCGTAGCGCGCCGGGATTGTGCCCTCGGGCGAGAGCATGTAGCTGCGGTTGAAGATACGTCCGTCCGGCGACCTGACGCCGATCGAGCCCACCAGCAGCCAGATCCTGAGTTCGCTGGCCAGCCCCCGCAGGGCGGGCAGCGCCGGATGCTCTGATTCTGGATGGGCCACCGGAAACAGCTTGCCATCCTTGGTATCGAGCCCGGCGCAGTATTCGGGCGTTGCCACGAAGCTGGCGCCCTCCGCGGCGGCCTCGCGGATCAGGCGCGAAAGAACCGCGATGTCATGGCCAAGATCGGGCGTGGCGGTCGTCTGGATGCAGGCGGCGGTGAAGCTCATGAACCGTGCTTAGCGCTTTCCTGGTCCAGCGTGAAGAACGAGCGGATGGCATGCAGTGCGCTGCGGGCCTTGAGGCAGATCATCCATTCCTCCATTTCGGTGTCCCAGTCGGCGACCGGCAGCACTGTGAGCCTGCCGTCCGGCGCCAGTTCGCCACGCGCCATCACGGCGAGGCCCAAGCCCTGCGCCGCCGCCTCGCGCGCCGCCTCGCGGCCTTCGATCTCGATGGCGGCGGTCAGGCTGAGCCCGCGCCGTGCCGCTTCCTCGAGGATCAGCCGGCGGGTCACCGAGCCTTCCTCGCGCAGGATCAGCGGCAGCTTTGCCAGCGCCTCGAAGCCGATACTCTTCAGCCTCGCGAGTCGCGAACTGCGCTGCACCACCGCCACCAGCCGGTCGCTGCTCAGCTTGCGGGCGAGAAAGGCCTCGCCCGCCGGCCGCTCGGCGGTGACCGCGATGTCAATCGAGAAATCCTCGAGCCTTCTGATGAGCTGGGCGGAGTTTCCGGTGACCAGCCGTACCGTGAGCCGCGGATGGCGGACGCGGAAGCGCGCCAGGGCAGGCAGGATGTGCACCGCCGCGTCGGCGCCGATGGTGAGTTCGCCCTCTTCCAGTGTCTTGCCGCGCGACAGGAGTTCGGCCGCCTCGGCCTCCGCCTCGAATTGCCGCTCGGCGATGGCGAACAGCTTGCGGCCCATGCCGGTCAGCGCCACGCCCGAAGGCCCGCGGGTGAACAGCTGCACGCCGTAAGCCTCCTCCAGTTTCCGCACATGGTCGGACACGGCGGGCTGGGTCAGCCCCAGCGCCTCCGCCGCGCGCGAGAAGCCGCCATGCACGGCGACGGCATGAAAGGCCCTGAGCTGGGCGTGCCGCATATCATTCAAACCTATAAGGTACATCAGAACATACGATTTGACTGATGCCAGTCAAGCCGCCAGTTTCGGCAACGCTTTGACGGAGGCTCCCATGGACAAGCTCGCCCAGCGCTTCAACGGCCCGCCCGGCCAGGAAGACATGCCTTATCTGCTCACGCCGGGCCCGCTCACCACCTCGCGCACGGTGAAGGCCGCCATGCTGGCCGACTGGGGCTCGCGCGACATCGAGTTCCGCCGCCTGGTGGCGGACATCCGCAAGGGCCTTCTGGGCCTCGCCGGTTGTGACGGCGGCTATGAATGCGTGATCATGCAGGGCTCCGGCACCTTCGCCATCGAGGCCGCACTCGGCGCCTTCTGCCCCAAGACGGAGGGCAAGACGCTGGTGGTGGCCAATGGCGCCTATGGCGACCGCGCCGCCGCGATCCTCACCCGTCTCGGCCGCCCGGTGACCAGGATCGACAAGGGCGACAGCGCCGCCCCGACCGTTGAGGATGTTGTGACGGCACTCGACGCCGATCCGGCGTTGAGCCATGTCTGGATCATCCATTGCGAAACCACCTCGGGCATCGTCAACCCGATCGCCGCCATCGCCCGTGAAATGAGGCGCCGCGGCAAGATCTGCATGGTCGATGCCATGTCCTCCTTCGGGGCGCTGCCGCTCGACATGATGGATGGGATCGACGTGATGGTCTCTTCCTCCAACAAATGCATCGAGGGCGTTCCGGGCTTCTCCTATGTGCTGGTGAAGCGCGACCTGCTGCTCGCCTCGAAGGGCATGAGCCATTCGGTGGTGCTCGACCTCTATGAGCAGTGGAAGGGCCTTGAGGCCAACGGCCAGTTCCGCTTCACGCCGCCCACCCATGCCTTGGTGGCCTTTCACCAGGCCATGCAGGAGCATGCCGCCGAGGGCGGTGTTGCGGCGCGCGGCCAGCGCTATGCCAGGAACGCGCAGGTGCTCGTCAAGGGTATGCGCGCCATGGGCTTCGCGACGCTGCTCGCCGATCACGAGGCCGGCCCGATCATCCAGACCTTTCTCACGCCGCGTGACCCCAATTTCGATTTCGAGAAATTCTACGAGGAACTTCGCCGCCGCGGCTTCGCGATCTATCCCGGCAAGCTCACGAGGCGGCCGAGCTTCCGCATCGGCACCATCGGCAAGGTGGACGAGAAGGTGATGACGGCCGTGCTGGCGGCGATCAGCGCGGTGCTGCGCGAGATGAATGTCACCGACCTCGCGCCGCTGGAGGGGTAGGGACCGCATGAAAACCGTCACCGTCAACGGCCGTGACTACAACTGGCCCAAGGCTCCGCTGGTGGTCATCTGCTGCGATGGCAGCGAGCCCGCCTATATGGAAACCGCCATGGCGGCGGGGCTGATGCCAAATCTCCAGCGCATCATCGCCAGGGGCGAGAACCGCCGCGGCCTGTCGGTGATCCCCAGCTTCACCAATCCCAACAATCTTTCGATCGTCACCGGCCGGCCTCCTGCCGTGCACGGCATCTGCGGCAATTACCTGATCGACCCGGCGACCGGCCAGGAAACCATGATGAACGATCCGAAGTGGCTGCGCGCCCCCACCATCTTCGAGGCCTTCCAGAAGGCGGGCGCACGGGTGGCCGTGGTCACCGCCAAGGACAAGCTGCGCCTGCTGCTGGGCAAGGGCCTCGTCTTCGACGGCACGGCGGTGGCCTTTTCCTCCGAGAAGGCCGACAGGGTGACGCTGGCGGAGAACGGCATCGCCGATGCCTGTGGGCTCGCTGGCATGGGTGTTCCGGATGTCTACTCGGCGGGTCTTTCGGAATTCGTCTTCGCCGCGGGCGTCCGGCTGCTCTCCGGTTTCAAGCCGGACCTCATGTATCTGTCGACCACCGATTACGTGCAGCACAAATATCCGCCCGGCTCCGCGGGCGCCAACAGCTTCTATGCCATGATGGACCGCTATCTGGGCGCGCTTGACGAAGGCGGCGCCATCGTGGTGATCGTCGCCGACCACGGCATGAAGGACAAGCACCTCGCCGATGGCGCTCCCGACGTGATCTACCTGCAGGACCTGCTCGATGATGCCTTCGGCCCCGGCACGACGAAAGTGATCCTGCCGATCACCGATCCCTATGTGGTCCATCACGGTGCGCTTGGCAGCTTCGCGACCGTCTATGTCTATGGTCCGGACGTCAAGGAAGTGATGGCGGAGATCGCCTTGCAGCCCGGGATCGACGTCGTGGTGGACCGCGCCAGCGGCTGTGCCCGCTATGAACTGCCGCCGGACCGGATGGGCAATGTGATCGTGCTTTCCGGCGGCCCCGCCGGCACCAAGGTGATTGGCACCTCGCGCGCCAGGCACGATCTTTCGGGGCTCGACGCGCCGCTGCGTTCGCATGGCGGCCTCACCGAGCAGGAGATCCCGGTCATCGCCAACCGCAAATTCAGGAACGCCCCGGCCCAGCTGCGCAATTTCGATGCCTTCGCCCTGGGCTGCAACCACATCGTGGAGAACTGACATGAACGCACCCCAGGCCGATCATCCGGTGATCGCCGAAGCCATGCGGATCGGCGGCCGCAAGGTTGTGACCGAGGAGGTGGTGCCGGTGCATTACCCCTACACCGGCAACATGATCGGCACGGTTCCCGCTGGCCGCGCCGAGCACGCCGCCCAGGCCTTTGCCATCGCCAGGGCCTACAAGCCCAGGCTGTCCCGCTATGAGCGCCAGCAGATTCTGTTCCGCACGGCGGAATTGATCCGCCTGCGGAAGGATTCGCTCTCGGACCTGATCACGCTGGAACTTGGCATTTCGAAGAAGGATTCGCTTTATGAGGTGGGCCGCGCCTATGACGTTTATTCACTGGCCGGGCAGCTCGCCATTCTCGATGACGGGCAGATATTTTCCTGCGATGTGACGCCGCAGGGAAAGCCGCGCAAGATCTTCACCAAGCGCGAGCCGGCGGGCGTGATCTCCGCCATCACGCCTTTCAACCATCCGCTCAACATGGTGTCGCACAAAGTGGCCCCGGCGATCGCCACCAACAATTGCGTGGTCTGCAAGCCGACCGAGCTCACGCCCCTCACCTGCCTGGCGCTCGCTGACATTCTCTACGAGGCGGGCCTGCCGCCGGAGATGTTCCAGGTGGTCACCGGCTGGCCGGACGAGATCGGCGACGAGATGGTGACCAACCCGGAGATCGGCGTCATCACTTTCACCGGCGGCGTGCGGGTGGGAAAGATCATCGCCGCCAAGGCCGGCTACCGCCGCGCCGCGCTGGAATTAGGCGGCAACGATCCGCTGATCATCCTCGATGATCTCTCCGACAGCGACCTCGACAAGGCGGCGGACCTCGCCGTTGCCGGCGCCACGCGAAACTCAGGCCAGCGCTGCACGGCGGTGAAGCGCATCCTGGTGCAGGAGCGGGTGGCTGACCGCTTCGTGGAAAAGGTTCTGGCCCGCGCCCAGGCGATCAGCTTCGGCGACCCGATGGACCCGGCCACCGAGCTTGGCACGGTGGTGCATGAGGACGCCGCACGCATGTTCGAGGACCGCGTCCACAGGGCGGCGGAGCAGGGCGCGAGGGTGCTCTACAATCCCGGCCGCCGGGGGGCGCTGCTGCCGCCGATCACCGTCGATTTCGTGCCGCACCGGTCGGACCTCGTGTTCGAGGAAACCTTCGGTCCCATCATACCGATCGTGCGGGTGCCCAATGACGACGCCGAGGTCATCCGCATTTCCAACTCCACGCCGTTTGGCCTGTCATCGGGTGTGTGCACCAATCATCTGAGCCGCATCACCCGCTTCATCGAGGGCCTCGAGGTGGGCACGGTCAACATCTGGGAGGTGCCCGGCTACCGGATCGAGATGTCGCCCTTCGGCGGCATCAAGGACTCGGGCAACGGCGTCAAGGAAGGGGTGATGGAGGCGATGAAGTTCTTCACCAATGTGAAGACCTGGTCGCTGCCCTGGCCACAGTGATGGCGCCCAGGGATCGCATTCGCACCGCGTGACCATGCATGACGCCAAGCCCCGGAGTTTCGGCGCCGGTAACCGGGCCATCAAAGATGCGATTGGAACGGGTCTGCGCGGCCGGATAGCTGGCCGTCCGATCCATCTCACATCTTTGTCCTGACAGAGCACTGCCATCTTGAACACGCGAACGGTCCTTGTCCGGTGTGGATCGAGCGTGGCATGGTCAACCGCGAAAGGAGCGAGCAGTGCGGAGGCCGGACCCCAAGGACGTAAGTTTCTCTGGCAAAGCCACCGGTTTCTCCCGTCTGGCTCCTGCCGCGTTGTTGTTCATGTCGGCGGCGGGAAGAGGACAAGCGGTGGCTTCGGCACGCCGGAAGACGGCGCGTGTGGTGTTGCCGGCCCTTGTCGTCCTTGCCATGTTGTCAAGTCAAGTCCTTGCCGGGGAAAACTCAGCCGTGCCACTCCCAGATACCATTTCGCCTGAAGCGAAGACCGTCATCGAATTCCTCGAAGGTGCCGGACTGAAGCAACTTGCGGCGCCGGCGCCTGACGACCTTCCGGGCTGGCAGGCGTTGCACGCCGGGCAGGAAAAGGCGCTGGAAGAGGCCAATCGCGTGGTCCTTGAGCGGACGGGCGGAACCGTCGCGACTGCGAGGATCGGCGGTGTGCCCGTTCTTGACGTGCGGCCAAGAGGCTGGACGGAGGATGACCGCGTGGTTGTCTATATTCATGGTGGCGCCTTCACGCTGTTCAGTGCCCGCTCGATGGCGGGGATGGCGGCACTGGTGGCGCAAGCCAGCGGCCTGCGGGTCATCTCTGTCGACTACACCAATCCGCCCGCGGTACACTGGGATACGGTACAGGCGCAGGTCAGCGCGGTCTTGAGGGCGATCGTTGCTGACGGAACGCCGATGAACCGCATCGCGCTGTTCGGTGACTCGGCGGGTGGCAATCTCGCCATGCGCGCGGTCATCAACCTTCGCGATGAAGGCGTGGCGCTGCCGGCTGCCGTGCTGCTTTTCTCCCCCTGGGCCGACCTCTCCAACTCCGGGGACACAAGCATCACGCTCGCCGACGCGGACCCGACGCTGTCCTACGAGGGGCTGCTCGGTGCCTCGGCGCGCGCCTATGCGGGAACGCTGGACCTCAAGGATCCGCGGGTGTCACCCCTCTACGGCGACTTCAGCAGAGGATTTCCGCCGACGATGATCCAGGACGGGACCCGGACGATACTGCTCAGCACAAGTGTGCGCACCTACCGGGTGCTCAAGGCGGCGAAGGTGGACGTGGTCATCGATCTTTACGAGGGTATGTGGCATGTCTTCCAGGGGGCGCCTGCGCCGGAAGCGAGCGAGGCACTGGCGAACGCCGGCGTCTTCCTCAGGTCGCACCTCAAGTAGCTGAGAATCTTTCCACCACGACGCGCCGCCCGCGGCGACGAGGGCAGGGGCACGGCAGATCGGGGAATTTGCTTCTGCAAAAAATGGTGCCCAGGGGCGGAATCGAACCACCGACACGCGGATTTTCAGTCCGCTGCTCTACCAACTGAGCTACCTGGGCGGCCGGGCAGTGGCGGGTGTATAGGAGATCGCCCGGCCACTGGCAAGCCCCTCATTTCGTCCGGGGTGAGACAAAAACCTTCGTTTGATCAATAGCCTACCGCAGTTGCGAAAACATTCCTGCCAACTCCCTGCGAAAGTCCAATAACCCGGCGTGGCGGTTTTCGATATGTATCGACGCCAAGGGCGGAGCCTTGAGTGGGGGCGATCCGTCCGTGCAACCAACGGACGGCGCCAAGGCCCGTCCAGGACCAAGGGGGAGTTCACATGGCAGAAACAGCAACAGCCCGCCCGGGCAGTGCGCGATCGCGGCCGATGACCGCGGAAGAGAAAAAGGTGATCGTCGCCTCATCGGCCGGCACCATCTTCGAGTGGTATGACTTCTATCTTTACGGTTCTCTCGCGGCGATCATCGGCGCGCAGTTCTTCACCGCCTTCCCGGAAGCAACGCGCAATGTGTTTGCCTTGCTGGCCTTCGCGGCGGGCTTTATCGTGCGGCCGCTGGGCGCGCTGGTGTTCGGCATGCTGGGCGACCTCGTCGGCCGCAAATACACCTTCCTCATGACCATCCTGATCATGGGCCTGTCAACCTTCCTGGTCGGCCTCCTGCCCAATTACAATGCCTGGGGCGCGGCGGCGCCGATCATCCTGATCGCACTGCGCATGGCCCAGGGCCTGGCGCTCGGCGGCGAATATGGCGGCGCGGCGATCTATGTCGCCGAACACGCCCCGCCTGACCGGCGCGGCTATTACACCTCCTTCATCCAGACCACGGCAACGCTCGGCCTTCTCCTGTCGCTGATCGTGATCCTCGTGGTGCAGGGCTATGTGAACAGCCACTATCCCGAGACGGCGGTGCTTGACGCCGCCGGCGCCGCGGTGATGAATCCCGATGGCACGCCGCAGATGATGAAGGCGTTCAATGCCTGGGGCTGGCGCATTCCGTTCCTCGGCTCGATCGTCCTGCTGCTGATCTCGCTCTATATCCGCCTGCAGATGAACGAGTCGCCCGCCTTCAAGCGCATGAAGGAAGAGGGTTCGGCCTCCAAGGCGCCGCTGCGCGAGGCTTTCGGCAACTGGCGCAATGGCAAGATCGCGCTGATCGCGCTTCTGGGCCTTGTGGCCGGCCAGGCCGTGGTCTGGTACACGGGCCAGTTCTACGCGCTGTTCTTCCTGCAGAACGTCATCAAGCTCGACAGCTTCACGGCCAACGTGCTGGTGGCGTGGTCGCTGATCCTCGGCACCGCTGGCTTTCTGTTCTTTGGTTCGCTGTCAGACCGGATCGGCCGCAAGCCGATCATCCTGGCGGGCTGCCTGATCGCCGCGATCAGCTATATGCCGGTGTTTAAGCTGCTGACGAGTGTCGCCAACCCGGTGCTCTTCGCTGCCCAGCAGACACCGGTCACGGTGAGCGCTGATCCGGCTGATTGCTCGTTCCAGTTCAACCCGACGGGCACCCTCAAGTTCACCAACTCCTGCGACGTGGCCAAGGCCCAGCTGCAGCGCACGTCGGTGAACTATTCGACGGTCGCCGCTCCGGCTGGCAGCATCGCCGAGATAAAGGTCGGCGAGACGGTCGTGCCGTCCTTCAACGCCGCCGCCAATGCCGCCGCCATCAAGGCGGCGACGGAAGCGCTCACGGCCGCCAAGGCGGGAACCGACCAGGCGGCAATCGACGCCGCCCAGGCGGCCCTCGACAAGGAGAAGGCGGTCAAGCCGGGCTTCGAGAAGGCGCTCAACGAGGCCCTGAAGGCGGCTGGCTATCCGCTGGTTGCGGCGGACAACCCGTCGATCGCGAAAGCCTCCAACTTCGTTGATATTTTCACCGGCCAGAAGCTGTCGATCATCGCGATCCTCACCTTCCTGATCATTCTGGTGACCATGGTGTATGGCCCGATCGCGGCGGCGCTTGTCGAGCTCTATCCGACGCGCATCCGCTACTCCGGCCTGTCGCTGCCCTACCACATCGGCAATGGCTGGTTCGGCGGTCTGATGCCCGCCACCGCCTTCGCGATCTCGGCGCAGACCGGCAACATCTATTCCGGCCTGTGGTATGCGATCATCATCGCCCTGATGACGGTGGTGATCGGCGCCATCTTCGTGCCGGGCGGCACCCACAAGAAGGATATCTTCGCCGACGATCTGCGGCGCTGATCCATCCTGCAACTTGAAACGCGGCGGGCCGGGGTTTTCCCGGCCCGTTGTGTTTGGTCAGGACTTTGTCTTGACGATCGCCTGCCAGGCGAGCCAGAACACGCCCGCGATCACCGCGTTGACGGCAAGGCCCGTCGCGATGGCGAGCCATTGCGGCACGCCGGGCAGGGGCATGGTTGTGGGGATGATCACCGCCACGAACACGATGCCCGCCAGCAGAGGCAGCAACACGCCGGTCTGCGCGCGGGTGCGCCAGGCCGTATAGATCAGCGCCGCCAAGAGGCCGAGGCGGAAGACGTCCGTGAACTGTTGCACCAGCAGCGCGGAGATATTCATGTGGCGGTTCCTCCCGGCTGCCTATTCATAACAAGCTCATGGCCAAACACAACCTATGCCGGGCGCGGGCCATGATGACGTGTCGAACTAAGGTCGGTGTTCCATGTGGTTGCGGGATATGTTGATCTCCGGCCCATGCGCATCGCCCTGATGTCCGATGTCCATGCCAACCTGCCGGCACTCGACGCCTGTCTCGCTGCCGCGGCGCGGCTCGAGGCTGAAAGCCTGGCTTTTCTCGGCGATCTGGTGGGTTATGGGCCCGATCCCGAAGCGGTCATCAACCGGGTGCGGCCATTGGCCGAGGCCGGCGCCATCATGGTGCTCGGCAATCATGATCTTGCGGTGCTGAAGCCCACGAACAACATGAATGCCGCGGCTGCCCAGGCATTGGCCTGGACGCGCGCGCGGTTGAGCGAGGCGTCGGCCTCCTTCCTCGCGCGGCTGCCGTTCGAGCTTCGCCTGGATGATCTCTTGTTCGTGCATGCCGATGCCTCCGATCCGGCGGCCTGGCATTATGTGACCGATGCCGGGGCGGCGCGCGCCAGCCTGTCGCGCTGCCCCGCCCGGGTGACCTTCTGCGGGCATGTGCATGTGCCAGCCCTCTATTGCCTGTCGGCCACGGACAAACTCATCTCGCATGTTCCCGTCACGGAGGTTGCCACGCCGCTGCTGGCGCAGCGCAAGTGGCTTGCGGTTCTGGGCGCGGTGGGCCAGCCGCGCGATGGCAACACCTCGGCGTCCTTCGCCGTCTACGACACCGCCGCAAGGACCCTGACCTATCACCGCGCGCCTTATGACGTCGAAAGTGTGGTGCAGCACATCCGCGCCCTGGGCCTGCCGGACTCCCTGGCGGAGCGGCTTCTGGAGGGGCGCTGAGTGGTCAAGGGCAAGCTCGGCATTGGCACCGTGCTCGACGGCTTTCGCATCGACAAGCTCACCCATGCCGGCGGCATGGCGCATCTGTGGAGCGTCACCCGCGAGGCCGACGGCGCCGGATTCCTGATGAAGACGCCGGTGGTCTATGAGGGCGAGGACCCCGCCGCCATCGTCAGCTTCGAGATGGAGCAGATGATCATGCCGCACCTCAAGGGTCCGCATGCGCCCCGCCACATCGCCAACGGCGATTTCGCCACCCAGCCCTATATCGTCATGGAGCAGCTTCCCGGCGACACGCTGCTGCCGCAGCTGCAATCGCTGCCGCTTGGCGTTGACAAGGTGGCGGCGCTCGGCGCGGCGGTGGCCGATGCGCTGGTCTCGCTCCATGGCCAGGGTGTGGTCCATCTCGATGTGAAGCCGTCGAACATCATGTTCCGCTCATCGGGGGAGGCGGTGCTGATCGACTACGGCCTCGCGCACCACCGCGACCTGCCGGACCTGATGCAGGCGGAGTTCCGGCTGCCCTATGGCACCGCGCCCTATATGGCGCCGGAGCAGGTGCTGGGCATCCGCCACGATCCGCGCAGCGACATCTTCGCGCTGGGCGCGCTGATGTATTTCTTCGCCACCGGCACGCGGCCGTTCGGCGATCCGCGGACGCTCGCAGGCCTCAAGCGGCGGCTGTGGCGCGATCCGGCGCCGCCCCGCAAGCTCAACCCGGCGCTGCCGCCGTGGTTCCAGGAAATCGTTCTGCGCTGCCTCGAGGTGAAGGCCTCGCGGCGCTACCCCACGGCGGCGCAGCTTGCCCATGATCTCCGCCACCCGGAGCAGGTGATGCTCACGGCGCGGTCCGGGAAGCGCGAGAAAGACGGTTTCTTCGCGGTGCTCAGGCGCAAGGGCGAGCCCGAAATGAGCCTCATCGACCGTCCGCCGCGCCGGGCGGAGGCCTCCGATGCGCCGATCGTCCTGGTGGCGGTAAACCTCGACGACATGACGCCGGAGCTGGCCGGCAAGCTCCGCACGACCGCGCTCCGCATTCTGGAGCGTGCGCCACAGGCCCGGCTTGCGGTGCTCAATGTACAGAAGCTGAACCGCATCGCGCTGGACCAGACGCTGGATGCGGAGGGCAACAACAAGCATGTGCAGCGGCTCGCCGCGCTGAAGGACTGGGCGCGGCCCCTGCGGATCGAAGACGCACAGGTGACGTATCACGTGCTGGAGGCGGTGGACCCGGCGGACGCCATTCTGGACTATGCGCGCCTCAACAACGTCGATCACATCGTGATGGGGGCGCGCGCCAGCTCCGCCATGCGGAAGCTCCTCGGCAGCGTCTCGGCCAAAGTTGCGGCGGAGGCGCCTTGCAGCGTGACAGTGACGCGAAACCGCGCACATGCGAAAACCTAGCCGCGGCGGCGCCGCAACCAGCCCGGCCGGTTGCTTGTCCTGGCCTGACCTGCCGCACAGGCGAGCCTTGCCCCGCCGCCGCATTATCGGCTATGAGCCTGCTCGCAAGCAGCAGCCGCAATCGGGGTGTAGCGCAGTCTGGTAGCGCACCTGCCTTGGGCGCAGGGGGTCGTCAGTTCGAATCTGGCCACCCCGACCACGGCCTGCCGGAACGTTGAGCCATACGAGAAAGAATCCATGCCTGTCCGCATTTATAAGCCTTCGCGCAACGCCATGCAGTCTGGAAAGGCCGGCGGCCGCTGGCTGGTCGAGTTCGAGGCCGCGGCCCCGCGCTCCGCCGACCCGCTCATGGGCTGGACATCCTCGGCCGACACCCGCCAGCAGGTGAAACTCAGCTTCGATACCAAGGAAGACGCCATCGCCTATTGCGAGCGCGAGGGCCTGCCTCACATCGTGTTGCCGGAGGCGCCGGCGGGCCGGCCGATCAAAAAATCCTATTCCGACAATTTCAAATTTGGCCGTCCCGATAACTGGACGCACTGACGGCGGGCCGACCCCGTAGCTCAGCTGGACTAGAGCAAGTGCCTTCTAAGCACTAGGTCGCAGGTTCGAATCCTGCCGGGGTCGCCATTTTCTGCCGGTCCAGTCTGCTCTCGCCGTTCAGCGGCGTCCGGCGGGCAATGCAAGGGTTGTCAGGAAGCATGCGGCCAGCATCACCGCCGAACCCGTGAGGCAGGCCGTGATCCCGCCCCACTGATAAAGGAGTCCCGAAAGAAGCGTGCCCGCGAAACGGCCGCAGGCATTGGCGGCATAATAGAATCCCACGTCCTCGGCGGCCTTTTCCGAACCTGCATAGGCGAGGATCAGATAGGAATGGATGGCCGAATTGACCGCGAACACCGCCCCGAACAAAGCCAGCCCCGCGACAAGCACCTTGTCCGGCGCCAACGGCAGGCTTGCGGAAAGCGCAGCGGCGAGCAACGCCGGAATCAGCGCCAGCAAGGCGGACCACAGCCGGGCTGCCGGCGCCTCTGTCGAAAGCCCGTCGGGGCTGCGCCGGATGATGGCCGGGGCCATGGCCTGGATCACGCCATAAAGGATTGTCCAAAGCGCCATGAAGCCTCCGACCATGGCGAAGGTCCAGCCATTGGAATAGAGGAACACCGGAACGCCGACGGCAAACCAGACATCGCGCGCGCCGAACAGAAAAACGCGGCCCGCTGCCAGCAGATTGACTCCCCGCGACTTGGCCAGCAACTCGCGCGCCGTGGTGCTGGCTTTGCTCTTTCCCATCAGCGGCGGCAGCGACAGCAGGACGCCGGCCAGCACCAGCGCCAGGGCCGCCGCCATCACCCAGAGAGAGACGCGGAAGCCGAAGACCTCCAGCAGCGCGCCGCCGAGAAAGAACCCGATGCCTTTCATGGCGTTCTTGGAGCCGGTGAACCAGGCAACCCAGCGGAACAGCCGCCCTTGGGCGTTTTCGGCCTTGGCCTGCTTCTCCGCGATCTTGATGGCCGATTTTGAGGCGGTCTTGGTCAGGTCCTTGGCGATGCCGCAGATTCCCTGCGCAGCCACCACCCATACGACCGAGGCCGCCGCCGCCCAGCCGGGCGACAGCGCCGAGAGCGCGAGGAAACCGAATATCTGCGCGGAAAGCCCGATGCCGAGCATCCGGGTGATGCCATAACGGGTGGCCAGCCAGCCGCCAATGAAGTTCGCGCCGATGCCCGCCGCCTCATAGAGCAGGAACAGAAGCGACAGCGCGAAAGGCGAATAGCCCAGCTGAAAAAAATGCAGCAGGACCAGCATGCGGAGCGCGCCATCGGTGAGCGTGAAGCCCCAATATGCGGCCGTGACGATGACGTAATCGCGGGCGCCGGGCGGCATCAGAGGCCGGTTTCACGAATGTGGCAGGCGAGATCGACCATCCGGCAGGCATAGCCCATTTCGTTATCGTACCAGGCATAGACCTTGAGCAGCGTTCCGCCGGTCACCAGCGTGGATAACCCATCGATGACCGCCGAGCGCGTGTCGCGCGCGTAGTCAGCGGAAACGAGCGGCCGCGGTTCATAACCCAGGATGCCAGCCAGCGCGCCGCCGGCGGCCGCGGCGAACAAGGCGTTCACTTCCTCCCCCGTTGTTTCCCGCTTGAGTTCGAAAACGCAATCGGTCAGCGAGGCGTTCAGCACGGGAGCGCGCACCGCATGCCCATCCAGCTTGCCCTTGAGCTCCGGATAAATGAGCGCGATGGCGGTGGCGCTGCCGGTGGTGGTGGGTTGCAAAGACAGCATTGCGGAGCGGGCCCGCCGCAGGTCCTTGTGGGGCGCGTCGACGACCACATTGGTGTTGGTCGGATCGTGAATGGTGGTGATCTGGCCATGGCGGATGCCGATCGCCTCATGGATGACCTTCACGACCGGCGCCAGGCAGTTGGTTGTGCACGAGGCGGCGGTGACGATCCGGTGTTTCGCCGGATCGTAAAGATGGTGATTGACGCCCACCACGGCATTGAGCACGGCCGGCTCCTTGACGGGGGCCGCGACGATCACCCGGCGGGCGCCCCGTGCGAGGTGGCCATCCAGTGCGGCCGCCGTCAGGAACTTTCCGGTGCATTCCAGCACCACGTCGACACCCAGATCTCCCCAGGGGACGTCTCCCGGACAGGCATGGGCGGAGAAGCCAATCTTCCTTTCTCCGATCCGGATAGCGCCCTCACCATGCGTGGCGATGTCCTCGCGCCAGCGCCCCTGCACCGAGTCGAATTCGATCAGGTGAGCGGACACCGCCGGACCGCCCTTGATCTCATTCACATGGACGATATCGAGACGGTTCTCCCGGCGCGGGTCGCCGGGGTCTCGCCACGCGCCGCCGAGCGCCGCCCGCAGGGCCAGCCGCCCGATCCGCCCCATGCCATTGATCCCAACCCGCATAACCATGTCCACCCCCGCACTCAGCCGCTCGGGCCTGATTTCGGTTGCCGAACGAAAGCTCAGCTTTCGGCGCGCTTCAGGGCGATCGGGGATAACGCCTGAATGGCGGAGATTTCGTCCATCGGCCCGGAGCCATGGACAGATATTGTGACAGCCCGGTGACAACCGGAAGGGCGAGGGCCCGGCGGAGCCTCTTTCCAGCTGAAACCGCCCGCGCCTGGAAGCCGATGCGAAACCGGCCGGGCGCTCCCGGCGCTGTATGGCTCAGACCGGTCCGGCGATTGGCTTTGAGGAAACGACAGGCCGGGCAAGTCCCGCCAGCGACTCGGTCACGGCCTCGACAATGCCGATGAACCCCTGGGGGTTCCAGGCGGCGCGCCCGATGAACAGGCCATCGACATCCGGCATGGCGGCCAGCGCGCAACAGTTCTGCGGATTGACGCTGCCGCCGTAGAGGATTGGCAGCGGCTGGCCGGCGATCTCCGCGGTGAGCGCCTTCAATCGCGCGTGCTGGGCATTGGCAAATACGGGGTCGGCGGGAATGCCGCCCTCGCCGATCGACCACACGGGCTCATAGGCGATCATCACATGGCCAGGCGCTTGCTTGCCAGCGTCACGCAACGCATAGCGCGTCTGCCTGGCCAGCACATCCGCCGTGGCGCCGGCCTCATATTCGCCGCGCGTGTCGCCGATGCAGACCAGCGCCAGCAGGCCATGCTTCACCGCCGCCGCGACCTTGCGGGCGACGGTTTCATCGGTTTCGCCAAAATGGGTGCGGCGCTCGCTGTGGCCCAGCTCAACCAGCGTGGCGCCGCAGTCCTTCACCATGGGCGGCGAGACCTCGCCGGTCCAGGCGCCATGATCGGCCCAGTGCATGTTCTGCGCGCCGGTGATGACTTTGGTGCCCGCAAGAATGGCCGCCACCTCGGCAATCGCGGGAAACGGCGGCACCACGAACAGCCGCGCTTTGCCATTGGCGGCGCAAGGCGATGCTTTCAGCGCCTCGGCGAAAGCCCGCGCTTCGGCCCGGGTCTTGTTCATCTTCCAGCTGGTGCCGATCCACGGCGCTTTCATCAATTGTATCCCGTCCTGGCGTAGGGCGCCCAGCAGGCGACCGACTCCTTGACCGCCGCCACGACGCTGCGGTCAGCGGGTTCGCGTTCGCGGAAGGCGAGCTCCAGGCAGAGCTCATTGCCGTGGCCGCCGCCCGCCCGCACCGCCGCGAGGAGTTTCTCCGGCGTGATACGGCCGTTTTCATTGTATTGCGCGGTGAACGGCCAGTGGCCGCCCTTGTTCATGGTCGATTGCTTGATGTGAATGATGGGCGATTGGGCGGCGAACGCCTTCGCCCAGGCATAGGGATCGACATCTGCCGGATCAGACGATGAGACATCGCCATGATCGATATCGACCATCGGCCGCAGCGGAATGGGCAGGTCAGCCGCGTCTATCCAGTCCTGAAGGCGCTGCGCATCGCGCAAGGTGTGGCCAAGTTCGCGGCCAACCGACATCGGCTCCCAGAACAGCCATGTGAGGCCGCGCGCCCTGGCGTGGCTGGCCACCTCGCGCCAGCATGCCAGGGCCACCTTCATCAGCTCTTCGCGGCGGCGCGGATCGTCATAATCCTTGAAGGTGAAAATGGCGAACTGGGTGCCGATGGCCGGCGCACCGAGATCGGCGGCGATATCAGCCATGCCCTTAAACCAGTCGACATAGTATTGCCGGACCTCAACGTCCGGATGGGCGAAATGATTGAGCCGCCCATAGGGGCCGGTCATGATCGAGGTGATCCTGGCGCGCTTTTGTGCGCAGGCGCGGGCCATGCGGGAGGTTAGCCGGTTTACCGTGGCCGCCTTCCACGACGGGTTGACGAACTCATGAACGAGCTGAATGTGGCCGATGCCGATGTCGTCCGCCAGCACCGCGATCAGATCTTCCGGCTCGGCAAAACGGTTCACGAAGGGATTGGTGTTGACGGACAGCGAGAATGCCATGAGGAGGCCCGGGTTTTGCGGCGCAGCATCGATTTCTGTTGACGCGGGAGCTTATCTGAAAAATATTGCACCTCAAGAAAAAATTTTCAACCATGGATGAGGCGTTGACTCTGCATCAGCCAGCCCCCCAGGTGGACGAGGAGGCCGCTCTCGCGGCCCGCGCCGCCTGGCTGCATCTCGCCGGTGGCAAGACCCAGGGCGAAGTCGCGGAATTGCTGGGCGTTCAGAGCACCAAGGCGCACCGCCTGATTGCCCGGGCCCGCGCCGAAGGACTGATCCGCGTGTTCGTGGAAGGGCCGATTTCCGGCTGCATCGCGCTCGAGGAAAGTATCAAGGCCGATTATGGCCTCAATTTCTGCGAGGTGGTGCCCAACATCGACGACGGGCCGCTGCCGCTCAAGACTCTAGGCGTGGCCGGGGCGCGCTATCTCCGCAATCTCATCGAAAATGGCCGTTATGGCATGATCGGCATCGGCCACGGCCGCACCCTGGCGGCGGCCGTTGACCTGATGCCGAGCGTGGCGGCGCGCAACACCCGCTTCGTGTCGCTGCTCGGCGGCCTGACCCGGCGCTTCGCGGCAAGCCCCTTCGACGTGATCCACCGGCTTGCCGAGCGCACGGCGGCAGAGGCCTATGTCATGCCTGTCCCGTTCTTCGCCAATACCGCCAAGGACCGCCAGGTGCTGGAATCGCAATATGGCGTCTCCGATGTCATCGCCATGGCGCGAGAGGCCGAACTCTATATAGCTGGCATCGGCGAAGTCGACCGCAAGAGCTTCATCGCCACCGCCGGCATGGTGGACGACGAGGACGTCGAAGAAGTGATGAAGACCGGCGCATGCGCCGAGCTTCTCGGCCACTTTTTCAACGAGCGCGGCGAACATCTGCCCAATTCGGTCTCCGACCGGGCGCTGGCGCCGCGCTTCTCCGGCCTCAAGCAACACAAGATCGTCGCCCTTGCCGGCGGCACGTCCAAAACTCGGGCTATCCGCGCCATTCTTGAGCACGGACTTCTTTTTGGCCTGATCACCGACGAGGCGAGTGCAAGACGCCTCGTTTCAGCGAAACCGGGACGCGAGCCCGGCAAAAAGAACGGGAAAACCGCAGCGGGCTAAGCTTACCCAAAACCAACGGAGGAATGGGAATGTACGATAAGGAAAAAGGTCTCTTTGACGCCTTTGTGGCGAAGAAGATGAGCCGCCGCGAACTGATCCAGGCAACCGGCAAGGCGGGCCTCTCGGCCTCGGCCGCCGGCTTCCTGCTGACCCAGGCGCAGACCACGGCGATGGCGGCGGACTTCGACTGGCAGAAGCACAAGGGCACCAAACTCAAGCTTCTGCTCAACAAGCATCCCTATGCGGATGCGATGATCGCCAACATCGAAACCTTCAAGAACATGACCGGCATGGACATCTCCTGGGATATCTTCCCGGAGGACGTCTATTTCGACAAGGTCACGGCGGCGCTGTCCTCCGGTTCGACGGAGTATGACGCCTTCATGACCGGCGCCTACATGACCTGGACCTACGGTCCGGCGGGCTGGATCACCGATCTCAACGAATACATCAAGGATCCGGCAAAGACCAATCCCAACTACAATTGGGACGATGTTCTGCCAGGGTTGCGCGCGTCCACGTCGTGGAACGGCGTGCCGGGCGGCGAGCTGGGCTCGGCGGACGCCAAGCAGTGGTGCATTCCGTGGGGCTATGAGCTGAACAACATCTCCTACAACAAGGCGATGTTCGACAAGGCTGGCGTGCAACCGCCGAAGAACCTCGGCGAAATGGTGGAGATCTCGGCAAAGCTCACCAAGGACCTCGGCGGGCCCTACGGGATCGGCGTGCGCGGCTCGCGCTCCTGGGCGACGATCCACCCGGGCTTCCTCTCGGGCTACGCCAATTTCGGCGAGCGTGACTTCACCGTCACCGACGGCAAGCTGAAGGCGGCGATGAACACCGCCGGTTCCAAGGCGTTCCACAAGGACTGGGTGAAGATGATCCAGGACTCCGGCCCGAAGAACTGGTCCACCTACACGTGGTATCAGGTCGGCACCGATCTCGGCGCCGGCGCGTCCGCCATGATCTTCGACGCCGACATCCTCGGCTATTTCATGAACGGCGGCGACAACAAGGAGAAGGGCAATCTGGGCTATGCGCCGTTCGCGGCCAACCCCGCGGCCTCCGCTCCAACGCCGAACGTCTGGATCTGGTCGCTGGCGATGAACAACGCCGGCACCCAGAAAGACGCCACCTGGTACTTCCTGCAGTGGGCGACCTCGGTCGAGCACGACCTGTTCGGCGCCCGCAAGATGGACTTCGTCAACCCGGTCCGCGCCTCGGTCTGGAAGGACGAGGAGTTCCGCAACCGCATCGACAAGTCCTATCCTGGCTATCTCAACCAGCATGACGTGTCGGCCCCGGGCGCGAAGATCTACTTCACCGCCCAGCCGCTGTTCTTCGATCTCACCACGCTGTGGGCGGAGAACCTGCAGAAGATGGTGGCCAAGGAAATTCCGGTCGACGAGGGCCTGGACACCATGGCCTCCGAAATCGACAAGAAGCTTGCGGAAGCGGGCCTCGGCTAAGCAAGGCCTGACGCGCGGGGCGCCATCGCCCTGAGGCATCCCGCGCGCCTCCCCGACACCACTCACGCCCGAACGCCAGGCCCAGGAATGTCCGCCGCCACAGAGATACGCGCCCCCGTGAAGCAGAGCCGCCTCATGCGGCGCGCACTGCCTTACATGCTGTCTCTTCCCGCGCTCCTGATGTGTATCGGGATACTGATCCCGTTCTTCACCGCCGTGTACTACTCCATGCTGCGCTACCGGATGAACCTGCCCGCCATGAAGGGCTTCATCTGGTTCGACAACTACATCAATTTCTTCACCGATCCGAAGTTCTGGAACACGGCATACATCTCTCTGGTCTATGCATTCCTGACGGTCGGCCTCGAGTTGCTGCTGGGCTTGGGCATCGCGCTCCTGCTGCAGCGGCCTACCCGCTTCAACAATATTGCCTCAATCCTGCTGTTGCTGCCGCTGATGACCGCACCAGCGCTTGCCGCGCTGATGTGGAAACTGATGACGCACCCCGATTTCGGCATCCTCAGCTATCTGCTCTCGCTCGCCGGCATCGTGGACTTCAAATGGGCCTCGGACCCCTCGACCGCGCTGTTCACCGTGGTGCTTGTCGACATTTGGGTCTACACGCCTTTCATCATGATCCTGCTGCTGGCCGGGCTGCGCTCATTGCCGAAAGCGCCCTTCGAGGCCGCGGCGCTCGATGGCGTGCCGCGAAGTTTCGTGTTCTTCCGCATCACGCTGCCCATGCTTATGCCTTACATCATCACCGCCACGCTATTCCGGCTGCTCGACTCGATCCAGCAGTTCGACATCATTTATGCGATGACGCAGGGAGGCCCGGGCGACAAACTTCTGGTGTTCCAGGTGCAGGCCTATCTCGACTTCTTCCAGGCCACCAATGTCGGCCGCTCGGCGGCCCTCATGATCATCCTGTGGGCGATCACCTATGCGTTGTCGAACGTGTTCATCAAGCAATGGCTCAAGCTGCGCGAACGCGCCCATGGGGTGGGCTGAACCATGGATCACACATCCGGCCTTGAACGTGTTGTGCGCGGCGCGCTGATCGCGCTGGTGCTGGTGTTTTTCCTGTTCCCGATCCTGTGGATCTTCCTCATGTCGCTGCAGACAAACGAGACGATCCTGCGGATTCCGCCATCCTTGTCCTTCACGCCGATCATCGACAACTACACCGCGCTCATCACCGGCCAGCTGCGCACGGCAGCCGGCAGCCTGCAGCTGAATTTCATGCAGAACATGTTTAACTCGGTGCTGCTCTCTGTGTGCTCGGTGGCCCTCTCGCTGTTGCTGGGCGTGCCCGCGGCTTATGCCTTCGCGCGCTTCAAGTTCAGGCTGGGCGAGGATATCGCTTTCACGCTGCTGTCGTTCCGCTTCGCGCCGGCGCTTCTCGTGCTGCTTCCGTTGAGCCTCTATTTCAAGTCGATGGGCCTCACCAACACCTATATCGGGCTGATCTGGGTCTACCAGCTCATTTGCCTGCCGCTGATTCTGTGGATTGTGCGCGGCTATTTCGAGGACATCAGCCCCGACATCGAGCATGCCTACCGGATTGCCGGCAACAGCTGGTGGCGGACGTTCCGCAAAATCTCCATTCCGCTGGCCAAGCCTGGCATCGCGGCGGCGGGGCTCCTGGCCTTCATCTTCGCCTGGAACAATTTCATCTTCGCGCTGATTCTGGCCTCGGCTGACAAGCAGCCCGTGACGGTGGGCGCTCTGGCCTTTGTCACCGCTTCAGGCATCCAGTATGGCCAGATCGCCGCGGCGATCATCATCTCCATCACGCCCACGCTGGCGCTCGCCCTTTATGCGCAGCGCTATCTCGTCGAGGGCCTGTCCATGGGGGCGGTAAAAGGATGACCCAGCTTGCCATAAAATCGCTGGCAAAGAGCTATGGCGCCTTCAGGGTCTTCGAGAATCTGAACCTCGAAGCCAAGGCCGGCGAAATCATTGTGATCTTCGGCGGCTCCGGCGCCGGCAAGACCATCCTGCTGCGCATCATCGCGGGCGTGGAGGAACAGACAGCGGGGTCGGTCGAGATCGCCGGCCATGACGTGTCCGACATCGCGCCGGAGCACCGCGGCGTCGGCATGGCGTTCCAGAACTTCGCGCTGTTTCCGCACATGTCGGCGGCCGAAAACATCGCAACTCCGCTGCGCGCCGCCGGCGCCGCCGAGGACAAGGTGCAGGCGGGCGTCGCCAGGGTCGCGAGGCTCCTGAAAATCGACCATGTGCTGGGCCATGCGCCGCGCGAGCTTTCCAACGGCCAGAAGCAGCGCACGGCGCTGGCCCGCGCGCTTGCCGCCAGCCCCAAGATCCTGCTGCTTGACGATCCGCTGCGCAATGTCGATGCGAAGCTGCGCTTCGAGATGAGGCTGGAGCTGCCGCGGCTGCTCCGCCAGAGCGGCGCGACGGTTCTCTATGTTACACAGGACTACAAGGAGGCGATGGCGCTCGCTGACCGCATCGCGGTGCTCGCTGGCGGGCGTTTCGTGCAAACGGCCACGCCGGAAGACACCTATGTGTTCCCGGCCACGCTGGGGGTGGCGCGGTTGTTTGGCGATCCCTCCATCAACACGGCGGATACCGTTGTCGAAGATGGTCCGGGCGGCGTTCAGGTGGCGCTGGGCGGGGCAGGGGTTCTGGTTTCGCAGGCCTACAGAGCTCATTCCGGCCGGCCCGTAACGCTCGGCGTGCGGCCAGAAGCCGTCGCATTCGGCGCGCCGGACGGGCTTGAGGCCGAAGTGGTGGCGGTGACGCCGCTCAATGAACGCGCCGTTCTGCTTCTCAAGACGCCGGGGGGCTGGGAATTCCTCGCCTCGCTGCCGGCAGCCAGCCCTGGCATTCCCGAAGCGGGATCGCGGGTGCGGGCCAGCTTCGCGCAATCGGGCACCCATCTGTTCGACCGCCAGACCGGGGAGCGGATCGATGGCTGAACTGGTGCTCGACAAGGTCGACAAGATCTACCGCTCCCGCAAGGGCAGCGTGCATGCGGTGAAGGCGCTGGACCTTACGGTCAAGCCGGGGGAGATCGTGGCGCTTCTCGGCTCGTCCGGCTGCGGCAAGACATCGACGCTCCGCATGATCGCCGGCTTTGAGGAGTTAAGCAGCGGTTCCATTATCCTGGGCGGCAAGCCCATTCACGCGCTGCCGCCGGCCGCGCGCGGCGTGGCGATGGCGTTTGAGGCCTATTCGCTCTACCCGCCGCTGACCATCGGCGAGAACATGTCATTCGCGCTCAAGTCCTCGAAGCTTTCGCAGGCGGAGCAGGAAACCCGCGTCAAGGCCATGGCCGGGATGCTGGAGATTGCCGATGTTCTGGGGCGGTATCCGTCCTCGGTGTCGGGCGGCCAGCAGCAGCGCGCGAGCCTTGGCCGCGCGCTGGTGCGCGATGCCGGGCTCTACCTGCTCGATGAGCCCATGGGGCAGCTCGAACCACAGCTGCGGGCCGTGCTCCGCGGCCGTATCAAGCACTATCTGCGCCAGCATCGCTGCACCACCATCCTTGTGACCCATGATCAGACGGAAGCCAATGCCTTGGCCGACAGGATTGCGGTGATGGAAGGCGGCGTACTTCAGCAATATGCAACGCCCGCCGAACTCAAAGTCCGCCCGGCCAATCTGTTCACCGGAACCTTCATCGGCGAGCCGCCGATGAATGTGTTCGATGCCGGTGTGAAGGTGGGGCCGCAAACCGTGAGCTTCGTGCTGGACGGCGGCGCGGCCCTCAGCTTCTCAGCCGGAGAGATGGACAGCGGGCTCCGCCAAACGCTGGCGGGCATGCCGAAGGTGGCGGTCGGCATCAGGCCGCATGCGCTGCAGCTCGGCGAAGGTCCGCTGACGGGTAAGATCATAGCCTGCCAGTGGCTCGGCGACCAAACCCATGTGGCCGTTGACATGGCGGGGCGCACGGTGGTTTCGGTGGCGCAGGAGCGCGTTGCGCGGGCGCCCGGCAGCGATATCTCGCTCGGCGTCGCGGCACGGGACCTGCACCTGTTTGACCCCGACAGCGGCGAGGCCATTGCCCATGGAGGCGCAGCGGCATGACGGACGGCGTACTGATCGGCATCGATGCCGGCACCTCGGTGATCAAATCCGTGGCCTTCACCACGGCGGGCGAACAGATTGCGGCGGCGGCCGTCGCCAACCGCTATCAGACCTTTGCCGATGGCGGGGCCGAACAGGACATGGCCCGCACCTGGGCCGATGCGGCTGCGACGCTGAAAGAGCTTGGCGGCAGGATTCCGAATCTGGCGGACCGGCTCATCGCCATTTCGGTGACCGGCCAGGGCGATGGCATGTGGCTGATCGACAAGGCGGGCGAGCCCGTGGCGCCGGCCTGGCTGTGGCTCGATGCGCGCGCCGCGCCAATCGCCGAAGCCTTCACCCAAAGCGGCGCCTATGCCGCGCATTACCAGCGTACGGGGACTGGCGTGAATGCCTGTCAGATGAGCATGCAGCTGGTGTGGATGAGCCGTAACAGGCCTGAGGTGCTGGCCCGCGCCGCCACCGCCTTCCACTGTAAGGATTGGCTTTATTTCAAGCTCACGGGCGACCGGCACACCGATCCGTCAGAAGCCAATTTCACCTTTGGGCGTTATGCCACGCGCAGCTATGCGCCGGAGGTTCTGGATGTGCTCGGCGCTTCGCGGGCGAAATCGCTGCTGCCCGAAATGGTGGAAGGAACCGAATCCGCGGGCCGGCTGACGCGGGAAGCCGCGGCGCTGACCGGCCTCAGAGCCGGAACGCCGGTGACGCTCGGCTATGTTGATGTGCTGTGCACCGGGCTTGGCGGCGGGCTTTACGATCCGCGGGGCGAAACCGGCTGCACCATCGTCGGCTCCACCGGCATGCACATGAAGATCGCGCCGTCGGCGAAAGATGTGAAGCTCAATGCCGAGCTCTCCGGCTATACTATGTGTTTTCCGGTACCCGGCATGTATGCGCAGATCCAGTCCAACATGGCGTCAACCCTTAACATTGACTGGCTGCTCGATGTGGGCCGCGATGTGCTGGCCTCTGAGGGCCAGGAAAGGTCACGGGGCGACCTGCTGAAAGGCCTCGATACGCGCGTGATGAAGGCGGACCCGGCGCGCGCCATTTTCCACCCCTATATCTCGCAGGCCGGCGAGCGCGGGCCTTTCATGGAACCAGCCGCGCGGGCGATGTTCACCGGCCTCGAACTGGGCATGGGTTTCGCCGACCTTATGCGCGCCGTGTTCGAAGGTCTGTGCTTCGCGGCGCGGGACTGCTACGCGGCGATGGGCGACATTCCGGCTGAAGTCAGGGTCACCGGCGGCGCGGCGCGCTCTCAGGCTCTGCGCGTTATGCTGGCGAGCACGCTCAAGGCGCGCATCCGTTCGGTCGACCGCGAGGAGGCGGGTGCGGCCGGCGCGGCGATGATGGCCGCCGTACAGCAGAAGCTCTATCCGTCCATGGACGCCTGCGCCGCCGCCTGGGTTGACCCGTTGCTCGGCGCCGCAACGGAGCCCGATGCGGCGCTCGTGACGCGCTATGACGGCGCCTTCGGCATCTATAAGGAAACCCGCGAGAAAATGCGCCCTCTCTGGCGCGCCATGGTGGCCAATCGTGCGTCATAAGGTATCCGTCATCGGGGACCGTTTCATGCTGTCCGCCATGTTCGAAGAGGCGCTGCGCGAGCGCTGCCGGCTGTTCGAGCTGTCGATCCGGACTCATGACATGCCCTGGCCGGACGCGCCGATGGAGCATGGCTATGCCGTGAAGGGCATGGACGGCCTCAAGGAATACATGGGAACGGCTGACGAGGTGGTGGCCTACACCGGCGACAGCGAAATCCTGGTGACGCAGCTGGCGCCGCTCTCCGCCTCGATCATGGACCGGCTGCCAAACCTGAAGTTCGTCGCCGTGTCGCGTGGCGGCCCTGTCAACATAGATATGGCCGCGGCGCGGACCCGCGGCATCACCGTTGTCAACACGCCGGGCCGCAACGCTTCCGCGGTGGCCGAATTCACCATCGGGGCCATACTGGCGGAGACCCGCAACATCACAAGGGGCCATGACGCGCTGCGCCGCGGCGAATGGCGGGGCGATCTCTACCGCGCCGATCTGACCGGCCAGGAATTGTCGGAGATGACCGTTGGCCTGATCGGTTATGGCGAGGTCGGTCGCCGCGTGGTCAGGCTGCTGAAAGCCTTTGGTTGCCGTATTCTGGTTTGCGATCCCTATGTCCAGCTCTCGGCCGGCGATCTGAGCGATGGCGTCATCCAGGCTTCGCTTGAGCGCATTCTCGCGGAGTCGGACGTGCTCTCGCTGCACCCGCGGGTAACGGCGGAGACCGCCCATATGATCAACCGTGCCACGCTCGCCCAGATGAAGGACGGGGCCTATCTGATCAATACGGCGCGCGGCCCGCTGGTGAACTACGATGATCTCCATGAGGCGCTGGTCTCCGGCAAGCTCAGGGGCGCCATGCTCGAAACCTTCGATGTCGAGCCCGCACCGGCTGACAACCGGTTTCTGGCGCTTCCCAATGTCACGCTGACGCCGCATATCGCCGGGGCCTCGGTCAAAACCGTGCGCTATGCGGCGGGCCTCGCGGCGGAAGAGGTACGCCGTTATCTGGCGGGCGAACCCGCGCTCAACCTGTGCTGACGGACCAGCCGGCATGCGGGCGTTGAAACCGGTCGATCTACTCGTCATTGGCGGCGGCGTGAACGGCGCGGGCATCGCGCGCGATGCGGCGGGCCGGGGGCTTTCCGTTGTTCTTTGCGAGAAGGACGATCTCGCGCAGGGCACGTCGTCCAGGTCGGGGAAGCTCATTCATGGCGGCTTGCGCTATCTCGAGTATTATGAATTCCGGCTGGTGCGCGAGGCGCTGATTGAGCGCGAGGTTCTGCTCAACGCCGCGCCGCACATCGTCTGGCCGATGCGTTTCGTTTTGCCGCATTCGCCCGAACAACGCCCGGCCTGGCTCGTGCGCCTCGGCCTGTTCCTGTATGATCACCTGGGCGGCCGCCAGAAGCTGCCCGGCTGCCGCAACATCGATCTGCGCCGCGATCCCGAGGGCATGCCGATCCGCGGCGATTTCACCCGCGCATTCGAATACTCCGATTGCTGGGTCGACGACGCCCGGCTTGTTTCTCTCAATGCGGTGGACGCCAGAGAACGCGGCGCCCTGGTGATGACGCGCACCGCGGTGACCTCGGCGCGCCGCGCAGATGGCGCATGGGACGTCCGGCTCACGGCCGCCGATGGCGCGGTATCAGCGCTCCGCGCCAGGGCCATCGCCAATGCCGCCGGGCCATGGGTCGAGAACGTCATCAGCCAGGTAGCTGGGTCCAACTCGCCGCGCCGGGTGCGGCTGGTCAAGGGAAGCCATATCGTGGTGCCGAAATTCTGGCGGGGGCCGCATGCCTATCTGTTTCAGAACACCGACGGGCGGGTGATTTTCGTCAATCCCTATGAAAAGGACATGGCGCTGATCGGCACCACCGACATCCCCTATGAGGGCCGGGCCGAAGACGTGGCGATTGATGACGGCGAGATTGATTATCTGCTGGCCGCCGTGAACCGCTACATCAAGACGCCGGTCAGTAAGGATACGATCATCCACCAATTCTCCGGGGTCCGCCCGCTTTATGACGACAATGCCGAAAACCCCTCGGCGGTGACGCGCGACTATGTGTTTGACATAGCAGGAGAGCCTCCCATGCTCTCGGTGTTTGGCGGCAAGATCACCACGTATCGGAAGCTGGCGGAACATGCGTTAGAGAAGCTCCGGCCGAACTTCCCCAACATGAAGAATGCGTGGACGGCCACTGCTCCGCTTCCGGGCGGCGATATGCCGGACGCCGATTTCGACCAATTCCTGGCTGGCTTCCGCATCAGCCATCCATGGCTTTCTGAACCGCTCTCCTATCATTACGCCCGTCTCTATGGAACGCGGGCACTGAAGTTGCTCGGCAACACAAGCAGCCAGGCGGATCTCGGCCGTCACTTTGGCGGGCTGCTTTATCAGCGTGAAATTGACTATCTTCGCCGGGAGGAATGGGCCCGGACGGCCGAAGACGTGCTGGACCGCCGCACCAAGCATGGCCTTGCTCTGAGCGCCGGCCAACGCAAGACCGTAACCGAAGCGCTGGACCAGCTGTTGTCAGGTCAAGCCTAGGACAAATGCCGGATGACCGCGCCCGCTCCGGGCGAGATGGGCACTTCATGTTGTCTGGCGCGCACACAGCAAGCCGCATCACCGGCCCGGCGTTTGAGCGTTGCTCGATAGGCTGCTAGACTGAACCCGCAAGGGAGATGCCATGATGACTAAACTCCGGCCATTAGCCCCCGCCGCCCGTTTCGCGCCGGTGGCGCGCAATCAAGGCGTGCCGCTGTCGGCTGACTGGTTCGAGGATGTGCAGGTTAACCTCTCGGCGGCAGAGCGCCGCGCCGCCTCCCTGCCGGCGCGGCGCAGCGTCAAGAAGGCCTATCAGGCGGCCTGGCTGGTGAAGGCAATTCAGTGCATCGACCTCACCACATTGAGTGGCGATGATACGCCGGGCCGCGTGCACCGGCTCTGCGCCAAGGCGATGCGCCCGTTGCGCCCCGATCTGGTGGCGGCGCTGGGGCTGGCCGAAAACCCGCCGCAGGTGGGCGCTGTCTGCGTCTATCCGGCAATGGTGCCCTATGCCGTCAAGGCGCTCTCGGGTTCCGGCATTCCGGTGGCCTCGGTCGCCACCGGTTTTCCGGCCGGGCTGACGCCGCTTCCCCAGAGACTCGCCGAAATCCGCTATGCCGTCGATCACGGGGCGGAGGAGATCGACATCGTCATCCACCGCACCCAGGTGCTCACCCAGGACTGGACGGCGCTCTATGATGAGGTAGCCGCCATGCGGGCCGCCTGTGGACCAGCGCACATGAAGGCGATCCTCGCCACTGGCGATCTCAAGACGCTCCGTAATGTCTATAAGGCCTCGATGGTGGCGATGCAGGCGGGAGCCGATTTCATCAAGACCTCGACCGGCAAGGAAGAGGTGAACGCCACGCTGCCGGTGAGCCTCATCATGGTGCGGGCGCTGCGCGATTACGGCGATCTCACCGGATACCACATCGGCTTCAAGCCAGCGGGCGGCCTCAAGACCGCCAAGGACGCCATGACCTGGATGATCCTGATGAAGGAAGAGCTCGGCCGCCGCTGGCTGGAGCCGGATCTGTTCCGGATTGGCGCCTCCTCGATGCTGGCCGACATCGAACGCCAGCTCGAACACCATGTCACCGGACGCTACGCCGCCGCCACGCACCAGCCGCTCGCCTGAGAAAGCCCCGCGCCATGCCCAGCGTTTCAGAGATTCTCGCCACCATGGATTATGGCCCAGCGCCGGAAGGCAATGCGCCTGTGCTTGCCTGGCTCGAGGCCAATGCCGGCGGCTTCGGCCATTTCATCAACGGCCGCTTCACGAAGCCGGCCGGGGCCAGGCTGTTCACGGTGTCCAACCCGGCGACCGGCAAGCCGCTGGCGCGGGTCAGCCTGGGCGCCGCGGCCGACATCGATGCGGCGGTGAAGGCGGCGCGCAAGGCGTTTCCGGCCTGGGCGAAGCTTGCCGGCCACGACCGCGCGCGCTGCCTTTATGCGCTGGCCCGGCTGATCCAGAAGCGCGAGCGTTTCCTCGCCGTGCTGGAGACCATGGACAATGGCAAGCCGATCCGCGAATCACGCGACATCGATGTTCCGCTGGCGGCCCGGCACTTCTATCATCATGCCGGCTGGGCGGAACTGATCGCCGACGAATTTCCCGGCTATCGCCCGCTTGGCGTATGCGGGCAGATCATCCCGTGGAACTTCCCGCTGCTGATGCTGGCCTGGAAGATCGCGCCGGCACTGGCGGCCGGCAATACGGTGGTGCTGAAGCCGGCCGAGTTCACGCCGCTCTCGGCACTTGCCTTTGCCGAACTCTGCCGCGAGGCGGGGCTGCCCGATGGCGTGGTCAACATCGTGACCGGTGACGGCGCCACGGGCGCGGCACTGGTGCAGCATCCCGATGTCGGCAAGATCGCCTTCACTGGCTCCACCGAGGTGGGCCGGCTGATCCGCAAGGCCACGGCGGGGACCGAGAAGAAGCTCTCGCTCGAACTTGGCGGCAAGTCGCCCTTCATCGTGCATGAGGATGCCGATCTCGACGCAGCGGTGGAAGGTGTCGTCGACGCGATCTGGTTCAACCAGGGCCAGGTGTGCTGTGCCGGTTCGCGCATTCTGGTGCAGGAAGGCATTGCGCCGAAGTTCCTCGCCAAGCTGAAGCGGCGCATGGAAACACTGCGGGTCGGCGACCCGCTGGATAAGTCCGTGGACATGGGCGCCATCGTCGATCCCGTTCAGCTCACGCGCATCTCGGAACTCGTGGAAACCGGAAAGCGCGAGGGTGGCATGCTCCTGCAAGCCTCCTGCGGACTGCCGGAAACCGGCAACTGGTTCGCGCCGTCGCTGTTCACCGATGTCGAACCGTCGTCCACCGTGATGGACGTAGAGATCTTCGGCCCGGTCGCCGCGCTGATGAGTTTCCGTACGCCGGAGGAAGCGGTGCAGATCGCCAACCACACCCGCTATGGTCTTTCCGCCACCGTATGGTCCGAGAACATCAACCTGGCGCTTGATACGGCGGCCCGCGTCAAGGCGGGCGTGGTGTGGATCAATTCGACGAATCTGTTTGACGCCGCGGCGGGTTTCGGCGGCTACCGCGAGTCAGGGTTCGGCCGCGAGGGCGGGCGGGAAGGCATGTATGAATATCTCGTCCCCGGCTGGGAGGCCGGTCTGAGGCCGGAGGCGGCGGCGAAACGCGCGCCACTCAGTGCGCTGCCGCCTGATGCGAGCGAGCCTGGCGGCATCGACCGCACGGCCAAGCTCTATATCGGCGGCAAGCAGGCAAGGCCGGACGGCGGCTATTCCTATTCCGTCTACGGAGCGAAAGGCAAAGCCATCGGCCAGGCCGGGCTCGGCAACCGCAAGGATATTCGCAACGCCGTCGAGGCGGCGGCCAAGGCTTCCGCCTGGTCGGCGGCCACCGCGCATAACCGGGCGCAGGTGATCTACTATATCGCCGAGAACCTGGCGCCCCGGGCCGCCGAGTTCGCGGCCCGCCTCGTCGCCATGGGCCAGGGCAAGGCTGAAGCGAAGGCGGAGGTTGACGCCGCCATCGCCCGCATCTTCTGGTACGCCGCGCAGGCTGACAAATATGATGGCCGCGTCCATGCCACCAAGTCACGCCATGTGACGCTGGCCATGAACGAGCCCTGGGGTGTCATGGGCCTCGTCTGCCCCGACGAGATGCCGCTTCTCGGCTTCGTATCGCTGGTGATGCCGGCCATCGCCATGGGCAACCGGGTGGTCGCGGTGCCCTCGCCCCGCCAGCCGCTGGCGGCCACCGATCTCTATCAGGTGTTCGACACGTCGGATGTGCCGGGCGGCGTGATCAACATCGTCACCGGTGAGCGCGACGAGCTGGCGAAGACGCTGGCAGACCACGATGACGTCGCGTGTGTGTGGTATTGCGGTTCCAGACAGGGCGCGGCGGCGGTCGAGGCGGCAAGCGCCGGAAACCTCAAGGCCACATGGGTCTCGCACGGCAGGCGCCGCGACTGGCTGTCACGCGACCAGGGCCAGGGTCATGACTATCTGCGCCGCGCCGTGCAGGTGAAGAACATCTGGATTCCCTATGGCGAGTAAGGCTGGCCGCCTCACCCCCGGGCCTTCACCGCGAGGCGGTGGCGGTGCAGCAGCGGCTCGGTATAGCCGTTGGGCTGTGCGGCGCCCTTGAACACCAGGTCGCAGGCCGCCTGGAAGGCGATCGATGACGCGAAATCTGGCGCCATCGGCCGGTAGTTGGTGTCACCGGCGTTCTGCTTGTCGACCACCGCCGCCATGCGCTTCAACGTAGCCATCACCTGCTCCTCGCTGACCACGCCGTGGCGCAGCCAGTTGGCCATGTGCTGGGAGGAAATGCGCAACGTGGCGCGGTCTTCCATCAGCCCGACATTGTCGATGTCGGGGACTTTGGAGCAGCCGATGCCCTGGTCGATCCAGCGCACCACATAGCCGAGCATGCCTTGCGCGTTGTTGTCGAGTTCCTTCTGGATGTCGGCCGCCGTCCAGTTCGGCCGCGTCGCGACCGGAACCGACAGGATGTCGTCGAGGCTGGCGCGCGGCCTCGCCTTCAGCCGCTCCTGCACCGCCTTCACATTCACCTTGTGGTAATGCGTGGCATGCAGCGTGGCCGCGGTGGGCGAGGGCACCCAGGCGGTGTTGGCCCCGGCCTGCGGATGCGCGAGCTTGAGCGACAGCATGATCGCCATATGATCGGGGATCGCCCACATGCCCTTGCCGATCTGGGCATGGCCGGGAAGCCCGCAGAGCAGGCCGATATCGACATTCCAGTCCTCATAGGCCTTGATCCACGGCGCCTGCTTCATGTCGCCCTTGCGGATCATCGGGCCCGCTTCCATGGCGCTGTGGATTTCGTCGCCGGTGCGGTCGAGGAAGCCCGTATTGATGAACACGATGCGCGCGCTGGCCTGGCGGATGCATTCCTTGAGGTTGACGGTGGTGCGCCGCTCCTCATCCATGATGCCGATCTTCATGGTGTTGGGCGCAAGCCCCACGGCCTGCTCGACGCGCCCGAACAATTCGACCGCGAAGGCCACCTCGTCCGGCCCATGCATCTTGGGCTTCACCACATACATGGACCCGGCGCGCGAATTCATGCGCCGTCCGCGCGGGCCAACGTCGTTGCGCGCGATGAGGGCGGTGAGCATCGCGTCCATGATGCCTTCCGGCGCCTCATTGCCGTGGCGGTCAAGCACCGCGGGGGTGGTCATCAGGTGGCCCACGTTGCGCACCAGCATCAGGGCGCGGCCGGGAAGCGTCAGCTTGCCGCCGCCGGCGGCTTCGTAGACGCGGTCGGGGTTGAGCCGGCGGGTGAAGCGCTGGCCGCCCTTGTCAATTTCCTCGGTAAGGTCGCCGCGCATCAGTCCCAGCCAGTTGCGATAGACGGCCACCTTGTCGGCGGCGTCCACCGCGGCCACCGAGTCCTCGCAGTCCATGATGGCGGTGACGGCGGATTCGAGCGTCACATCGGAAATTCCGGCCTTGTCGGTCTTGCCGATCGGATGCGTGCGGTCGATGGCGATCTCGATGTGAAGCCCGTTGTTGCCAAGCAGGATCGCCTCGGGATTGTCCGTGGAGCCGCGGAAGCCCTTGAAGCGCGACGGGTCCTTGAGGCCGCCGCGGTCAGTCGCCAGCCCGCCGCGCTCGATCGTGAGGCGCGTGACATCGGCCCACTTGGCGCCGGCGAGCGGCGCTGCCGCATCGAGGAAGTTGCGCGCCCAGGCGATGACCCTGGCGCCGCGCACCGGATTGTAGCCTTTTGTCTTCCCGGCGCCGTCCTGTTCCGGGATCGCGTCGGTGCCATAGAGCGCGTCATAGAGGGAGCCCCAGCGCGCATTGGCGGCGTTGAGCGCATAGCGCGCGTTCATCACCGGCACCACCAGCTGCGGCCCCGCCACCTGGGCGATCTCGGGGTCGACATTGGCGGTGGTCACCTGGAAGTCCGGGCCTTCCGGCACCAGATAGCCGATCTCCGTGAGGAAGGCGCGGTAGGCCGCCATGTCGGCAGGCGCGCCGTTGCGGCGGTACCAATCGTCGAGCTGCGCCTGCAGTTCGTCGCGCCTCGCCAGCAGGGCGCGGTTCTTCGGCGCGAGGTCTTCGAGAATGGCGGCAAAGCCGTGCCAGAATTCGGTCTCGCCGATGCCGGAGCCGGCCAGGGCCTCCTCGGCCACGAAGGAACACAAGTCTCCTGAAACCTTGAGGCCCGCGATCTCGATCCGGTTGGTCACCTGGCAGTCTTTCCCTTTGTCTGGTCCGGCGCGGGCTTCTAAACGATCATCCGCCCGGGTTCCAGCCTCGGCGGCGCATGGCCGCTACAACTTTCTGAGCCAGCTCATGTCGGGGTAGGGGATCGGCTCCTTGGCCCTGAACAGGAAGCGGCTGAAAATCTGGCTGTAACCTTTCATCAGATAGCCGTTGTTGCGGGCGATCAGCGCGGCGCGCTCGGCGCGGTAGAAGGCCGGCAGCTTGTACCAGGCGAGGCCGGGCTTCGCGTGGTGCGCCACATGCAGATTGTTGTTGAGGAACAGCAGCGACCAGAACGGCGAGGCCTCGACGATGATGGTGCGGTGATCGACCGCTTCCGCCGCCTGGTGCTCGCAATAGGAGCGCACCAGCGCCAGCGAAATGCCGGGATAGGCGATCAGCAGATAATACTGCCAGAACGGCATTCCGGCCACGCCCACCACCAGCCACAGGGTGATCACCGCCGAGAGGGCGAACCATGCCCAGGCTGTCAGCGTCTCGCGGTTGCCGCGTGCGATGTCGCGGAACTCCGCGCCCCAGAACTGCACGATGCTGACGGCGGGGCCGATCAGCATACGGCCGGCCAGCGTCTGGTTGATCGCGAACAGCACGCGGCGGATGCCTTTCACCTGCGCCCAGTGCTCTGGCAGCTGGTAATAGGATTCGGGGTCGAGCTGCGGGTCGGTGAGGTTGGCGTCATTGTGATGGGCGAGATGGGTTTCCTTGTAGCGGCGGAAGGGCAGCCACAGGGCGGGCGCGATGAACACCATGGCCTCGTTGAGCCGCCGGCTGCCGGTGGGGTGGCCGTGCAGCACCTCGTGCTGAAGCGAGGAGTGCAGCGCCGTGCAATAGGCGCCGATGGGCAGGATCAGCCACCACGGCAGGCTGGCGTGGAACCACACGACAAGCCCAAGAGCCAGGTAGACGGCGGCGATCAGCGCCACCGTCGGCCATTCGATCTCGCGCGGCGTTTCTCTGGCCATGCCCGGCTTCGTCGCCCCCTCGGCCCTTCAGTTGCCGAGCAGGGCGCTCTCCAGAATGTCGAGGCCTTCCTTGATGATCATCTCGGAGGCGGTGAGCGGGGTCAGCATGCGCACCGTATCGGCATAGACGCCGCAGGTGAGGATGAGCAGGCCGCGCTCCAGGCACTTCGCCGCCAGCGCCTTGGCGCCGGCCGGGTCGGGCTCGTTGCCACCATGCTGGGTGACGAGCTCGAAGGCGCACATGGCGCCGAGCCCGCGCACATCGCCGATCGGCATGCCGCGGCCCTTGGCCTTGATCGCCTGCAGACGCTCCATGATGATCTTGCCCTGTCTTTCGGCCTTGTCGAGCAGGTCGTCCTGGGCGAAGGCGTCGAACACGCCGAGTGCGGCGGCGCAGGCAATGGGGTTGCCGGCATAGGTGCCGCCGATGCCGCCGGGTTCCGGCGCATCCATGATCTTGGCGCGGCCCACCACCGCGGCGAGCGGGAAACCGCCGGCCAGCGACTTGGCGACCGTCATCAGATCGGGTTCGACGCCGTAGTGCTCCATGGCGAAGAACTTGCCGGTGCGGCCGAAGCCGGACTGGATCTCGTCGGCGATCAGCAGGATGCCGTGATCGTCGCAGAGCTTGCGCAGCCGCACCATCAGCTCCTTGGGCGCGATATAGAAGCCGCCCTCGCCCTGCACCGGCTCGATGATGATCGCCGCCACCCGCGACGGCTCGACATCGGCCTTGAACAGCCATTCGATGGCGTGGATCGATTCATCCACCGTGTGGCCCTTGTGGGCGACGGGGAAGGGAACATGCCACACGCCGGGCGCCATCGGCCCGAACTTGGCCTTGTAGGGCACCACCTTGCCGGTGAGCGACATGCCGAGCAGGGTGCGGCCGTGGAAGCCGCCATGGAAGGCGATGACGTCCGAACGGCCGGTATAGGCGCGGGCGAATTTGATGGCATTCTCCACCGCCTCGGCGCCGGTGGTGACGAGGGCTGACTTCTTCGGGCCGGTGATCGGCGCCACGGCGTTGAGACGCTCGCAGACCTCGATGAACGGCGCATAGGGCATCACCATGGCGCAGGTGTGGGTGAAGGCCTCGAGCTGCTCATAGACCCGCTTCATCACCGCCGGGTGGCGGTGGCCGGTGTTGACCACCGCGATGCCGCCGCCGAAATCAATGTAGCGGTTGTTTTCGACATCCCAGATTTCGGCGTTTTCGGCGCGCGCCGCGATCACCGGCGCGCCGGCGCTGATGCCGCGCGAGACGGCCTTGGCGCGGCGTTCCACCCATTCCTTGTTCAGGCCGGGGGCTGCGACGGGTGCGTTCATGATCATCTCCCTGGAAAAGCGACTGCTGGCTTTTACGCCGGTTGACGGGCTGGCGGCAAACGGATTTCATGCCATGCTTTAGAAAGGCTGGCGCATGACTGATCTGATCCGGATGACCGCCATGGAGATCGTGGCAGGCTTGCGCGGCGGCGCCATTACCCCGCTCGACTGCCTTGACGCGCTGGAGCGGCGGATCGCTGCGGTGAACCCGGCCGTCAACGCGCTCCCAACCCTGTGTTTTGAGCGCGCCCGCGGCCATGCCCGCGCGCTGATGGAAAAGCCGCCCGCCGCGCGCGGCGCGCTGGCCGGCCTGCCGGTGCCGATCAAGGACCTGATCGATGTGGCAGGCGTGCGCTGCACCCAGGGCTCGCCGATTTTCCGGGACCGGGTGGCGGAGACGTCCGATGTTCTGGTCCGCCATCTCGAAGGCCGGGGCGGCGTCGTCTATGCCATGTCGAACACGCCCGAATTCGGGGCTGGAGCGCACACCTTTAACGAGGTTTTCGGCCTCACCCGCAACCCGTGGAACACGAAGCTCTCGGCCTCGGGCTCATCCGGCGGTGCGGCGGTGGCGCTGGCCACCGGCATGGCCTGGGTGGGGCATGGTTCCGACCTTGGCGGCTCCCTGCGCAACCCGGCGAGCTTCTGCGGGGTTACCGGCCTCAGGCCGTCTCCGGGGCGGGTGGCGGCCACGGTGTTCTCCAAGATCGATTCGACCCTGGGCGTCGAAGGTCCGATGGCCCGCAACGTCACCGACCTGGCGCTCATTTTCGACGCCATGGTGGGCGAGGAGCCGGAAGACCCGCTGTCGCTGCCCTCGGACGGAACTTCCTATGTGGCGGCGGCGCGGAGCGGCTGGCGGCCGCGGCGCATCGCCGTATCGCGCGATCTGGGGCTGCCGCCTGTCGACCGCGAAGTGGCCGCCCTCGTGCTGGCCGCAGCCGGCAAGCTTGCAGCCGAAGGGGTGATCGTCGAGGAGGCGCACCCGGACTTATCGGAAACCCGGGATTGCGCACAGGTGCTGCGCGCGCTCGCCTATGCCAACATGAAGCCGCTGCTTGACCAGCACCGCGATCTCCTCAAGCCCGAAGTGGTGTGGAACATCGAGCGCGGCCTCGCCCTCACCGGCGCCGAGATCGCCCGCGCCGAGGCCCAGCGCGGCGCCATGGTCCGCCGCATGCGGGCGGTCTTCGAGACCTATGATCTTCTCCTTTGCCCCACCACCATCGTGCCGCCATTTCCGGCCGATCAGCGCTACGTAACGGAATGCGACGGCGTGCAGTTCTCCTCCTATGTCGACTGGCTGATGATCGTACACGCGGTCACGCTCACTGGCTCGCCGGCTGTCTCGATTCCCTGCGGCTTCACCAGGACCGGCCTGCCGGTTGGACTGCAAGTGGTGGCGCCCGGCCGCGGCGAGGCGCGGCTGTTCGCCGGCGCGCGTTTCATCGAAGAGGCGCTGGGCCTCGGCGTCATCACCCCGATCGAGCCGCGGAGCTGAGCCGGACATGCGCGGGCTGATGCAGGATTTTCCGCTGCTGGTTCACCAGGTGCTCGATCACGCGGCGCGCTGGCATGGGCGGACCGCGATTGTCTCACGCTCCATCGAGGGTCCGCTGCACCGCACCGATTATGCGGAGCTGAACCGCCGCTCCCGGGCGCTGGCCTCGGCCTGTGAAAAGCAGCTGGGGCTAAGGCTCGGCGCGGTGATCGCCACCATGGCGTGGAACAGCTGGCGGCATCTTGAAATCTGGTATGGGCTGATGGGGCTCGGCGCCATCGTCCACACGCTCAACCCGCGCCTGTTCACCGAGCAGCTGGCCTATATCATCAACCATGCCGAGGATCAGTGGATATTCACCGATCTCACCTTCGTGCCGCTGCTGGAAGCGCTGCAGGAGCGGCTGCCGCGCGTCAAAGGCTTCATCATCATGACCGATGAAGCCCACATGCCGCCGGCCACCACGCTTCGCAATCCCATCTGCTATGAAACCCTGCTGGCCGCGGGCGATGCCGGCTTCGCCTGGCCGTCCTTCGACGAGAACACCGCCTGCGGCCTCTGCTACACGAGCGGCACCACGGGCAAGCCCAAGGGTGTGCTTTATTCGCACCGGTCCAATGTTCTGCATGGGCTGATGTGCGCGCTGGGCGACTCAATGGCGCTGTCGGCCCGCGACACGGTGATGCCGGTGGTGCCGATGTTTCACGCCAATACCTGGTCACTGGCCTTCGCGGCGCCGATTTCGGGCGCCGCGATGGTCATGCCGGGGGCGAAGCTCGACGGCGCATCGCTTTACGAAATGCTGGAGGCGGGCAAGGTGAGTTTTGCCGCGGCCGTGCCCACCGTGTGGCTGATGCTGCTCGCCCATCTCGAGAAGAACCCGCAGCTGCGCCTGCCGCATCTGGAACGCGTGGTGATCGGCGGCTCGGCCTGCCCGGAAGCGATCATGCGGGCCTTTGTCGAGCATTACGACACGGATGTCATCCATGCCTGGGGCATGACCGAGATGAGCCCGATCGGTTCGCTCGCCAACCGGCCAACGGGCATTGCCGACGCCGATTGGTGGCCGCTGAAACTGAAACAGGGCCGCCCGCCCTTCATGGTGGACATGAAGATCACCGATGACGCGGGCAATACGCTTCCCCATGACGGCCGCACTTTCGGGCGGCTCAAGGTCAAGGGGCCCGCTGTCGCGCGCAGCTATTTCAGGGGCGAGGGGCTTGCCGCCTTCGACGCCGAAGGCTGGTTCGACACCGGCGATGTTGCCACCATCGATGAATGGGGCTTCATGCAGATCACCGACCGCGCCAAGGATGTGATCAAGTCCGGCGGCGAGTGGATTTCCTCGATTGACCTCGAAAATCTGGCGCTTTCCTGCCCGGGCGTGCAGGAGGCGGCGGCGATTGGCCTCGCGCATCCGGAATGGGGCGAGCGGCCGCTGCTGGTCGTGGTGCGCAAGGCCGGCGCCGGGGTTTCGGCGGCGGAGATCCGCGCCCATCTGGAGGGCAAGATCGCCAGGTGGTGGATGCCGGATGACGTCGAGTTCGTGGACGAGATTCCGCACACCGCCACCGGCAAGATCTCCAAGCTCGACCTGCGTGAGCGGTTCCGCGATTACCGCTTTCCCGGCACGGCTTCATAGACGCCGTCGCTCACTCTCAGGCGGCCCTGGGCCACGAGGTGCTCGAGATGGGCCGTGGCGGAGAGCGACGCCGCGCCATGCAGCGCCGGGTCCAGCCCCTCATAGACGACCGCCACCACATCTCTCACGCTGCGCGCGCCATTTTCGACGCTGGTCCGGATCGCCTCTTCACGCAGGCGGCGGTGGGCGAGATAGCCCTGCACCAGGGACAGGGGGTCGCGCCGCGACGGACCGTGGCCGGGATGGTAGACGAGATCGTTCCGTCCCAGCAGCTTTTCGAGCGAGATGAAATACTGCCCCATGTCGCCATCGGGCGGGGCAATCACGCTGGTTGCCCAGGACATGACATGATCGCCGCTGAACAGCGCCTGTTCTTCGGCGAGCGCGAAACACAGGTGGTTCGACATGTGTCCGGGCGTGAACAGCGCCCTCAGCGTCCAGCCGGGGCCGGTCACCGCATCGCCATCGCGGAGATTTATGTCCGGCGCGAAGCTGTGGTCGATCGAGGCATCGAGCCTGAGGCCCGCCACGCCGCCCGGTGCGGCTACCGCGCCATAGGCATGGGTGCGCGCGCCCGTTGCCTGCCGCAAGGCCGGGGCCAGCGGCGAATGATCGGCATGCGAATGGGTGACCAGGATATGGCTCACCGTCTCGCCGCGCAGCGCATGGAGGAGACGGTCAAGATGCGCGGGGTCGTCAGGCCCCGGATCGATCACCGCCACCTGACCGCGCCCGACGATGAAGGTGGAGGTGCCCTTGAAGGTATAGGGTCCGGCATTGCCCGCCACCACCCGGCGCACCAACGGTGACAACACCTCCACCTCGCCGGGAACGGCGTTGAATTGGCGGTCGAAGACAAGCTCACGCATATCGCCTGCCGTTCACTGCTCGCCTGTGGGGCAGCTGGGAGATATTTCACAAACTATTGATTTATTTGATTTTTCTTTACAGGTGACAGCCATGCGATTGCCTGGCAACGGCGGGTCTCGCGGGATGATCATGCGCATGCCATGAAAGCCTAGACCAGTTGGCAGCGGCGGGGAAGCCGTGGGTGAAGGCAAGGATTCACGAGTTTCATGCGGCGAAACGCCATCGCTCCAGGCTGACCTGAAACTGTTGACTGCAGAAGACTTGTTAAATCAATTAATGATTGAGTGTACGAGGCGAAATCAGGCATTGTTCCAGCAATTATACCGGGGCTTCACAGAACCATGACAGATACCGTACCGACCTTGCCCAAGCGTATTTGCGGCACTTGCAGTGCCTGTTGCGAGGGCTGGCTGAGCGGCCAGGCCTATGGCCGCCCGTTCTGGAAGGGCCGCCCCTGCTATTATCTCACCGAGGGCAAGTGCTCGATCTACGGCAACCATCCGCAGGACCCGTGCAAGAGCTTCCGCTGCCAGTGGCTGGCGGACGAGAATATCCCCGGCTGGATGAAGCCCAACGAGATCAAGGCCATCATCGTGCAGCGCCGCCGCGACGGCATTGACTATATCGAATGCGTGGAGGCAGGCGAGAAGCTGCGCGTCGAGGTGTTAAGCTGGCTCGTCATGTATGCGCTGCGCGCCAAAGTAAACTTGCGCTACTTCGTGAACGGCGGCGCCAACGTGGTGGGCTCGCCTGAATTCGTCAACATGCAGTGGTAAGGGACGGGCGGCCCCCGGTTGTTGAAAAAAGAGCCGGGGCAAAGAAGCAAGGGGGAAGGATCGGGCGTTTGCCCGCTCAGTACCGCCAGAACGGCACGCGCCCGGCCAAAGGGCGTAAATCGCGAATGCCTGCGGATGTTCAGCGGGACCTCGCCAAAGATACCGTATTATTGCAAACACAGCGTCCTCGATCTGGCCCGGATGGACAACCTATTGAAAGGTCACCTCCAGTGCGGATTGGTATGCTGCTTGACATTAGTCAGCGGCGGCTCTCCCGGACAGGTTCAGCAGCTCCCGCGCGGCTATCGTACGGCGATTGGCAGGCCCGCCGTTTTCAAGACCCATGCAAACCTCAGCCCGGCGCAGACGCTCACAAATGGCCTCTGCGTCGCCACCCTCCGCGGCTGCCGAAAAAGCCAGAAGCAGATGGCTGTCATACTCGTCAGCCATCGCTTCGCCGTCTTTCCAGGCGCCAGCCAGGCCAAGGGGGTCCCATATCCCGAAGCCGATTTCCCGGAGCTTCGGCAGCAGTTCGCGCATACCGGGCTTCATCGGCTGCGCACCCCTGTCTCGAAGTCATGGACGACAGCATCCGCCATGAAGGCCAGCGCTTCGGCGGCCTCGCCTACCAAGCCTGCCTCCCTGCGGGTGGCCGTTTCCGGCTCCTGACCCGGAGATTTGCTATAGAAATGATGCATGAGGCCCAGCCGCTTCAGTCCAAGCCCCTGCGCCAGCACGGTCATCAGGCCGATCCAGTAGACGGCGTCCTCGTTCGGCTGCTGGCGCGGGGGGCGCGTGGCGGCGTGGTCCTTGTCGGACATAGCGCGCGCGATCCGCGCCTCGGACCAGCCTTTGCGGCGATAGCGCGCGATCTCGCTGGCGCGCATGGCGTCAGGGTCTGTCCCATGCCGAAGGGCGCTGCCGAGAAAGGTGCCGCAATCGCAGGGCGCGCGGGAAATCACATATTCCCGCTCATCCGCGGTCAGAAGCGCCCGCAGGGCAGGGGTATCAACCCGCTCAGCCCGGCGGACATTGCTGCGCCTGTCGCGTGTCGCCAGAACGGCATTCACGCGCTCGAGGTCATCGGTGGCGGCTATCAGCGTGATGAAGGTGCACAAGGCATTAATCCTCCCCCCCTGCGCCGCGCCTTCCGGCGACGCATGCGCGGGTTGCGTGCCATAACTTCGGGGCAGCGGGATCAGGGGTGTAAAGCAAGGAAGCATCGCCGCGGTCATAATACCCGGTCGTGGCCAACACGGCCCCGGAATCCAGCAAGAAACGATTGGTTATGCGATACAGCCGGGTCATGTCACGTGGTCCGCCGCTGCGATCACGTCTGGTCCGCCGGCCAGAATGGCGATGATCTCTTGAATGTTTGCAGGTTGCCACGGCATCGGCAAGCGGTCCTTGTCCGCAAATTGCAGCATGGTGTAATCTTCGATCAGTTTCAGAGTTCCGGTCCGTCCGGCGCGGGCCGTGAACAGGGCATAGCTGTCCGTCCCGGGCAGGCGTTCACCTGCTTCGGCCAAAGCCATCAGCAAGGCATTCCAGCCCTCAGGCGTGTCTGTCGCAGAGACCGCGAAGCGCCTCTCAAGCCGCGCGATCTCCTCGGGATCGGGGGGCTCGCCGATGCCACAGCGGAACAGTACCGTGCAGGGCAGCCGCGCAAGTGGCGCCAATGACGCAAGCGGTAGAGCGTCAAAGCCGGTATGAAAAACAAGAATCGGCTGCCGATACCGTCGTGGCGCATCCCTCAGGGTATCGGGGCTGACGGGCTGATCCGCGACCAATGCGCTGATGTCGAGCAAGAGATAGCCCTGCCGATTGCTGCCCAGATAGACAGCATGACCAAACCGCCCATCTGGCAAGGGCAGTGCAAAGCCGTGACCGGCCCTGATACCTGTCCTGTCCGTGAAGGCCTGGTACTGGATGTCGAGGCCCGCGCCCTGATCGCCAGCGCCGAAGTCCTGTCCGTATCCATCATATTGCAAACCCTGCGCAAGCGCGAGCGCCTCGATCCGGCCGACGGCTGTGTCAATGTCTTGCGCCCAGCAAAGAGTCTCGCGCAGGATGAGACCGCCTGGCAACGTGCTGATCTCTATCCCGGCGGCCACGGTGGCGCGAAAGCGCTTCAGCCCGGTGGCACTCCCATAGACGAAATGTTCGATACGGCACGCCATCGTGGGTTATCTTTCAGACGGAGCTGGCGCGACTTCCTCGAACACGCGCACACTGTCGATTCGCAGGATCACCTTGCCCCCGTTGCGCCGCCGCATCACGGCGAGTTGGCTCAGCGACCATCCTGCCTCAGCATCCGCCTGAACGATGCCCTCGAACTGCAGGTTCCGGAGGCGCTCGCCGGATGACAGCAAGACATCAAAGAAACGCCCTTCCTCGAACAAGGCGGCGGCAGCCCGCACATTAATGGTGGGACGTTTCGGCCCAAGGCGCGGGAGCCATTTGAAGAAGATCGCAAGAACCATCACCAGAACTGCGGTGGCGATGGTTATAATCAAGGCCTTACCGAGAAACTGAACGAACTCCGGCATTGTGAACCTCTCTCCACTCCTCCTGCAGAGGGAAGCGGCTCAAACGATCCAGGATCAAGCGATGGAACGACACGCCGTGCTTGATCCGTCGCAAAGTCGCGATATCCGCCTTGCTGAAGATGTGCCCCGAAATCGCGGAGGTTGAAATCGTTTGTTTATGGCGGAACTATGACCAGATGTCCTTTGCGCAGATGACCACGATCTTTCTGTGCCGATCGGCAATCATGCCTTCACCCTGGCATTGCCCGGATCATAGAAGGGCTGGAGCCCGATCGTGGCGGGGAACACGTCACCCGCCACCACCAGCTCATATCGGCCGGTCAGCAGGAAATCATCGCTGACACCCGCAGCGTGACGCACATAGCCATAGCCCACCGGCTTGTTCAGCGTGTAGCCGAAGCCGCCGGAGGTGAGGTAACCCACCGTCTCGCCGTTGCGCAGAATGGTTTCGCGCCCCACCAGCACCACTTCAGGATTATCCAGGGTGAAGCCCGCGAGCCTCTTGCCGAGCGGCTTTTCCGCCGATGCCGCCAGCGCCGCGCGGCCGAGGAACGGCGTGTTGGCGCGCATCTTCACGGCCCAGCCAAGGCCCGCCTCAAAGGGCGTGTCATTGGGCGTGATGTCGGAGGACCAGGCGCGATAGCCCTTTTCAAGCCGCAGCGATTCGAGCGCCCGGTAGCCCACGGGCCTGATGCCGAAAGCAGCACCCGCCAGCATCAGCGCGTCGAACACCCGGCCGGTTTCGGCAAGCGGCACATGCAGCTCCCAGCCCAGCTCACCCACATAGGTGATGCGCAGCGCCCGCAGCCTGACGCCCGCCACCGCGATCTCGCGGACATGGCCAAAGGGGAAAGCCTCATTCGAGACATCGGCCGCGGTGGCCGCCGCCAGCACGTCGCGGGCCTTGGGGCCCATCAGCGACAGCGTGCCCCATGCTTCCGTCACATCGGCGATATCGACGCGCGCGCCGGATGGCAGATGATCGCGGATCCACGCCAGATCATGGGTGCGGAAGCCGGTGCCGGTGACCACATAGAAGCGGTCATCCGAGAGGCGCGCCACCGTAAGATCGGCCTCGATGCCGCCACGGCTGTTGAGCAGCTGGGTGTAGGCGATGCGGCCAGGCGGCCTTGCGATGCTGGCGGCACAGATCCATTCCAGCGCCGCGGCGGCATCTGGCCCCGAGATTTCGTATTTGGCGAAGCTCGACTGATCGAAGATGCCCACCGCATTGCGCACCAGCGCATGTTCGGCCCCGGCATAGGCAAACCAGTTCTGCCGCCCCATGGCATAGACATCGCGCGGCGTGACACCCGGCGGCGCGAACCAGTTGGGCCGCTCCCAGCCCAGCTTGGAGCCAAACACCGCGCCATGCGCCTTCAGCCGCTCATAGAGCGGCGAGACGATGCGCGGGCGGCCGCTTTCATATTCCTCATGCGGATAGCCGATGGTGTAGTGCTTGCCATAGGCCTCGCAGGTGCGGGCCGATACCCAGCCGCGGTCTTTGTGCAAGTCCGAGAAGCGCCGGATATCGACCACCCAGAGATCGAGCGGCGCCTCGCCGCTGACGATCCACTGCGCCAGCACCCAGCCCGCACCTCCGCCCGAGGCGATGCCGAAAGCGTTGAAGCCGGCCCCCACATACATATTGGCGCATTCAGGCGCGGGGCCGAGGATGAAGTTCCCGTCTGGCGTAAAGCTTTCCGGGCCGTTGATCATGCGTTTGACGCCCACCTCGGCCAGCGCCGGCACCCGCGCGATGGCATGCGCCATGTGCTGCTCGAAATGATCGTAATCATCGTCGAACAGCCGGAACTGCCAGTCCTGCGGCACGTCACCCGTTGTCCAGGGCTGCGGGTTGGATTCGTAGCCGCCCATGACGAGGCCGCCCACTTCTTCCTTGAAATAGGTCCGCCGGTCCGGATCGCGGATGGTGGGCGCATCCGCAGTGAGCCCGGCAATGCGCTCGGTGATGATGTACTGGTGCTTCACCGGCTGCAGCGGCACGTTGATGCCGGCAAGCGCGCCCAGCTGCCGGGCCCATTGGCCGCCGCAATTGGCCACCTTCTCGCAGGCGATCGTGCCCTGATCAGTCTCGACATGGGTGATGCGGCCCTCGTGAATGCGGAAGCCGGTGACCCGCACATTCTCGAAAATCCGCGCCCCGTGCATGCGGGCACCCTTGGCCAGCGACTGGGCGATGTCCGAGGGGCTCGCCTGGCCGTCGGTGGGAAGCCAGCTGGCGCCGACCAGGTCATCCACCTCCATCAGCGGCCACATCTTCTTCACCTCGGCGGGGGAGATCAGATGCATCTCCATGCCGAAGCTCTTCGCCGTGGTGGCCAGCCGCCGGAACTCTGTCCAGCGGTCCGGGTTGGTGGCGAGCCGCAGGCAGCCGGTCATCTTCCAGCCGGTTTCAAGCCCGGTCTCGGCGGCCAGGCCCTTGTAGAGTTCGACGGAGTATTTCAGCACCCTGGTGATCGAGGCCGAGGCGCGCAGCTGGCCCACAAGGCCCGCCGCATGCCAGGTTGAACCGCTGGTGAGCTGGCCCTGTTCGAGCAGCACAACATCGGCCTTGTGGTCGCGCGCCAGATGATAGGCCGTCGAGCAGCCGATGATGCCGCCGCCGATGACGACGATCTGGGCCTGGGTGGGAAGCGTCATGACGATCTCGTTTCGTGTTTGTCTTTCCGGCGGTGATGCCTTCGTACCATGTTTACGCCCCGGCAAGACCAAGGCGCGCGCGTTCCTTGCGGGCCGCGGCGTGGATCAGCCGGTCGGCGATGATGGCGATGAACGCCACCGCCAGCCCCGCCACCAGCCCGCGGCCGGGATCGGCCTTGGTCAAGGCGATATAGACTTCTTGCCCCAGATCGCGGGTGCCGACCAGCGCGGTGATGACCAGCATGGACAGCGCGAACATGATGGTCTGGTTGAGGCCCAGCAGGATCTCCGGCAGCGCCAGCTTGAGCCTGATGCGGGTCAGGATCTGCCAGCGCGTGCAGCCCATGGCGCGGCCGGCCTCGATGATCCGCGGATCGACCCCCTGAAGGCCGAGCACGGTGTAGCGGATGGCGGGGACGATGGCATAGGCGATGACCGCCAGCATGGCGGTGAAATCGCCGACCCGGAAGAGCATCACCGCGGGCATCAGATAGACGAAGGACGGCAGCGTCTGCAGCGTGTCGATCACCGCCTGCACACCGCGCCACAACAGATCACGCTCCGCCACCGCGACGCCGGCCAGAAGGCCAATCGCCATGGCCAGCACCACCGAGACGCCGCACAGATAGACGGTGATCATCGCTTTTTCCCACTGCCCGGAGGCGGCGATCAACAGCGCCAGCCCGCCCGCCAGCACCGCCAGCCGCCAGCCGCCCAGCCGGTAGCCCAGCGCCGCCAGCAGCAGCACCACGCCGAACCACGGCAGCCCGAGAAGGAATCGCTTCACAGGCAGCAGCAGGCCTGTCAGCACCGTGGTCTTCACTGCTTCCAGCGTGTCGAAGTAATTGACGTTGATCCATGCCATCAGGTCTGACCAGAACGGCCCGGTTGAAAGGCGCGCGGCCTCCGGGAAATCCCGCATGCCCGGCATGAGCAGCGACAGGAGGCTTCCCGCCGCCAGCAGCGCCAGGACGGCTGTCAGATAGGGGTTGCGCGCCACGAAGCCACCCTGCCGCGGCGGGCCGGGCTTGCGCCGCGCGAAGGCCTGGCTCAGCCGGTCAAGCGCGATGGCCAGCGCCACGATCGCGAAACCGGCTTCGAGGCCCGCCCCGAAATCGAGCCGCCGCAGCGCCGCCAGCACATCGAAGCCAAGACCGCCCGCGCCGATCATCGAGGCGATGATCACCATGTTGAGCGACAGCATGATGACCTGGTTGACGCCCACCATCAGCGCGTCCTTCACGCTTGGCACCAGCACCTGCCAGGTCATCTGCTGCCGGTTGCAGCCCACCATGCGCCCGAGATCATGGATTTCCGGCGTGACCCGCTGCAGCGCCAGGGTGGTGATGCGGGTCATCGGCGGCATGGCGTAGATCAGGGTCGCCACCACGGCGGCGGTTGGCCCGAAGCCGAACAGGATCAGGATCGGCACCAGATAGGCGAAGACGGGGATGGTCTGCATCAGGTCCAGCAGCGGCTTCAGGGCGCGGTCCACCCACTGGAAGCGATAGGCGAGTATTCCCAGCGCAAGACCGCCGGCCACGCCCAGCGGCACCGCCACCAGGATCGAGGCCAGCGTCAGCATGGCGCTGGCCCACTGGCCGAACACCGCGACGAAGCCAAGGCAGGCCGCCTCGAGCAGCGCCAGACGGACGCCCCCGGCATAATAGCCGAGCAGCACGAACACCGCGGTCACCGCCAGCCAGGAGACGGGCGGCAGGATCATCCGGGCGCCGCTGCCCTCGCCCGCCGCGAAACCGGTGGAGAGCAGCGCCAGCACCATGCGATAGGGCACATCGACCACGGCCGCGAGCAATCGCGTGACATCGGAAAAGCGCAGCGGGCCGATGGCCGCGTCGGTGGTAAGCCAGTTCATGAAACCGCCGATCCAGCTCGCCGCCGGAAGTGTCCAGGCCTTTGGCCAGTCGAAGGCCCATTTCACCGCTTCCTCGCCGAGGATGACGAACACCACCGTGATGAGGAAAGCCACCAGCAGCAACAGCGCCGCGGCGGGGCCGGAAGAGGCGGCGGATTTCACAGCACTCACCCTCCCAGCATCAGCCGCACGACATCGTCGCGCCGCAGAAGCCCAACCGTCGCACCGCGGTCATCGGTCACCCGCATCAGGTCAACGCCGGTGAGGAAGCGGGGCGCGATATCGGCAATCGAAGCGGAGGCGGGCACCGCTGGAATGCTCGCGGTCGCTGTTCCCGGCGTCATGATCGAGCGGGCGCGGACCACCTTGGCCTTGGGAACGGCCCGCGTGAATTCCCTCACATAGGCGGTAGCCGGCGCGGTGACGATTTCTTCGGCGGTTCCCACCTGCTCGATGGCGCCGTCCTTCATGATGGCGATGCGATCGGCGAGCCGGATCGCCTCATCGAAGTCATGGGTGATGAACACGATGGTCTTGCGCAACACGGCCTGCAGCCGCATGAACTCTTCCTGCAATTCCCGGCGGATCAGCGGATCGAGCGCCGAGAAGGGTTCATCGAGAAACCACAGTTCCGGTTCCACGGCGAGCGAGCGCGCGATGCCGACGCGCTGCTGCTGGCCGCCGGAGAGCTCGCGCGGAAACGCCGCCGCGCGGCCCGCCAGCCCGACAAGCTCGATCATCTCGCGGGCCCGCGCCTCGCGGGCTTCGCGGGAGATGCCCTGGATCGCCAGCGGGAAGGCCACATTGTCGAGAACGCTCAGATGCGGCAGCAGCGCGAAATGCTGGAACACCATGCCCATCTTGTGGCGGCGGATATCGATCATTTCAGATTCGGAAGCGGCCAGCAGATCCCGGCCGTTGAAGATGACTTCGCCCGCCGTGGGTTCGACGAGCCGCGACATGCAGCGCACCAGCGTCGACTTGCCGGAGCCCGAAAGCCCCATGATCACGAAGTTCTCGCCCTCGCGCACGTTGAGGCTGACATCGCGCACCGCGGGCACGAGGCCCGCCGCCTGGCATTGCGCCGGACTGGGGTTGCCGCCGAGCGCCGCCAGCTCCGCCAAGGAGCCGGCGCCAAAAATCTTCCAGACATTGCGGCAAATCAGCTTGTCGCGCGGCATCGGCCCCCGGCGGATGGCTACGGCAGGCGGCTGGCGCCTGACCGTCAGTTCTTGATCCAGGCGCTCCAGCGCGCTTCGTTGGCCTTCATCCAGCCGGCGACCACGTCCTCGATCTTCTTGCCGTCGAGATCGACCTCGGTGATCATCTTGCCCATCTCGTCATTGTCGAGGCTGAAATTCCTGATGGCCGTGTAGGCGGTGGGCCACTTGTCCTTGAGGCCGGCCCAGCCGGCCTTCCAGATTTCTCCCGAAGGCTTGCCGCAGTCATAAGCCATGTCCTTGTTGCTGCCCCAGGCCGGATCGGCGTAGCATTCCTTGGTGTAAGCGGGGAACTCGACCCACTCACCCTGATACTTCGACGGCGCCCAGTGCGGCGCGTAGATCCAGAGCATGATGGGCGCCTTGCGCTGATAGGCGCTTTCGAGCTCGGCGAACAGCGCGGCATCGGTGCCGGCATGGATCACCTCGAAGGGCAGGCCGAGGGCCTGCACGCGCTCGTCATCGAAGCCGCCCCAGGTCACCGGCCCGCCGAGATAGCGGCCCTTGGGCTCCGTCTCCGCCGTGGCGAAGGCCTTGGCGCAGGCCTCGTCCTTGAGCGCCTCCCAGTTGGGAAGACCCGGACAGGCCTCCTTCATATAAGCGGGATACCACCATTCCTCCTTGGCTTTCATGCCAGTGGGGCCGAACACCTCGACCTTGCCGGTGGCGGTGGCGGCATCCATGGCGTCGCGGCCGGTGGTTTCCCAAATTTCCATGGCAACATGCAGGTCGCCGGTCTGCAGCCCGGTGAATTGCGCCAGATAATCAGCCTGGACATATTCGACGTTGATCCCGGCCTTCTTGAGAATCTCGCCCATCAGCTGCGTGGTGATCAGCTGGCCCGTCCAATCATGCAGCGTGAGCTTCACGGGATCGGTGGAGACCGCCGCCTTGGCCGGCGCAATGGCGGCAAGCCCGATCAGCGCTGCAACCCCAAGGCCAGCCAAATACTTTACCTGCGATCTGATGCTCATCGTTCTCTTCCCAAGTTTTGCGACGGGTCTTCCGCCCGGCGTGTTTTGCTGCCCCTGTGAGAGAGTAAGGCTTGCGGCGCAAAGCCTGTCAACGGCATTCCGGACCGGCGGCATCCGCGCCACCCGCGGCGAAGAGTTTACCTAACGGCAAATCTTCCGCACCGCCCCGGCTATCTCGGACAAGAAACAGGGCGTCAAGTCCGCGCTGTTTGGCCAGCGCCGCGCCCCGCTCCGGCCCCAGCACCATGAGGGCGGTGGCCCAGGCGTCGGCCGCGGCGCAACGCTCCGCGACCACGGTGACCGAAGCGGGGCTGTTTTCAAGCGGGGCGCCGCGCCGCGGGTCCATGGTGTGCGAAAGGCGGCGGCCGCCGGCTTCGATCCAATGGCGGTAATCGCCGGAGGTGGCCACCGCCGCATCCTCGAGTTCCAGCACCGCATGGGCGGCACGCCGCGCCGGGTCAGGCGTCTCAACGGCAATCGCCCACGGCGTGTCATCGGAGCGGAGCCCCAAAGCCCGCATCTCGCCGTCAATCCCCACCAGTCCAGAGGCGATTCCGGCGTGTTTCAGGGTTTCCGACAGCCGGTCAACGCCATAGCCCTTGGCGATACCGTTGAGATCGAGCACCAGCCGCGCCAGCTTGCGCACCCGGCCTTCGCCGAACTCCAGAAGCTCATGGGCCGGGCGGCGCCGCGCCACCCGCGCGGCCCTGATTCGCGCCGCCGATGCCGTATCGGGCCCGAACCCCCAGGCACTGACGGCGTCACCAAGGCCGATGTCAAAGGCGCCGCCGGATGCCTGCCCGATTTCGACACCGAGGCGCAGCACGGCGAGGAGATGGCGCGGAACCTCAAGCCATTCGCCAGCCGGCGCGGCGGACAGGCGGTTCATGTCGCTTGCCGGCTTCCAGGCGGACATCTGATTGTCGACCTCGTCCACCGCCGCCTGCAGCGCCTGGCGCAGCGGTTCGGCATCAAATCCCCGTTCAGCATGGAACACGGCCGTCCAGCGCGTGCCCATGGTGGGGCCGTTCAGCGCATGGCGGATGAGCCCGCCTTCAATAAACGTCTTCGACATGGCGCCCCTCCGCCTTGAGCCGGTCCAGCGAAACACCGCAGGGCGCCAGGATTTGGGACAGCGCCTCGGATACGCCCGCCGCCATGTCGCGTCTGCCGCATACCATCACCCGCGCGCCCGCAGCGACCAGCCGCGCAAGCTCAGCCGCATTCAGCCGCAGCGCGTCCTGCACATAATGCGGCCGCTCAGCCCGCGATGTGGCGGTGGCCAGGCGTTTCAGCCGGCCATCGCTGAGCCAGCCGGCGATTTCCCCGTCATAGAGGAAATCGCTCTGAGGATGGCGCATGCCGAAGAACAGATGCACCGGCCGGCGGCGGGCATTGGCGCGGATGAAACCGGCAAGCGGCGCGACGCCCGCGCCAGCCCCGATCAGAATCAGTGGTGCGCGGCTCCTATCCGCATGAAAGCGGGGATTGCGCTTGAGGAAGGCCGAGACGGTGGCGCCGGGCGCCAGCGCCATCAATTCGCCCGAGCACAGGCCGCCCGGCTGCTTTCTCACCGCGATCTCGATGAAGCCATCATGCGCCGCGGAGGCCAGCGAATAAAAGCGCGGTACGGCTGAGCCCTTCGGCACCACCGCCAGCAGGTCACCCGCCTGAAACCGCCCGAAGCCCCCGCCCGCCAGCCGCCGCCACAGCGGAACGCGCGGGAGCGCGAAGCGCAGGATCGCCGTGGGCGCCTGGACATCGGCGCCATAGTCGCGGCGCGAGACAAGCCTCAGCGGATGGGCCTCGGGCCGCGGCGGCAAATGAACGAGGTCGAGGCCGATGCCCAGCCTGGCGGCGAGGTCGCGGCCCCAGCGGGCGAAATCCTGCGCCGACTGGCGGTCCACTGTGGCGAAAGGCAGAAGCTCGGGCCAGCCTTGCTGGCTGGCGCGTTGGGAGATCTCGCTCGCGAAGCCGCAAAAGTGCTGAAAATTGCGGTCGCCAAAGCCCAGCACGGCGAGCGGCAGTTTTGCCGCGGCATGTTCCGTGAAACGGTCGAGGAAGCCCGCCGCGGCGGCCGGCCCATCGCCATCGCCATAGGTGGCGGCGAGAATGATCATGCGCCGGGCGTTGGCGTAGCGGGCCGGGTCAAAGGCGCCAAGTGGCGCGGCATGCACCTTCTGACCAGCCGCGCGCAACGCCTCGTGCAGTGTTGCGGCAAAGCCCCACGTGCTGCCGCCTTCGCTGGCCACCAGCAGGACGGTCTGCGCCACATGGGCGGGCTGGTTGCCGCGGATACGCGGCCGCCCTCGCCGCGCGGCCATCCATTGCACGGCACCCGTCACGCCCATCGCCGGAACGCTCAGCGCCATGAAGCCCAGCACCAGACCCAGCACCGGCGCGCCCTGGCCGGTGTGCAGCATGGCGATGGTCTCGGCGGCGCGCTCCCGTGGGCCAGGGGCGGTCCAGCCAAGCAATAGGCCGGTGCCCTGGTCGATCTTGCCGCTGCCCTGGCCGGTCAGGAGTTCATAGACGCTCGACGGATCGGCCGGGTCGGGGAAGCTCAATTCGCGCAAGTCAGTGACCGGGGTTTCCGTCAGCACCGTGATGCGGCCCACCGGCATGCCAGTCTTGCCGCTGGGCACGGCGGTTAATGCGGCAACACGGGCGTCGGCGGGCAGAAGATCAAAGGTCGATGCCGTCATCCACAGTGCCGTCGCCGAGGACAGAACGAGGCCCGCCACCGCGGCGCGCGCCAGTTCGGCATGCAGGCGGCTGGCCAACGGCCCCTTGAACGGCCTGGCCAGATTCCTCCAGCCGCCGGCCCGCCGCGCCATCAGCATGACGCCTGACAGTGAGAGGAGAAGCATCGCCAAGGCGCCCGACGCCATGACGAGGCGGCCCCGGTCCTCCATGAACAGCGAGCGGTGAAACACCGTGAGCCAGCGCTGAACACGGCCTGGCCCGGGCTCCGCGACCGCCCGTCCGGTGGCCGGATCGATGACCGCCGCGCCGGGCGTGCCGCCGTCGAACCAATAGGCGGTGATGCGCCCAGACGGCGCCCTCTTGATCTGCTCGACGCCGGGGTAGACCGTCTTCACGCGGGCGGCGAGGGCGGCCACGTCAAGACCGGCCTCGGCCTGCGGCGCGGCGAGCCGTTCGGCCGCCGGAAACACCGAAAGACCGGCCCCGCTCAGCGCCAGCAGCGTGACGAGCGCCAACGCCAGAAGCCCCGGCCAGCGGTGCAGCATGCGGATCATCAAGGCCTCCCGCTCACAAGCCGTAGCTGAAGCTCGAAACGTAGCGGCGGCCTTTGACCGGCTGTCCCGCACCCGCCGCGGTGAGCGGAACCGAGATCTCGCGCGGGCTGTCGCGCATGTCCTCGACAGCGGCGTCGATGTGGAGCGTGTAGCCCGCCTCGAACAGCGCATCGGCCAGATCGAGCGTGATCTCCAGCGTCCGGCCCTGGCCGACGCTGGCGCCGGTAATGCCATCGACCTGCGCGGTGTCGCCGCCCGTCGCCTGGTACCAGCCGGTCAGATGCTTGTAGTATCTCGATTTACCGCCGGCCATCCACAGGCTGCCGGCATACGCGCCGGACTTGTCGGTGACATAGAAGGCCAGATAGGCGCCGTTGCCACCATAGCTGTTGAGTTCGGTGGTGAAGGTCACCGGACGGGCCATGGCCGCGCCCGGCAGGGTGAGCGCGGTGGACAATGCCAGCGCGCCGAGAAGCGGTTTCATCATGATTCGTGCTTTCGGAAGTTCAGTTGACCTGGGCCTTCGGCGGTTCGCCCTTGCCAAACAGCCCATTCGGCGGCGGCGATGTCTTGCCGGCCGGCGCCGGGTTCATGGCGCCGCCACAGGCGCCGTCATCATCCTCGCAGTCATCGTCATCGTCTTCATCGTCGCGGTGATCGCGCTTGCCGGTTTTGAGCGCATATTCCTGATCATCGTCATCGTCATCGTCATCGTCATCGATGAGAATCAGTTGCGGCGCGGCCTGTCCGGCTCCTGGCATGGCGGCCCGCATGGCGCTCCACGCGGGCACCGCGATTGCCGCCGAAAGTGCCGTAGCGGCAAGCAACAGGCTGAGGGTCTTGGTCATGGGCAGTGTCTCCTTGGTTGATGGAGACCACACTGGGAGCTTCGGCTGAGGGCTTCCTGACGGCGCCGGTGTTTCTTCGTCAGCTTGCCGTCAGACTGTCAGTCTTCCCCGGACTCGCCCGGTTCAATCTCCAGCACCTTGAGCGTTGCCGGATGCACCAGCGCCTCGACCGGGCGGCCTTCGGCATCGCGGGCCTCGATCTGGTAGCAGCCATCGTCGATCTTGATACGGCGCACCGTCCAACCCTTGGATCTGGCGAGGTCAACGACGGCGGCGCGCGGCTGCCAATCCGCCATGGGCGCCAGACAGGCGTCATCGGCATGGGCGGCGGCGGCCGGAAAGCCCGCCAGAAAGGCCATTAACGCCAGTATCTTTCGCATCGCATCCCGTTTGTGGTAGGTCCGGACGCGCCATATCTTGCAGGCCGAAACTGACAGGATGCTGAAGACCCTCAAGACTGGCCGTCAGCCTGCCTTAAGGGGCGCGCATCAGGAAGCAAGTGAACCACAGGCCGGGAAACCCAGCACTCCATGCGCATTCTGTTGATCGAGGACGATGCCGTGCTGGGCGCCGCGATCCGCGACCAGATCGCCGGGGATGGCCATTCCGCCGACTGGGTGACCAGGCTCGATGCGGCGGGCGACGCCATTGTCAGCGCCGCCTATGACCTTGTGCTGCTCGATCTGATGCTGCCCGACGGCCGCGGCATCCCGTTTCTCAAATCCATCCGCGCCAAAGGCGATGTGACGCCGGTGATCATCCTCACCGCGCTCGACCAGGTGTCGGACCGCATCGCCGGGCTCAACGCCGGCGCCGACGATTATCTGGTCAAGCCGTTCGATCTCGCCGAGCTCTCGGCGCGCATCGGCGCGGTGGCGCGCCGCTATGCCGGCAACCCCAATCCGCTGATCGCCCACGGCGACCTCGAAATCGATCAGGCGGCGCGCAGCATCAGGCGGCAGGGACGGCCGGTCACGCTCACGGCGCGCGAATGGGCGCTGTTCGAAGCCTTTCTCGCCAGGCCCGGCCAGCTTCTGTCCAAGGCGCAGCTCGAAGAGAAGCTCTATGCCTTCGATAAGGACGTCGAAAGCAACGCCATCGAGGTGCATGTGAGCCGGCTGCGCAAGAAGCTCGGCGCCGCGGTGATCGAGACCGAGCGCGGCCTCGGCTACCGGCTGGGGCCGCCGTGAAAAAGCCACTGAGCCTTCAGGCGCGGCTCGGCGTCTCGCTCGGCCTTCTGCTGACGCTGCTGTGGATCACCGCCGCCACGGCGACCGGGCTGCTGCTCCGGCGCGACATGGACCGGGTATTCGATTCAGCGCTTCAGGAAACCGCCCAGCGGCTGTTGCCGCTGGCGGTGGTCGACATCGTCGAGCGCGAGGACGACGGCGTCAACCAGCGGCTTGGCGTCATTCGCGAACATGGCGAATAC
>NZ_JBJTER010000127.1:0-19015 GCF_046093005.1 Aestuariivirga sp.
GGCTGGTGGTTCTGGGATCCGGTCGAGAACGCCAGCCTGATGCCGTGGCTGGTGGCCACCGCGCTCATTCACTCGGCGATCGTCGTCGAGAAGCGCAACGCCCTCAAGATCTGGACGGTGCTGCTGGCGATCCTTGCCTTCTCGCTGTCGCTGCTCGGCGCCTTTCTGGTGCGCTCGGGCGTCCTGACTTCGGTCCATGCCTTTGCGGTCGACCCCGACCGCGGCCTGTTCATCCTGCTGATCCTCTGCGTGTTCGTCGGCGGCGCGCTGACGCTTTATGCCTGGCGGGCGCCAGCGCTGAAGGCGGGCGGGTTGTTCTCGCCGGTAAGCCGCGAAGGCAGCCTGGTCGCCAACAACCTGCTGCTGTGCGTTTCCTGCCTCGCGGTGTTCGTCGGCACGCTTTATCCGCTGGCGCTCGAAACCCTCACCGGCGACAAGATCTCGGTGGGCCCGCCCTATTTCAACCTGACCTTCGGCCCGATCATCCTGCCGCTGCTGCTCCTCGTGCCGATCGGGCCGTTCCTCGCCTGGAAGCGGGGCGATAGCGGGCTGGCGCTGCGGCGGCTCTGGCTGGCCCTCGGGGCGGCGTTCGCCGTGGGCTTCGCGGTGTTCGCCATCAATGTGCGCGGGCCGTGGCTCGCCCCGGTCGGCATGGCGGTGGCCGCCTGGCTGGTGTTCGGGGCGCTGACCGACATTGCCGCCCGCATTTCGCTGTTCAAGGTTCCGTTGGGCGACAGCCTGCGGCGGCTCATCGGCCTGCCGCGCGCCGCGCTGGGCGGGGCGCTGGCCCATGCCGGCGTCGGCGTGATGGTGGCCGGTGTGATCGCCATCTCGCTGTGGCGGGTGGAGGTGATCGTGGCGCTGAAGCCCGGCGAATCGGCGGAGGTCGGCCGCTATGACGTGACCTTCACCGGCGAAGCGCCGCTCACCGGCCCCAACTTCACCGGCCGGGTGGGCACCTTCCTGGTGAAGCAGGGTGACCGCGAGGTAACGACGCTGCGCTCCGAGAAGCGCGAGTTCAAGCCCGCCAGCATGCCCACCACCGAAGTGGGCCTGCACCAGACTTTTCTCGGCGATGTCTATGTGGTGATGGGCGATACCACCACCGATGGCGCCCGGGCGATGCGCTTCTATTACAATCCCCTTGTCAACTTCATCTGGGCCGGCGCCGCGCTGATGTTCTTGGGCGGGCTGCTGTCGCTCTCCGACCGGCGCTACCGGGTGGGCGCGCCAAAGCCGGCCATGCAGGCCCAGCCCGTGGCGGCCGAATGAGAAGACCTCTGGCCATCCTGATTTGCGCCGTCCTGGCGACGCCCGCCCTGGCGCTCACCCCGGATGAACGGCTGAGCGACCCCGCGCTGGAAGCCAGGGCCCGGGCGATCTCGGCGGAATTGCGTTGCCTCGTCTGCCAGAACCAGTCGATCGACGATTCGGACGCGCCGCTCGCCAAGGACCTGCGCCACCTGGTGCGCGAGCAGCTCACGGCGGGAAAAACCGATTCGGAGATCATGGATTTCGTGGTCGCCCGCTATGGCGAATTTGTTCTGTTGCGGCCGCGGCTTTCGGCTGGAACGATTCTGCTGTGGGCCACGCCTTTCACGGTGCTGCTGATTGCCGGCGCGGCGCTGCTGCTGCGCCGCCGGCGCCCGCACGTGGCGCCCGAGGCCCCCTTGTCCGCAGCCGAACGCCAGGCCCTTGAGAGGGCCTTGGAATAGCCCGCGGTTTGCCGCAAGACTTACGGAAGTTTCACCGTCCGGACAGGTCTCTGTAAGGCTGCCAGACCTAGCTTTCACTCCATCGGCCAAATCATTCTGATGGAGATAAGAGAATGTCCGCAACCAAGACTCCTTCCAACCGCAAGGTGCTCAGCGCCTTCGCCGCCGGCCTGCTGGCCGCCACGGCGACGGTGACCGCCATTTCGGTTCTTCCCTCCGCCCCCGCCATCGCCCAGAACCAGCTCAAGGCCGCGGCGATCGACCCGTCGGCGGGCTTTGCTGACTTGGTCGACCGGGTGATGCCGGCCGTCGTCAGCGTCGAAGTCAAGTTCGCCAACGCTGCCGCCGAAGGCGAGGATGCGGCTCCCGGCATGAAGGGCATGCCTGAGGGTCAGCTGGATGAGTTCCTTAAGAAGTTTCCGCAGTTCCGGAACGGCATGCCCGGTCAGCGCGGCGAGAACGAAGCCCCGCGCGGCGGCATGGGTGTCGGCTCCGGCTTCATCATTTCGGCGGACGGCTATGTGGTGACCAACAACCATGTGGTGCAGAGCGCCGACGAAGTGTCCGTCACCATGAAGGACGGCACCGAATACAAAGCGGAAGTGATCGGCACCGATCCCAAGACCGACCTGGCGCTGATCAAGATCAAGTCCGACAAGGCTTTCGACTATGTGTCCTTCACCAAGGACGAGCCCCGGGTGGGCGACTGGGTGATGGCGGTCGGCAATCCCTTCGGGCTTGGCGGCTCGGTGACCACCGGCATCATTTCGGCCCGCGGCCGCGACATCGGCTCCGGCCCCTATGACGACTTCCTGCAGATCGACGCGGCCATCAACCGCGGCAACTCGGGCGGTCCGGCCTTCAACCTGGAAGGCGAGGTGGTGGGCATCAACACCGCGATCTTCTCGCCGTCGGGCGGCTCGGTTGGCATCGGCTTCGCCATCCCGGCGTCCACCGCCGAGAACGTCATCGCCAGCCTCAAGGAGAACGGCAAGGTGACCCGCGGCTGGCTTGGCGTGCAGATCCAGCCGGTGACCGAGGACATCGCCGAAAGCCTCGGCCTCGAGGACGCCAAGGGCGCCATCGTCGCCGATGTGACGGAGGGTTCTCCCGCCCTGTCGGCCGGCATCGAGCAGGGCGACACCATCCTGAAGTTCAATGACAAGGAGATCAAGGACTCCCGCGATCTCGCCCGCAAGGTGGCACAGGTGAAGCCTGGCGACAACGTGCCGGTGACCCTGGTGCGCGACGGCAAGACCAAGGAAATCGAGGTCGAGATCGGCACCATGCCGGCCGAGACCAAGATGGGCGCCAAGGGTGATGCCGAGGAGTCCGGCAAGGGCGTCTCGCTCTCCGGCCTCGGCCTCAAGGTGGTTCCCGCCGAGGATGGCGCTGGCGTGATGGTCACCGAGGTGGCCCCCGACAGCCCGGCCGCCGAGCGCGGCCTCAAGGCGGGTGACATCATCCTCGAGGTGGCGGGCACGGAAGTGCAGAGCCCGTCCGATGTCCGCGATGCGCTCAAGTCCACCGACAAGAAGCGCGTGCTCATGCTGGTCAAGACCCAGGAAGGCCAGCGCTTCGTCGCCCTGCCGACTGCCAAGGGCTGACCTAACGAAAGGGTGCGCGAGACAACGCCCCATCCCCCCGCTCCCCGTCTCGCGCGCCTCAAAACGCGGAGGCTCATGCAACCGGCAACCGGCCATGACGCCTCCGCGTTCCCTCTTTCCAACGGAGAAGGAACATGCAAGTTAGAGAGCTGGAAAACCCAGCCCCGACCGCCAAGACGAGCCGCCAGCCCATGCGCATTCTTGTGATCGAAGACGACCGCGAAGCCGCTGGCTGGCTGGTCAAGGGGCTGGCCGAATCGGGCCATGTCGCCGACCATGCCGCGGACGGCGAGGAAGGCCTGGGCCTGGCGCTCGAAGGCGTGCATGACGTCCTCATCGTCGATCGCATGCTGCCGAAGATCGACGGCCTCACCATCATCAGGAAGCTGCGCGAGAACAACATCCAGACGCCGGTCCTGATCCTTTCGGCGCTGGCCGACGTCGATGAACGGGTCAAGGGCCTGCGCGCCGGCGGCGACGATTATCTCGGCAAGCCCTATTCCTTCGCCGAGCTCCTGGCCCGCATCGAGAACCTGGGCCTGCGCGCCAAGGAAGCGCCGCTCGCCACCAAGCTGCGCGCCGCCGACCTGGAGATCGACCTGCTCACCCGCAGCGTCACCCGCGGCGGCAAGCCGGTGCTGCTGCAGCCGCGCGAGTTCAAGCTGCTCGAATATCTGGTGCGCAACGCTGGCCATATCGTCACCCGCACCATGCTGCTGGAAAACGTGTGGGACTATCACTTCGACCCGCAAACCAATGTCATCGACGTTCACATCTCGCGGCTGCGCTCCAAGATTGACAAGGGCTATGACGAGCCCATCCTGCAGACGGTGCGCGGGGCGGGATACATGATCCGCGACACGTGAACGCCAGGGTCAAGCTCCTCAGCAGTTCCACCTTCCGCCTGGCGGCGCTTTACCTTGTGCTGTTCGCGCTCTCGGTGAGCGCGCTTCTGGGCTATGTCTACTGGAACACCGCGGTGCTTCTGGAGCGGCAGACCGACGAGACGATCCGCGCCGAGGTCCAGGCGCTCGCCGATCAGTACCGGCTGCGCGGGCTGAGCGGCATCATCGACACCATTCAGCGGCGCAGCAGTGATCAGGGCGGCGCGGTCTATCTGCTCACCGCGCCCGGCGGCCAGCGGATTGCCGGAAATCTGAACAGCCTTCCGCCCATGCCGCAGGATGAGGCGACCTGGATCGAGTTCCCGCTCGCCGTGGAGAAGAACGCGGTGCGCGAAAACCACGTGGCGCGCGCCTTCCACACCGATCTCGCCGGCGGCTTTCAGCTGCTCGTCGGGCGTGATGTCGAGGCGCTCCGCCAGTTCGCCACCATCATCCGCCAGACGATCTATTACGCGCTGGCCATCGCCGCCGTGCTGGGTCTCGGCGGCGGCCTGCTGATGAGCCGCAATTTCCTGAAGCGCGTCGACGCCATCACCGCGGCGAGCCGCACCATCATGGCGGGCAACATGGCGGGCCGCATGCCGGTTGCCGGCTCCAACGACGAGCTTGACCGTCTGGCGCTGGCCCTGAACGAGATGCTGGAGCAGATCGAAAGCCTGATGGCCGGCATGAAGGAGGTCTCGAGCAACGTGGCGCATGACCTCAAGACGCCGCTCACCCGCATCAAGGCCCAGGTCGAGGCGGCGCTGCGCTCCAATTCGCCGGATGACTACCGCGAGGCCCTCGAACGCACCGTGGATGAGTCGGACCGTCTCCTCGACACCTTCAACGCCCTGCTTTCGATTGCCCGCGCCGAGGCCGGGCAGGCGCGCCAGGGCCTGGTGCCGATCGACGTCAGCGCCCTCATCGCCGATGTGGTGGAACTCTATGAACCGATGGCGGAGGAGGCCGGCGGCCGGCTTTCAAGCGATGCCGCGCCGGGCCTCATGGTGATCGGCGACCGGCAGCTGCTCGCCCAGGCACTGACCAATCTCGTCGACAATGCCCTGAAATATGGCGCCAGGGACGGCGAGACGCCCGAGATCGAGGTGTCCGGCAAGATCGAGGACGACAAGGTGGTCATCACCGTGGCCGATCACGGCATCGGAATTCCGGCGGAGGACCGCGGGCGGGTCACCGAGCGCTTCGTCAGGCTCGATTCGAGCCGGTCGAAGCCCGGCAACGGCCTGGGCCTGAGCCTGGTTTCGGGCGTCATGAAGCTGCACAAGGGAAGCCTCGTTCTGGCCGATAATCATCCGGGCCTTGCGGCAAGGCTGGTGCTGCCGCTCTACCGGGCATAGATCAGCCTGAAGCGCAAGCCGGGTAACGTCTATTCGGGCCGCGACGTCTTCAGCGCGTCGACATATCTGGCGATCGCCACGGCGGTTGGCGAGAACAGCTGCCGGTAATAAAGAAGCCCGGTGATGGCCAGCGTCGCCACGATGCAATAATAGGGTCCGGCGAAGAGGAACAGCGCCGCCACCGCATAATAATAGCCGCGGATTCCACTGTTGATGGAGCGCACTGCCTCGGTCAGCACGATCGCCGACTGCTCTCCCATGATGCGCGCCATCTTCGACTCGGCGGGGGCCGCCTGGAGCCCGCCCATCATGGCGAAGGTATAGGCCATCTTGCGCAGCGCATAGGTGAAGGCGAAGAAGGACATGGCGAGGATCAGCGTCAGCAGAGAGAAATAAAGGGTGAACAGTTCGAGCGACATCGTCTGGTCGACGAATTTGAGACCACGGCTCAGCAGATAGACGTTGCTGACATTGGCCAGCGCGCCGACCAGGCCCGCCAGCACCAGCAGCGTGCCTGACCCGAAGAACGAGATCGAGTTGGAAATGTGGCCCAGCAAGATGGCATCGAACACCCGGTGCTCGCGGTCGATCCCCTGGTGCATTTCAAGCCAGCGCAGGCGCACCACATGGAGCTGGGAGTTGAGCGAGCCGCGCCCGAGAAGCTTGAGGATCGGCGTGTAGAAGCCCCACAGGCCGAAGATCAGCGCCACCGCCACGGCATGCGGCCAGCCAAAATCGGCGGGCAATGCGGATGAGAGCGGGGTCATTGGGCCTTGTGCATTTCCTTGATCTCGGCGGTCCTGATATCTGGCGCGCGCTCAAGCGTGTAGTTCAGGCTGAACGGCGACTGCGCCATGAACACCGGGTCGCCGTCAAGATCATGGGCGATGGAGAACCGGTTGGCGGCGATGAAGTCATCGAGCTTCTTGCGGTCGTCGCAGGAAATCCAGCGCATCACCTCATAGCGGGCCGGTTCGAACGAGACGGGCACGCCATACTCATTGGCGAGGCGGTCGGCCAGCACGTCGAGCTGCAGCGCGCCGACGACGCCCACGATGGCGGGCGAACCGTCCACCGGCAGGAAGAGCTGAACGACACCTTCCTCCGCCAGCTGCTGAAGCGCCTCGCGCAGCTTCTTGGCCTTCATCGGATCGCCGAGCTTCACCCGCCTGAGAATTTCCGGCGCGAAGCTGGGAACGCCGGTGAATACGATGTCCTCGCCCTCGGTCAGCGTATCGCCGATGCGCAGCAGGCCGTGGTTGGGAATGCCCACCACGTCGCCCGCATAGGCCTCGTCGGCGATCGAGCGGTCCTGCGCGAAGAAGAATTGCGGCGCGTTGAGGGCCACCGTCTTGCCGGTGCGCACCAGCTTCACCTTCATGCCGCGCGTGAGCTTGCCGGAAGCGAGCCGCATGAAGGCGATGCGGTCGCGGTGGTTGGGGTCCATGTTGGCCTGGATCTTGAACACAATGCCGGTCATCTTGGGCTCGGTGGCGTGGACGAGCCGGGAGGACGAGGCCTGGTCGCGCGGCGGCGGCGCATAGGCGATCAGCGCTTCGAGCAGGTCCCGCACCCCGAAGTTCTTGAGCGCCGAGCCGAAATAGACCGGCGACAGGTGGCCTTCGAGGAAGGCCTTGCGGTCAAACCCGTGGCAGAGGTCCCGCACCAGTTCGATCTCGTCGCGCCATTTGGCGAGCGCCGGGCCGGACAGCAGCGTGGCGATCAGCGGGTCGTCGGGCCCGGAAACGGCAATGCCCTCCGGGTCCTGCTCGAGGCGGCGCACGCGCGGGCTGGTGAGGTCATAGGTGCCGGCGAAATCCTTGCCCTGGCCGATCGGCCAGACCATCGGCGCCACGGTGAGGGCGAGGCCCTTTTCGATCTCGTCGAGCAGATCAAGGGGGTCGCGCGATTCGCGGTCCATCTTGTTGACGAAGGTGATGATCGGAATGTCGCGCAGCCGGCAGATTTCGAACAGCTTGCGGGTGCGCGCCTCGATGCCCTTGGCGGCGTCGATCACCATCACGGCGGCATCGACCGCCGTCAGCGTGCGGTAGGTGTCCTCGGAGAAGTCCTCGTGGCCGGGCGTGTCGAGCAGGTTGAACACCGTGCCCTGGTACTCGAAGGTCATGACCGAGGTGACGACCGAGATGCCGCGGGCGCGCTCGATGGCCATCCAGTCGGACCTGGTGCGGCGGCGGTCGCCCTTGGCGCGCACCTGGCCGGCGAGCTGGATGGCGCCGCCAAACAGCAGGAGCTTTTCGGTCAGGGTGGTCTTGCCGGCGTCCGGGTGGGAAATAATGGCAAAGGTGCGCCGGCGCGCCACTTCCTCGGCAAGCGGATTGGTCACGGTTGATAAGTGCCTTTCGGGGTGTTGCCGGGCTTCCTAAACGGCTTTGGCGGCAGGGTAAAGCTTTCGCTGTTGCCCAAAACTGGCCGCCGTGGCACTGGAGGCGCCGAGGTGGCATGAGATGAGCGGGCTGGCACTGGTTGGCGACATTGGCGGGACCAATTCCCGTTTCGGGCTTGCGGAGCCCGGCAGTTCCCGCGTTACCGACATCGCCGTCCAGAAAAATGACCAGTTCGGCTCGCTGGAGGAGGCGATTGCCGCCTATCTCAGGCCCAGGGGCCTGACCCGGCTGGCCGCCGCGGCCATCGCCGTGGCGGGGCCGGTCGAGGGCGAGACGGTGGCGCTCACCAACCGCAACTGGAGCTTCACCCGGCAATCGCTGAAGGCCGCCGCGGGGGCTGGCGAATTCCGCCTTCTCAATGATTTTGAGGCGCTGGCGCTGTCGCTGCCGCATCTGGGCGAAAACGACGTGGTGCGGATCGGCGGCACGCAACCCGAAAAGCCCGCCCTCAAGATCGTGCTGGGGCCGGGAACCGGGCTTGGCATGTCGGCGCTGGCGCCCTTGCCCGGGGGCGGCTGGCTGGCGCTGGCCTGCGAGGGCGGGCATGTCAGCCTGCCGGTGCTGACGCGCGCCGAATTCGACTGGCGCGAGAAGATGAGCAAGCCCGGCGTTCCCTTCGAGGCGGAGGACGCCATCACCGGCGGCGGCCTGCTGCACATGTACCAGGTCGCGGCGGCGAAGCCTTCGCTGAACACCCCCGAAGACGTGCTTCAGGCCGCACTCGCGGGCACCGATGAGGCGGCCGTGCGCACGCTCGATCAGTTCATCATCTGGCTCGCGCGTGTTGCCAGCGATGCCGCCATGGCGCTGCAGGCCAAGGGCGGCGTCTATCTGGCCGGCGGCATCGTGCCCTCGATTGTCGGCAAGCTGCGGGACGGGCGCTTCCGGGAGGTGTTCGAGCAGCGCGGCAAGAACGGCCATGTGATGCGGCCGATCCCCGTTTATGCCATGATCGCTGAGTTCCCGGCATTGCGCGGCTGCGCCGCCGCCATTGCCGCGATGCGGCTGTGAGGTAAAACCCATGCGAAGCGATCACGACGTGCTTCTCGTCATCGATGTGCAGAACGACTTCTGCCCCGGCGGCAATCTGGCGGTGCCGGGCGGCGACGAGGTCGTGCCGGTCATCAACCGGCTTGCCAGGGAGTTCCACCATGTGGTGCTCACCCAGGACTGGCACCCGGTGGAACATTCCTCCTTCGCCTCGCGCCATCACCGGAAAGCGCCGTTCGACACCGTCGACATGCATTACGGCCCGCAGACGCTGTGGCCCGACCACTGCATCCAGGACACCCACGGCGCGGCCTTCCACCGCGATCTCGACATTCCACAGGCCCAGCTCATCATCCGCAAGGGCTTCCGCCACGGCATCGACAGCTACTCGGCGTTTTTCGAGAACGACCGTACGACGCCCACCGGGCTCGGCGGCTATCTGCGCGAGCGCGGTATCCGCAAGGTGGTCTGCGCCGGGCTGGCCTTCGATTACTGCGTGCGCTTCTCGGCGGAGGACGCAAATCAGCTCGGTTTCGAGACCGAGGTCATCGCCGCCGCCTGCCGGGCCATCGATCTTGCCGGCTCGGCGGATGCGGCGCGCCGGAGCTTTGCTGAACGTGGGATCGTGCTGGCCTGAACGGCCGCCATGCGAATTCCGCAGGGGAGAGGCTCCGGCTTGCCGGTTCCAAGCGCCGCCGCGCCGGGTTAACTGCCCGCCATGAACCCGCGCGTCACCGGCATCTTGCTGATGACGGCCTCGATGGCCGTCTTTACCAGCCTCGACACCGCCGCGAAATTCGTCACACAGGACCTGCCGCCGGCGGTGGCGGTATTCGGCCGCTATGCGGTGGCCTTCCTCATTTCGCTGGCCGTGATGCTGCGGGCCGGCGGCGCATCATTGCTCATCACCCATCATCCGTTTCTGCAAGCCTTCCGCGGCGTGCTGCTGATGGTCTCCACCATTCTCAATTTCATGGCGATGATGCACCTGCAACTCGCCCAGACCTCGGCCATCTTCTTCACCATTCCGCTGTGGGTGTGCGTCTTGTCAGTGCCGCTTCTCGGCGAGCATGTGGGCTGGCGGCGCTGGGCGGCGGTGGCGGCCGGTTTTCTCGGCGTCCTCGTCATCATGCGCCCGGGCACTGACAGTTTCCACTGGGCCATGCTGATGTCGATCGCCTCGTCGTTCTGCGGCGCCGTCTACAACATCGTCACCCGCAAGGTGGGCGGCCGCGACCGCACCGAGACCTCGCTGTTCTATGTGAGCTTCGTCGGCGCGCTGGCGGCGGCCGCGCCGCTGCCGGTATTCTGGCAGACGCCGGTTGGCATCCAGTGGCTGCTCCTGATCTTCATGGGCGTGACCGGCGCGGTCGGCCATCTGATGCTGATCCAGGCGCATCGTCTGGCGCCGGCCAGCGCGCTGGCGCCGTTTCTCTACACCCAGATCGTCTGGATGATCGCCGCCGGATTCATCTTTTTCGGCGACGTGCCGGACATCTGGACGCTGGCCGGCGCCGCCATCGTGGTGGTGAGCGGCCTGGTGGTGTTCGCCAGCGAGGCGTCCGCCGGCCGCATGCGCGAGGTGCCCGCACCCGCCGATTGACGGCTCACGCGGCGCTTTCGGCCTCCTTGGCGCGGCTCACGCGCTTGCGCTCATGCGGATCGAGGATCGCCTTGCGCAGGCGGATCGATTTGGGCGTCACCTCCACCAGCTCATCCTCGCCGACATAGGCCAGCGCCTTTTCCAGCGACATGCGGATCGGCGGCGTGAGGATCAGCGCCTCGTCCTTGCCGGAGGCGCGCACGTTGGAGAGCTTCTTGCCCTTGATGACATTGAGCTCAAGGTCATTGCCGCGCGTATGCTCGCCGACGATCATGCCGGGGTAGACCTTGGTGCCATGCTCGATGAACATGGGCCCGCGGTCCTGCAGGTTGAAAATGGCATAGGCCACCGCCTCGCCATCGCTGTTGGAGATCAGCGCGCCCGTATGGCGGCCGGCGATCTCGCCGAAATGCGGCGCGTAGCCATGGAAGATGCGGTTGAAGATCGCCGTGCCGCGGGTATCCGAAAGAAGCTCGGACTGATAGCCGATGAGCCCGCGGGTTGGCGCCAGGAACACCAGGCGCTGGCGGCCGGCGCCCGAGGGCCGCATGTCGCGCAGCTCGCCCTTGCGCTCCGATATCTTCTGCACGACGGCGCCGGTATAGGCCTCGTCGACGTCGATGATCACCTCCTCGACGGGTTCGAGGCGCTGGCCGGTGGCCTCGTCGGTGCGGAACACCACCCGCGGCCGGCCCACGGTAAGCTCGAAGCCCTCGCGGCGCATGGTCTCGATCAGGATGCCGAGCTGCAATTCGCCGCGGCCCGCCACCTCGAACGCGTCGGTCTCGGTTTCGGACGGCGTGACGCGCAGCGCCACATTGCCCTCGGCCTCGCGCAGCAGCCGCTCGCGGATGACGCGCGACTGCACCTTGTCGCCCTCCTTGCCGGCCAGCGGGCCGTCATTGATGCGGAAGGTCATGGTCAGGGTAGGGGGGTCGATGGGCTGGGCGGGGATGGCGTTTGCCACCGCGGGGTCGCAGATGGTGTCGGCGACCGTCGCGGTGGTCAGGCCCGAGATCGCCACGATATCGCCGGCCTGGCCTTCTTCGACCGGCTGGCGCTCCAGCCCGCGGAAGGCCAGCACCTTGGAGATGCGTCCTTGTTCGATGGTCCGCCCGTCGCGGGCCAGCGCCTTCACCGCCTGGTTGGCCTTCACCGTGCCGGAGCGGATTCGCCCGGTCAGCACCCGGCCGAGAAACGGATTGGCCTCGATGGTCGTCACCAGCATGCGGAACGGGCCGTCCTCAACCGAGGGCGCCGCGAAGTGGCGGACGATCAGATCGAACAGCGGCGCCATGTTGTCGGAAGGGCCTGTGGGCGTATCCGCCATCCAGCCCTGCTTCGCTGAGCCATAGACGATCGGAAAATCGAGCTGCGCGTCATTGGCGTCGAGATTGGCGAACAGGTCGAAGACCTCGTTCACCACCTCGTTGTGGCGCTCGTCGGGGCGGTCGATCTTGTTGATGCAGACGATCGGCCGCAAGCCGATCTTGAGGGCTTTCTGCAGCACGAATTTGGTCTGCGGCATCGGGCCTTCGGCGGCATCGACCAGCAGCACCGCGCCATCCACCATGTTGAGGATGCGTTCCACCTCGCCGCCGAAATCGGCGTGGCCCGGCGTATCGACGATGTTGATGCGGGTGTCCTTCCAGTTGAGCGACGTCACCTTGGCAAGAATGGTGATGCCGCGCTCGCGCTCCAGATCGTTGGAATCCATGGCGCGCTCGGCAACCTTCTGGTTGTCGCGGAACGAGCCGGACTGGGACAGCAGCCGGTCAATCAGTGTGGTCTTGCCATGGTCGACGTGGGCGATGATGGCGATGTTTCGCAAATTCATGAAATACCGGAGCTTTCTCTGAGAGGGCCAATTGCGGCTGGCGCTTAGCACGTGCAATATGGGAAGGCAATTTGCCGATTGCCACCCGCTGCGGCGCCTGGGAAACCGGCGCCAGTTCGGGATCAGGGCAGTTTCTTGACTTCCTTCAGTTCGCCGCTCGCCGGATCGAGCTTGATGACGAACGACTTGCCGTCCCGCTTGGCGTTGAAAGCGTAAAGCTTTCCGCTGCAGTTTGCCGCCTCGACGCTGGAAAAACCGAAGCCGCTGACCACGGAGGTCGCCTGTTCGCAGGACATGGGCGGTGTGGCGGCGGCGGCGGGCTTTGCCGGTGGCTTGGCCTTGGCGGGCGCCGCGGGCTGCGTCCTCGCCGGATTGACGGGCTGCGGCTCATAGTAGTTTTCATCGAACGCCGGCGCGCTCTTCTTGTTGCGCGGCGCTTCCGGATTTTCCGAGGCTGGCGGACGTTCCCCGAACAGGAGGCGGATACCCGGAATCTTGCGCAGCAAGGTGGAACCGGACGAATCATCCTGGGCCACCATGAATTCGCCGGGTTGCTGGCGCTCGTCCGCGGCGGCCGCCTGCCCCAGCCCGATAGCGCCCGCGAGGGCCAGAATTGCTAGGCCATACATGCGAAGCTGCATGAGACTGGAATCTCCCCGGCGGCGGCTATTGGGAGGATTCTTCCGGGTCTTCATGGCCTTTCTGGGGCATGCGCGGGCAGCGGGCCGGACAGGCGGCCCTCCCGCCTGTCCGGGGTTCGGGCCCGGCATCAGTGAATGCGGCTGACACGGTTGATTTCGCCGCGGGTATTCATGCGGATCAGGAACTCGCGTCCCTTCTTCCAGCCGATATACTCATAATGCGGCGCGCGGCAGTTCTCTGTCTTGATGTCGCGGAAGCCGTAGTTGCGGAGGATCTTGCGGCCCTGGCGGCAGCTGACGAACGCGTCATCGGCCCAGGCGTCCTCGTAGTCATAGAGGTAGGGCCGCGGCCGGTAGGGGCGATAACCGCCATAGTCCCAGCCGGGATGGTAGCCGTATCCGTAGCCTCCCGTGATCACGCCAAAGCCGATGTCCACATCGACGTCGGCGCGGGCGTCCGCGGCAGGCAGGGCGATGGCCAGGCCCAGGGCGACGGAGGCGGCGGCAATCAAAGACTTGAGGGTCATGTGTGTATTCCTTGCTGCGAGTTCGATGCCCGGAAGCGGTCATCGTTGGCGCCAAGCTAGCAAGCGCTTATTGAACCCAATCCGAACCCGTCGTTCATCTGGCGTTCATCCGCCCCCTTGAAACGGCAAGGCGCGCGCCTATCTCTTGCGGCGTGGATGCCCATCCGGGGTCCACGCAACCCAAAAAGCCCGGCCCACAGTGGCGGGCGCCAAACGTGACATTGCTCAAGGAGAATGTGACCATGTTCGATCTTACCCCCCTCTATCGTTCCACCGTCGGTTTTGACCGTCTTGCCCGCATGCTTGATGAAGCGGCCTCGGTCGAGGCGCCCGGTTATCCGCCCTACAACATCGAGCGCGTTTCCGAGGATGAGTACCGCATCACCATGGCAGTCGCCGGCTTTGCCGCCGCGGATGTCAATGTTGAAGTGAAGGGCAACGCCCTCACCGTCTCCGGCCGCAAAGCCGAGAAGACCGAGACCAAGGGCGAATACCTGCATCAGGGCATCGCGTCGCGCGCCTTTGAGCGGCGCTTCCAGCTTGCCGACCACATGCAGGTGCTTGGCGCCAGCATCGAGAACGGCCTTCTCCACATCTCGCTGAAGCGCGAGGTTCCGGAGGCGCTGAAGCCCCGCACCATCACGGTGAAATCCGCGCAGCCCGCCCAGGTTCTGGAAGCCAGGCAGGCGGCTTGATCTGAATTTATGAATGAGAGTGGAAGGCGCTCCCTGTGGAGCGCCTTTCGTGTTTATGTTCTTGCGGCAAGCGCCAGGAACGTATCAACATCCGCCTCGGGCGTCGCGAAGGACAGCACGAAACGTGCGAAGATCTCATCTTCCGCGATGGCGTCGCCGAGACTGTCCGGCATCCAGTCATAGAATTTCGCGCCTGATGCCTGCAGCTGGCCGAACAGGCGCCGCGGCATCACCGCGAACACTTCGTTGGCCTGCACCGGGTTGGGAATGCGCACGCTCTGCAAGGCCGTGAGCCCCTCCGCCAGCTTGCGGGCCAGCGCATTGGCGCGCCGCGCATTTTCCAGCCACAGATCATCCGCGAGATAGGCCACCATCTGCGCGCCAAGATAGCGGCCCTTGGACAGAAGCTGGCCGCCGCGCATGCGCCGGTAGGCAAAGTCCTCGGCCAGCGCGAGATCGAAGAAGATCACCGCCTCCAGCATCATGGCGCCGTTCTTGGTGGCCCCGAAGGACAGCGCGTCGACGCCCGCCTTCCATGTGAGCTCCGCCGGGCTGCAGCCGAGTCCGGCGACGGCATTGGCGAAGCGCGCGCCGTCCATGTGCAGCTTCATGCCCCTGGGGCGAATGACCGATGAAATGGCCGCCACTTCGGCTGGCGCATAGACGGTTCCCAGTTCCGTGGCGTTGGTGAGCGACACGCCCTTGGGCTTCGGATCATGCTCGCCGCGGATGAAGCCTTTCAGGGTTTTTTCGATCATCGCCGGCGTGATCTTGCCGGCGGGGCCGTGAAGCCCGATCAGCTTGGCGCCGCCGGTGAACAGTTCCGGGCTGTTGCATTCATCAACCGCGATATGCGCCTCGGCGTGGCAGATGATGGCGCCGAAGCCCGGCGTGATGGCGGAGAGCGCGAGGCCGTTGGCCGCCGTGCCCGATGTCACCAGGAAGGCCCTGAGATCGCAGCCGAAGATGTGTTTCAGCTTTTCCTCGGCGCGCTTCGTGTGGTCATCGCCGCCATAGGAGGGCGCCGTGCCGTCATTTGCCTCGGAAAGTGCCGCGAGGATCCTGGGGTGAACGCCATAGACATTGTCGGACGCGAAATTCATGTCTGTTGTCGTGTCTTTCTACGCTTTGAGCAGCGTCTTGAGTTGAACCGTGGAGTCCGCCAGCGCTTCCGGCAACGGCGTGGCGCGCTTCGCAATCAGCATCTCGGCAAGCTTCACGTCACGCGAGATGGCGTTGCCGGGCCCGATGCCGGAGGCTGCCACCAGGCGGCCCGCGCCATCCAGATGAAAGATCACGAAGCTATCCTCCGCCAGCTGGCGGCGCACGGTGGCAACGCCGTCACCCGGAACGCCGGCGATTTGCAGCGAAAGCTCATACTGGTCGGACCAGAACCACGGCACCGCCACATAGGACTTTGAGCCGCCCAGCATGTTTTCGGTGGCCACATTGGCCTGGTCGGTGGCGTTGCGCCAGGCTTCGAGCCGCATGCGCTTGCCGCCGAACAGCCCGTGCGGGAAGGAGCAGCAATCGCCCGCCGCGTAAATATCCGGGTCGCTGGTGCGCAACTGCGCATCGCAGGCGATGCCGTTGTCGATGGCAAGCCCCGCTTGCTGGGCAAGCGTTGTCTCGGGCGTGGCACCGATGCCGGCGATCACAATGCCGGCCTTGACCTTGCGGCCATCGGCAAGCAGCACGCCATTGGTTTCAACCGCCGTCAGACCGGTTCCAACCTCCATCCTCACGCCCGCCGCTGCGTGGCGGGCATGAACCACCCGCGCGATCTCCTCCGGAACGCCGCGCATCAGGATGCGCGGCTGCGCCTCGATCAATGTCACGGCGCAGCCCAGCTTGCACGCGCTGGACGCAACCTCGAGGCCGATGAAACCGCCGCCGATAATGGCCGCGGAGGTGCTGGCGCGCAGGCTCTTCCGAAGATGGTCGCCATCGGCGAAATCGCGCAGCGTGTAGGCCAGTTCGCCACCCTGGATCGTAAGCTTCCGGGGCTTGGCGCCGGTGGCGATCAGCAGCTTGTGGTAAGCGATGGCGCGGCCATCGGCGAGCAGCGCTTGTTTTGCCCCGCGGTCGATGCCGGTGGCCCGCACGCCGCGGATCACGGTGGCGTTGAGCGAGGCCAGCATGCTCTTATCCAGCAGGTAGACGGGCTGTGGTTCCGGTTCGTCGGTGAGCATCGCCTTGGACAGTGGCGGCCGCTCATAGGGGAGCAGTGTTTCCTCGGTGATGAGGCTCACCGCCCCTTGCCAGCCATTGGCGCGCAGGCTGACGATGGCCCGCGCTCCCGCCATGCCGCCGCCAATAATGACCATGCCTGGTTCCGGCATATTTGTTGCTCCTGCGCCTCAACGATGCGGCTTCGGGTTACGCGATCCGGCCTGCCATTTCCAGTGCGGGCCGCGAGTCCTATTCCGTCGTGCGCATGCCGAGCCGGGCCACCGTCCAGCGCTCGGCGATGACCACCACCTGGTAGAAGGCGACGGCGATCAGTACGGAGACCGCCGCCACCGTCCAGATCATGCCATAGTCGAGATAGCCGCGGCTCTGGTTCAAAAGATTGCCGAGCCCGGTTCCGGTGGCCAGCCATTCGGCGATCATCACGCCCAGCAGGGCGCGCGGCGCGGCAAGCCTGGTCGCCGCAAACAGATAGGGGAGCGAGGCGGGAATGCTCACCAGCGTCAGCTGCTGGCGCTTCGACGCGCCATAGGCGCGCGGCAGTTCAAGCGCGGCGCGCGGCACCATGGCCATGCCCTGGGCGATGGTGACGAAAGCGGGAAAGAAGGTCACCGAAATCGTCACCCACAGGATGAGCGGCGTGCCGCGGCCCAGAAGCAGCACCAGCAAGGGCGTCAGCGCCACCAGCGGCATGGTCTGGGTTACCAGCGCCACCGGCATGAAGCTCCGGGTGATGGCCGGAAACAGATCGGCGAGCACCGCCAGCGTGAAGGCGAAAGCAAGGCCCGCGGCAAGGCCCAGCAGCGTGATCGGCAGGGTTTCAGCGAGGGCTGCCAGCAGCCGCTCCTGGGCCTGCGCGGCGCCATCGCCCGTGAACAGATAGCTGAAGACGCCGGCTGGCGTCTTGGCGATCATCTCCGGCACGTTGAGCACGGCCAGCAGCAGCCACCACAGCACCAGCGGCAGCGCCGCGGCGGCCGCCGCCAGCAGCAGCGCGGCTACCGGGCTGGTGGCGCCCGCCGGCGGCGCCGGAGCGGCCGTGGGCACGGTCACGGCGCGCGAGGTTCCGGTCACCCGGTTGCCGATCAGGGCGAAGGCGGCATAGGCGAGGCCGGCGATCAGCGTGGCGGTGAGGCCGATGCCCCACAGCCGCGGCGGGTCGGCGCGGCCGAGCGAGCCCAGCAGATAAGTGCCGAGCCCGAAGCGGCCGCCGCCGCCGAATTCGGCGAGAATAGCGCCCAGCACGGCGGCCGGCGCGGCGACCCGGAAGCCGCCCAGGATGGATGGCAGCGCGCTTCTCAGTTGCACGAAACGCATTTCGTCGAAGCGGCTGCCGCCATAGGCGCGCACCACGTCGAGGCTCCTGGCGTCGGACTGGGTGAGGCCCAATACGGTGGCCGTCATGGTGGCGAAATAGCAGCCGAGTGCGGCCAGGATGACCCGCGGCGTCATGCCGGAGAAGGTCAGCACCAGCACCGGCGAAATGGCGATCGGCGGCAGGGCGAATATGGCGATGTTCACCCCCCGGAACAGCCGCAGCAGGAGGGGCGAGAGAACGAAAGCGATGCCCGCGAGAATGGCGGCGGCGTTGCCGATGAGGAAGCCGAGAAAGCTCGCTTCAAGGGTTGCCAGCACATGCGGCGGATAATCGCTCTTGTCGGCCCAGAAGCGGGCGATGATGGCGCTGGGCGCGGGCAGGGCGCCGCTGGCGACGAGTTCGAACCGCCCCGCCACCTCCCACAGCGCCAGCAGCACCGCGAGATTGCGGATCATGCCGAGCCGTGAGGCGGTTTCATTCGCCATGAAGGGCGCGCCCCACCACGTCGTTGAGGGCGTGGAAGGCGGGCTCCACGAACAGGCTCTTGTCGCGCGGCCTCTCGAAAGGCACGTCGATCACCGCCGCGATCCGGCCGGGCCTGCTCCGCATCACGACAATGCGGTCAGCCAGGAACACGGCCTCATCGATGCCATGCGTGACCAGCAGCGTGGTGGCCCGCGACTCCGACCAGATGCGCTGCAACTCGATGTTCATCTGGCGGCGCAGGATCTGGTCGAGCGCGCCGAAGGGTTCGTCGAGGAACAGGATGCCCGGCGTGGTGACCAGCGCCCTGGCGATCGACACCCGCTGGCGCATGCCGCCGGACAATTCGCCAGGCAGCGCCTTCTCGAAACCCTTGAGGCCGACGAGCGCGATGAGTTCCGAAATCCGGCTGGCATATTCGGCGCGCGGCTTTCCCAGCACGTCAAGCGGCAGCGCGATGTTGGCCTCGACGCTGCGCCAGGGCAGCAGGGCCGAGTCCTGGAAGGCCACCCCGGTGGTGCCGGTGGAGGCGGCGGCCTTCGGCGCCAGGCCGCCGATTTCGACCGCGCCGGAATCAGGCGTTTCAAGGCCAAGCGCCAGCCGGAGCAGGGTGGACTTGCCGCATCCCGAAGGCCCGATCAGCGCCGTGAAGGAGCCCGGCTCGCAATCGAGCGCCACCCAGTCGAGCCCGGTGAGGGTCTCACCCCGCGCGTTGAAGGTCGTGGTCATGTTCCGGAGGCGTATGCTCCGGTCGCC
>NZ_JBJTER010000128.1:0-16311 GCF_046093005.1 Aestuariivirga sp.
GTCATCGCCCGCACACCAGCTGGCCGCTGGGGTCAGCCCGGCGACATCGCAGGCGCCGCCGTCTTCCTCGCCAGCCCCGCTTCCGACTTCATCACAGGAGCCGCACTGCCTGTAGATGGCGGCTACTCGGCCCAGGCATGAAGGGTCCATCAACAGAACAGGGGAGTGAAACAGGTGGCTGCGGTTTATAGCGATCTCGAAGGACAAGCTGTACTCGTCACGGGCGGCGGCTCGGGTATCGGCGAATCGATTGTACGGCGCTTCGCCGGCCAGAAATGCAAGGTTGCCTTCATCGACGTAGCGAAAGAACATTCGGAAGCACTTGTCCGGGATCTCACCTCGCAAGGCTCTGCAGTGCGCTTCGAGCACGTCGACCTGCGCGACATCGACGCGCTGCGGCGCGCGATCAAGCGCGTGAAGGCAGATCTCGGCCCCATCAGTATTCTTATCAACAATGCAGCGAACGACGAACGCCATCAAACGCCTGAAGTGACGCCCGAATACTGGGACGACCGTATTGCCGTCAATATCCGGCACCAGTTCTTCGCCGCGCAGGCAGTGCTCCCGGACATGAAGGCAGCAGGCCGGGGGGTGATCATCAATTTCGGATCGATCTCCTGGATGATCGGCCATGGCGGCATGGCTGGCTACACCACTTCAAAGGCAGCCGTGCTTGGCCTGACGCGCTCCCTTGCGCGTGACTATGGCCCATACAACATCAGGGTCAACGCGATTGCTCCCGGCTGGATCATGACCCAGCGGCAAATCGACAACTGGCTCACGCCCCAGGCGCTCCGGGAACTGGAAGAAAGGCAATGCCTCAAGCGCAAAATCATGCCAGACGAGATCGCACGCTTCACTGTGTTTCTCGCTTCCGAAGAGGCATCCGCCTGCACGAACCAGCAGTATGTTGTGGATGGTGGATGGGTTTAGAAGCTGTAGCCTACTCTCCAACAGCCGAAGCCATGTTGGAAGCCACAACAGATTGTTGAGACCACTCCAGCGGAAACGGCTGCATCGCCCTCGCCATTGAAAGGCCAGGGGGCTGACGGCCCGCCAAGACCGCCTCTACGAGTTCCGGTGCCAGCAGTGTGATCCGCAGCAGACGGCTGACATACGACGGTTTGATGTTCGCGGCGTTGGCTATCTCCTCAAGGGTTTGGTCGTTACCCTCCTGCAGCATCTTCTTCCACCGGAAGCCGCGCGCCAGCGCCTTCAGCAGTGCGCTGTCTCGCCTGGAGCGTGTCGGCGGTGATGCTGGCGTTCCATAGGGCGTCAGGATCAGTTTTCGGCCGCCGCGCTTACGGATGGTGAAGGGTACAACGACTGTGGTGGTCTGATCCGTCATGCTGCCGCCTTCCGGGTCTTTGCGGCGACGGTTCCTACCTCAGTCACCATCTGAGCGAGACCTCTGTCTCGGAAGCGGATTTTCAGACCGCCGGTGCCGACTTCAACCCGATCTATCAGCAGCTGGACGACACGTGCCTGCTCGATCGGAAAGAGTTGCGCCCAGAGCGGATCCAGGGTCGTGAGGGCGTCCCGAACATCCGCCTCGCTGACCTCGTCCTGTTCAAATCGCGCGGCCTTCCATGTGGCGACAACTACCTCGGGTGCCCACAACATGGCTCGCAGCTGGTCGATCACTGCCAGCTCGATTTCTGCGGTTGGCACCCGCGGTACGGGGCAGGTGCCGGCTCCATGTTTCAAGACCGTCTGGCTGAGGTAATAGCGATAGAGTCGGTCGCCCTTCCGAGTGTGGGTGGGCGAGAACGCGGCTGTGACCTCCCGCTCGAACTGGGCAAAGGACAGGAGGATGTTGAGGGTGAGGCGCCCCATGGAGGTGGTGGTATTGAAGCTCTGGGGGACGCTGACGAAGGTTACGTTGTTGCGGTCGAAGACTTCCACCAGCTTGGAGAAGTCTATCAGCGAGCGCGACAGTCGGTCGATCTTGTAGACCACGACCACGTCGACCAGTCCGTCTTCGATGTCCGACAGGAGCCGCTGTAGAGAAGGGCGGTCCAGCGTGCCGCCGGATATGCCGCCATCGTCATACTGGTCCCGAACCAGTGCCCAACCCTCGGAGCGCTGGCTGGCGATATAGGCCTCACAGGCCCCCCGCTGGGCGTCGAGGCTGTTGAACTCCTGCTCGAGGCCTTCCTCGGAGGATTTACGGGTGTAGATGGCATAGCGCAACCGAGGGGGCGGCAGGCTTGGTCATGCGCGCCTCCCCTACTTGAGTCCGAAGAAGGCGAGACCGTTCCACTGGATGCCCGTGATCGCGCGCGCAATGACAGAGAGCGACTTGTAGGGTCGGCCCTGATATTCGAAGTCATCATCCCGCACCGTGACGCAGTGCTCGACGCCCTGATAATCGCGGATCAGACGCGTCCCGGAGATGGGCCGCGTATCAGCGCGCGTCTGCCGCTTCGCCTTGCTGCCGCCGTCCAGTTCCTCGCCAAGCTTTTCTAGCCGCCGCACCGTCTCTGGCTTCAGGCCGCCGTAGGCCAGCTTGCTTTCGAGGTAGCGCCGGTTGAAGGGCGGCGGCTCTCCCTCGAACAATTGCCGCCATTGCTCCTTGAGTTTTGGCGTCGGGGTGGTCTTCAGCGTGGCGAGCCGCGCCAAGACTTGATCGCTCATCGTGTCATGCCTCCTTGTGAGTTGCGGGTTGCATGACTGCTCTTCACGCCAGATTAAGTCGACTGAACCTTCTGAACGGTCAGCAGATAAAGGGCTGGACTTCGTCGCCTTCATGCGGACGAGCCCAGCCGCGAGGATGCGGCCGAGTTCTGCAAGGTGTTCGGCGGCCGTCATGCGCTGGAATTGACGCATCATTCCTCCAGAAAGCAGCGAAACTGCCTGTCTTCCCGCCTGATATGTCAGCAAAGTAGAGCGCTTATGAGCTCACCGCAAACGGCACGCCCGCCGCAGAACAGGAGACACGGATAACCATGATCTTCCCGACCCGCAACGAAGCGTGGGGCTTCACCGGAACGATGCGGCCCGACCGGTGCGGCCTTGCCCGATGCCTGGGACACGGCGTTCATGGCCATCGCCAGGGCAACAGACGGCGAGCCCGAAGGGATCCGCGACTTCCTCGACCGCCGCCGCTTCGCGGACAGCGTCTGCGAGTTCAGCGGAAAGGGTCAGAGCCTGGAGGATACGATCCGGAACACCGGCCGAATCTGGAACGGCTGGAGGATCGGGCGCAGCATCCAGCGCGAGACAGGCATCCCGCGCGGCCTCCCCTACCTGACCGGATGGGTCCACCACTTCGGCATGCTGGCCGAAGCCGCCTGACGCACCACCGCGCTCCTCTGCTCCGTGCCTGATGCCGGACACAATGATGCATGTGATCTGGCGCCCGCCACGAGCGGTCACGAAGAGTACATGCCGTTTTCCCACCACGTAGATGCCAAGCCGGCATGCACGCGAAAGTGAGCCATTTGGCGCATTGAAGGAACACGTGGCCGAGTGTGGACCCCGCGCCTTCTGGTTCTTCGTCTGGAGAGGTTCCGGGGGCGCTCTCTACTCCACGTGGACCCGACCTCAATTCCGAGCCGTGGTTCTTGGGGACGGTCTGTCGCCAGCCTTGTATCCGGCGGGGAGAATGGCCGAGGTGAGCCTACGATTCACCTGGATATTGGAGGGATGTCCGCGGTTTCGTGGTGGCGACATGGTGGCGACAAACGACGCAGACGTATGGTCCGCACTCTCGCCAAAACTTCTAAATAACTGAATTTCAACGAGAAACTGGAGCGGGCGACGCGAATCGAACGCGCGACCCTAACCTTGGCAAGGTTATGCTCTACCCCTGAGCTACGCCCGCTTCCATGAGCCTTTCCGGCGGAGGCCGGAGGGTGACGGCGTTATTGCCTAACTCACCGGCAAATGCAAGAACATCGTCAAGCCGCCAGTTCCGCAGGATTTCCAGCTGCCATGCCCGCTACCCGTGAGGATTTATTTGCCCGCTTCAAGGCCCTCGGCATCGTCACCGAAACCCGGGACCATGCCCCGGTCTATACGGTTGAGGAGGCACAGGCGCTGCGTGGCGAAATCCCCGGCGGGCACTGCAAGAACCTGTTCCTCAAGGACGATAAGGGCAATATCTGGCTGATCGTCTGCCTGGAGGAGGCGCAGATCGACCTCAAGGCGGCGCCGGCCCGGATCGGCTCGCGGCGGCTGTCCTTTGGCAAACCGGAGCTGTTGCGGGAGGTGCTGGGCGTCGAGCCCGGCTCGGTGACCCCTTTTGGCCTCATCAACGACACCGAAAAGCGGGTGAATGTGGTGCTCGACGCCGCCATGATGGCCCATGAACGCCTCAACTACCACCCGCTGGAGAACACCGCGACAACCACCATCCGGTCAGCCGATCTGCTGGCCTTCATCCGCGCTTGCGGCCACCAGCCGGCGGTCGTGGCGGTGGCCTGATCCCGTCAGCCGGGCCCGGAAAAGCGGCCGCATTGAAACACGGCCGCATTTGCCCCATTTATTGAGGTTGAAAGAGGTAACCTGCCATGAATTCCATAATCGGCGGCCAGTCGGCCCCCTCCGCCCAGGCTCCGGCCGGCGACCTGATCAAGGATTCCAACACCCAGAACTTCATGCGCGATGTGATCGAGGCCTCGCGCCAGACGCCGGTCATCGTGGATTTCTGGGCGCCGTGGTGCGGGCCGTGCAAACAGCTGGGCCCGGCGCTTGAGAAAGTGGTGCGGCAGGCCAATGGCAAGGTCCGCATGGTGAAGATCAACGTCGACGAGAACCAGCAGCTCGCCGCGCAGATGCGCATCCAGTCCATTCCGGCGGTCTATGCCTTCGTCAACGGCCAGCCGGTTGACGGCTTCATGGGCGCGCTGCCGGAGAGCCAGCTGAAGCAATTCGTGGACCGGCTCGGCGGCCAGGGCAGCATGGCCGAAGAGATCGAAGCCGCACTCGCCGAGGCGCGCGCCGCGCTGGACCAGCAGGACTACCAGTCCGCCGCGCAGATTTTCGCTCAGGTGATCCAGGCCGACCGTGAGAACCCCGGCGCCATTGCCGGGCTTGCCCGATGCCAGATCGCGGCGGGCGATCTTGAAAACGCCAAGGCCACCCTCGCTCTCGTTCCGCCCGCCAAGGCGAATGATCCCGAGGTGCTGAGCGCCACGGCAGCGCTCGACCTGGCGCTCAACCCGGTGGATGTGTCCGAAATCGGCAAGCTTGAGGCCGAGATCGCCCGCAATCCCGATGATTTCCAGGCCAGGCTCGATCTCGCCGTGCTGCTCAACGGCGCCGGCGCGCGCGCCGAGGCCACCGACCAGCTCATTTACGTGATCCGCAAGGTGCGCGGCTGGAACGACGAGGCGGCGCGCAAGCAGCTGGTCAAGTTCTTCGAGGCCTGGGGCCCCAAGGACGAGTTCACCATCGCGGGCCGGCGCAAGCTCTCCTCGGTGCTGTTCTCGTGACGGAGCGCGCCGACATGGGTTTCATCGGCCGCTACCGCCGCCCGGAGGATCTGCCGCGGCAGATCCCGCTGTTTCCGCTGGCGGGGGCCTTGCTGCTTCCGCGCTCGGACCTGCCGCTCAACATTTTCGAGCCGCGCTATCTGGCGATGGTTGATGACGCGATGTCGGGCAGCCGGATCATCGGCATGATCCAGCCGGCGGCGGGTGACGAGGCCGCCGGGCTTCCGGCGCTGATGAAGGTGGGCTGCCTCGGCCGCATCACCTCCTATGCCGAAACGCCGGATGGCCGCATGATGATCACCCTCACCGGGGTCAGCCGGTTCGAGGTCGTCCAGGAACTGGACGCGATCACCCCCTACCGGCAGGCGATCGTCTCCTGCCATCCCTTCGCCGCCGATCTGGCGTCCGGAACGGGGTCGGCCAATGTCAACCGCCCGGCGCTGCTCAAGGTGTTCCGCGACTATCTGGAAGCCAACCAGATGAGCGCCGACTGGAGCCAGGTCGATTCGGCGCCCACCGAGGTTCTGGTCAACACCCTCTCGCAGCTCGCACCCTATCCGCCGCAGGAGAAGCAGGCCCTGCTCGAAGCGCCCGATCTCAAGACCAGGGCCGACGTGCTGGTGGCGCTCACCGAAGTGGCGCTGAGCCGGATGGCGAAAAGCGGCAAGCCGCGGCTGCAGTAGGGCCTGGCTCCGATGGCCGATATCCGCACCGATCCCCGGCTGCTCGAACTGCTGGTCTGCCCGCTCACCAAGACGAGGCTGCAATATGACGCTGAGCGCCAGGAACTGATCTCGCGCGCCGCCGGACTTGCCTATCCGATCCGGGAAGGCATTCCGATCATGCTGCCCGAGGAAGCGCGCGAGCTTGGCCGTGAATGATCCGTGGCCGGAGGAACTGCGCCTGGCCGCGGCGGGCTCCGAGCTCCATGTGAATTTCGATTCGGGCGAGGCCTTCGCGCTTGCCGCCGAGTATCTCCGCGCCGAAAGCCCCAGCGCCGAGGTGAAGGGTCATGGGCCCGGCCAGGAGCAGCTGGTGTGGGGCAAGCGCACCGTCAGGATCCGCAAGCTCGAGCCGGTCGGCACCTATGCGGTGCGCATCGTGTTCGACGACGGCCACAGCTCGGGGCTTTATACCTGGCCCTATCTGCTCAAGCTTGGCCGCGAGCGGGAACAGATCTGGCAGGCCTATCTCGGCAAGCTCGCCGCCGCGGGGCTTTCCCGCGGCTGAGGCCAATACCGGGGAACTCGCGGCGCTACAGCGGCGCGGCTGAAAACAGCTGATTCTGGATCACCGCTTCCGCGGGCTGCACGGCGGGTGAAACTTCATCACGGCAAGTCTTGCCGAGATAGCTGAGGTAGCGGTCCTGGGCTGGCTTTCCGGCCCAGGCGAGCAGCAGCGGCGGCAGGCAATAGAGTGGCCTGCCTTCCATGGCCCGCGCCAGCGATGCGGGCGCTCTGGTGTTGCCTGCCACCAGCAACGGCACCTGGTGAAGCCGTGGGTCAGCCTCTGATTTCATGCCGTTCTTCCACTGGTGCAGCCTGAGGCCGGGAAGATGATCGCCAAACGCCACCAGCACATAAGGCCGGCCCCTGGCGTCCAGCGCGCGCTTGAAGCGGGCCAGCGATTCGACCGCATTGCCAAGCCGCGTGCGATAGTCATGCACACCGGGGTGGCCTTCAGCATCATTTTCGGTCTTCGCATAGGGTCCGTGCGTCTCGACGGTGACGATGAAATGAAACTGCGGCTTGCCGTCATCAGCCTTGTCGCGCACGAATCGGTAGAGGCCTTCGTCGGTTGGCCAGTCATTGGCCTGGATCACCAGCGTCATCTCTTCCATGCTGGCGAAACTGCCGAAGCCCAGCCTCGGGTAGACCTGATCGCGCAGCCAGAAGCGGCGGGTGAAGTTATGATAGGCGCTCGCCGTATAACCATTCTCCGTCAGAAGCCGCGGCAGGCTGCGCGCCTTGTCGGTGAAGTATTGCACATAGTGCTGATAGGGAATGATGCCGCCGCGGAAGCTCCTGACCGGAATGCCGGTCAGCGCCTCGAACTCCACATTGGGCGTGGTCCCGCCATAAACGGGCGAGACGACGGACGTCTCCGCAAAGCCGGCGGCCGCCAGCTGATTGAGCGGCGAATTCTGGTCGGCGGGGTCGCGCCACCAGGCTTCGCCGAGTACCAGATAGATGTCGGGTGGCGGCCCCATGGCGGCAGTGGCGGGTGGCGGCGCGTTGAGCGCGTCGAGCGCCTGGCGCACCTCGGCTTCGCTGTAGGTCTTGAGGCGCAAGCCGGCCGTCGAAAAGTAAAGGTGCGTGCCGAAGCCGTTCATGCGCTCGCTTTCGGCCTGGCTGAAGGTGAGGTTCTCGACGCCGATCCACCAGGAATTGTCGTGAATCCATTTCGCCACTGCTTCGCTGCGGTAGCTCGACAACAGAATGAGGAAAAGAGCCGCCATGGGGATGCTCCACCAGCGCAGCCGCAGGTTCCGGAAATAGAATATCCCGGCGGGGATTATTGCCGCGCCGATCAGCCAGTGATGCCACGCGACGTAATGCAGGAGATGCATGGACTGGCCGGTCAGGAACAGATCGCTGACCTGGAAGGGCTCACCGGTGGCCTCGCGCTTGATCGCCGACAGGGTGCCGAAGAACAGCAAGGCCGCGCCCAGCATGGCGCCAGCCGGGATGAGGCGCGCCGCGGCGGCGAACAGCCCCAGCATGGCCATCGGCACCAGCATGCGCGAGAACCAGAAGTGCCATAGGCTGCGGCCTTCCAGATACGCCGGTGTCCAGTTGCCGAGCCAGGCATGCACCGCCAGCAGCAGCACATAGACCAGCAGCAGCCGCAACAGCAGCCCCGCGCCAGCCTTCAGCCGGCGCGGCAAGCTCGCGGAAATGTCGCGCATCCGCCCGCTGGCGGCCGCGGCGCTGTCAGCCGGCACGGCAGAAATCAGATCGACTGTTCGATCCAGGCCTGAAGCTGGTTCTTGGGCGCGGCGCCGACTTTGGTCGCCGCCACCTGGCCGGCCTTGAACACCATCAGGGTTGGGATGCCGCGCACCCCGTAGCGGGACGGCGTCGACGGGTTATCGTCGAGGTTGATCTTGACGATCTTGGCCTTGGGGCCGAGGCTGGCGGCGATCTCTTCCAGCGCCGGGGCGATCATCTTGCAGGGTCCGCACCATTCCGCCCAGAAATCGACGACGACGGGCGTATCGGATTGCAGGACGTCCTTGTCGAAGGACGCGTCGGACACCTTGTGCGTGGCCATGGAAACCTCTTCGGGGCTGGGGCGGGATTCGCCGTTGCGATGGCCGCAAGGTAGGAGCGGCTCCCGGCAGGGTCAAGGCCGGGGCTGGCGCAGGGCGGCCATGCGGTCCAGGAGCGGGTCGGGGATCGCCATGACCCGGGGGGCCTCCGTCCAGACGATGCAGAAGCGCAAGGGCTTGCCAGGCCCAGCCAGGCGCAGGGCATCGCGGTAGATCGCCAGCTGCATCAGATAGTCAGGGTTGCAGGCTTCGGGCGTGTCCGGCGGCTGGCGGTCGGTCTTGTAATCGGCAACCAGAATGGCCTCCGGCGTCACCACCAGCCGGTCGAGGCGGCGGCGCTCGATACCGCCATCCGGCGTCTCGGCGATCAGGGTGGCTTCCGAATGGCCCTCGGCGGAGAGGATTTGGGCGAGCAGCGGCTCGGCGATCAGCGCCTCGATCTGCCGGGCGAGCCCCGGATCGGCGCCGCCGCGCTTGACGGCCGCGGCGATAGAGGCGGCGCGCTCCGCTTCCGGCCGATCGGGCAGGTTCTCGAGGATGCGGTGGATGAGAATGCCGCGCGCCACCGCCGCTGCGTCGCGGGGCGGCTCTGGCGGTTCCGTGGCGGGGGAGGCGGGGCCAGCCGCCGCGGGGCGGTTGATCCATTCCGGCAAGGCGGCCGCCGCTGCCGCGGATGGATTTTCTGATGCCGGTTCCAGCGCCGGCGCCGCGCCGAGCCGCCAGCCAGTGCCATCTTCAAGCGGGATCATCTTGCTTTGCAGCGCGGCGGCGACCGTGTTGTACCAGCAGGTCTCGACTGGCTTGGTCTTTCCGGCATAGCCACAGATATAGAGCTCATCCTCGGCGCGCGTCATGGCCACATAGAGCAGGCGGCGGTACTCCGCGAGGCTTGCCGCCTTCTGCTCCTCCTTCAGCGGCATGACGCTATGCCCGGCCTCAAGCTTCGGCACCACCCACAGCGGCACCTTGGCATGGCCGGCGGCGCCGCTGTCCAGCATCAGCAGCGGGTTGCTCTTGCGCGAGTCCGGCACGCTGGTGGTGTCGGGCAGGATGACGATCGGCGCTTCGAGGCCCTTGGCGCCATGCACTGTCATCACCCGTACCTGGCCCGAGTCCGGCTCCATGTTGCGCTTGATCTCGATCTCCTCGGCCTGGAACCAGTTGACGAAACCGGCGAGCGAGGTGCCGTTCTGTTCCTCATAATCGAGCGCGCGGCCGAGCAGCGCATCGATGGCGTCATTGGCTTCGCTGCCGAGCCGCTCGAGAAACCGCATGCGCGCGTGTGAAAGAACCCCGGCAAAGAACTCGAAAGGCCGGGCCCGCGCCGCCGCGGCCATCAGCGGGCGGAGCAAGGCCGCGGCGGCGGCGAAGGGTTCGCCCTGCTCCTGTGCCAGCCGCCGCCACAGCGTGCCGGGCAGCCGGTTCGCGGCGATGTGAAGAAGCTGGTCCTCGCTCAGGGGGCTGGCCAGCAGCGGGCTTTTCAGGATCGCGGCCAGCGCATGATCGTCTTCCGGCATGATGGCGAATTGCGCCAGCGCCATCAGGTCGAGCACCGCGATATTCTCGCCGAGCTTCAGCCGGTCGGCGCCGGCCACTGGCACGCCTTCATTCCACAAGGCACGGATCATGGCGTCGAAGAAGCCGTTGCGCTGACGCACCAGGATCAGGATATCGCCCGCCGCCACGGCGCGGCCGCGGGCCTGAAGGCGGCGGCGGCCGATCCAGCCCTTGATGGTCCGGGCCAGCTTTTTCGCCAGCCGGCGGCGGGGCGCATGCGCCGGCTCGCGGTCCACCGGCGCCTGCCAGGGCAACTCCTCGTCCTTGTCGCCCGGAAGCTCCAACGCCCAGATTTCGACAACCCCCGGAACGCCACGCCGGTTCGGCTCGTGATGCCAGTCGCGGTCAACGCCGCCATCGGCATCGCGCCGCGCCGCCGATCCCGGGGCGAACACGGCGTCGACGGCCTCAAGCACCGCTGGCGCGGAGCGGAACGACACGCTGAGATCGACCGGCCGGAATTCCTGGCCAGCGCCCTTGACCTGACGGCCGACCTCGCCCAGCACGGTTTCGAACACCTTGGGATCGGCACCCTGGAAGGAATAGATCGACTGTTTGCGGTCGCCGACCACGAACAGGGTGCGGGGCTTGCCGCGGTGGCGGCCTTCGCCGGCAAAGAACTCATCCGTCAGGGCACGGATGATCTGCCATTGCGCCGGGCTCGTGTCCTGCGCCTCGTCGATCAGCAGATGCTCGATGCCGCCGTCGAGCTTGTAGAGCACCCAGGCGGCATCCGGCTTGTCGCGCAGCAAGCCGCTGGTCTTGGCGATGAGATCGTCGAAGTCATAGGCGCCGCGGGTTTTCTTCGCCTGTTCAAAACGCGCCGCCATGGCGCTGCCGAGCCTGAGCAGCGACAGTGTTGCGCCAAGGCAATCGAGATCGCCGATGAGGCCCATTCCGTTTTGCAGGCGCGCCTGTTCCGCCCTGAAGAAATCCTCGATCCAGCCATTCTTCTCCATCGTGTTCTTGTTGGCGATGCTCTTGCGCGGCTCGCGTTCCTTGGTGAGCAGGAGCGGCCGCAGGTCCAGCAGTGTGAGCGACGCCGTCTGGCAGATGCGGCGGATGCTCTGCGCGCGCTTCTGCTCGGACTTGGTGCCGGTATCGAGCGCCGCGGCCAGTCTCAGATAGCTGTCGGCATCGCAGGCGAGGCTCCGCTCGATCACGTCGCGCGTCAGCCCTTGCTCCAGCGACAACAACCCGCGCAGGCGGCTCTCCGCCTGGGCGAGGCCGCCGTCCGGTTCGAAGAGCGCGCCGAGGCTGGCGCGCTTCGCCAGCAGCTGTGACAGAAGCTGGTCGAAAGCCGGGGCATCGACGCGGCTCACCACATCGGCGAGCGCCGCGCCCAGCGCGCCCGCGTCGGCGGCCCGCGCCTCGGCCAGAACAACATCGCGCGCCTCGGCCAGCAGCTTGGCGGTCTCGCGGTCATCGAGCATGGCGAAATGCGGCACGACACCCGCCTCCACCGGAAACAGCTGCAGCACGCGTTCACAGAAGGCGTGGATGGTCTGGATCTTGAGCCCGCCCGGCGTCTCCAGCGCCCGGGTGAACAATTGCCGGGCCCTGGCCAGCAGCGCATCGCCGGCATCGGGGCAGCCCAGATTCGCCAGTTCGGCGCGCAGTGGCCGGTCATCGAGCGCCACCCACTTGCCGAGGCGCTCGAACAGGCGGTTGGCCATTTCGGCCGCCGCCGCCTTGGTGAAGGTCAGGCACATGATGCGGGCGGGATCGCTGCCGCCCAGCAGCAGCCGCACCACGCGGTCAACCAGCACATGGGTCTTGCCCGAGCCCGCATTGGCGTTGACCCAGGCGGTGACCGCGGGGTCTGACGCGCGCAGCTGCGCCTGGCTGGCGGCGGGGTGGCCGCTCACGGCAAGTCTCCCGAGAGTGTCCATTCCTGGAAGCGTGAGAGATGGTCATAGCCGCCGGCGTCGTCGTCCTTTTCCATCATGGTGCGCGGCAGATAGGGCTGACGCGGATCGGCATAGGCGGTGAGCAGGCGTTCGAGCCCGGCGAGATGATCCCTGGCCAGCGCCATGACCTTGACCTCGACATCTTCGATTTCGCCCGGCGGATCGCCGCCGGTCAGGTGCACATAGACGATGTCCGATGTTTCGCGCGCCTTGATTCCGGCGAAACCGCCTTGCGCCAGAATGGCGGCCTGCAGCGTGAGCTGCGGCGCCATGCCTTTCTGGACCTGGGGCGGGGACGGCACCTTACCGGTTTTATAATCGATGATGCGCGCCGCGCCATCCGCCAGCAGATCGATGCGGTCGGCGCGGCAACTGAGCCGGAATGGCTCGCCGGCGACGTTGAGTTCAATCGCGCCGGGGCATTCGGCGACGGTGCGTTCGGCGCCATGGCGGAACTGCGGCTCATGATCGGCGAGCCAGCGCGCGGCGCGGCGGAACCGCGGCCACCAGAAACTGACGAGGCCGGGATAGTCGGCGATCTGTTCGAAGCGGCGGGCGCCGGCCTGTTCCAGCGCGGCGAAGACGTCAGCCGGCAGGCTGGTGGCGTGGTTCGTGAGAAAATCGCCGATAGCCCCATGGATGATGATGCCGCGCCGCGCCGGATCGGGTGCGGCCGACACCGGCTTCACCGGCTCGAGCAGCAACACATAGCGGGCGTAGATGGCATAGGGGTCGCGGATCAGCGTTTCGATGCGGGTGACGCTCAGCGCCCGGGGCCTCAGCGCCACGGGCGGCGCGGGCTTCGGCTTCGGGTTCGGGCGGACGGCGGCGGGTGTCACCAGTGCCCGCGCCCAGCGGGTCCAGCAGCCTGGCCCCGCGGGCGGCTCATGGCCCGCCGCCTTGAGGATCGTCCGCAGACGGAGGATCCAGCGCGACGGCGTTCCCGGTGAGTCGCCCATGCGCCGAGACCACAACAGCTTGACGTCGCCATTGCCGAAGGCCTGCACGAAATCATGCGCGGTCTGGCCGATCTGCGCCTCCGGCTGCTTCATGGCGAGGCTATCGCGCATCGGGCGGTTGATCCACGGCCCGCTGTCGACCGCGCCGGGCCAGGTTCCCTCGTTGAGCCCGGCCAGCACGGTGACGTCGGCGCGCATCAGCCGGGCTTCGAGAAGCCCCAGGATGCGCAGGTCGGATGGCGGTTGCCGCCTCGGGCGCACCGGCAGGCTGTGGAGCAAGTGCCGGATGATGCCGGCGGCGCGCGGCAGGTCGCAGGCGCCGAGCCAGTGCGATTCCTGGCGAAGCAGGTCGAGGGCCGCTTCAAGCTCCTCGCCGCCCTCGCCGCGCCGGAAGTCGTCGCCCGCCATCGCCTCGCAGGCCGTGGTGAGCCGCGCCAGATGGCCGGCGAGAGTCGTGGGCGGGCTGGCCGTCAGCGGCGCCAGCACCGCGGTGATGCGCTGGCAATGGGCGATGGCCTCCTCCCATGCGGCGGGGCTGACGCCGTGCAGCAGCAGATGCGGCAGGCGGCCATCCTCGGGCCTTTCGGCAAGGCGCATGGCATGGGCGAGCCTGCCGATCTCCGGCGCGCCGCCGCCGCTGCGCAGCACGGCGAGTTCGATCAGGCTCACATGGCGGCGGGCGTCATCGGCCGCAGAGCCGAAACCGGCAAGCTCATGGCGCAGCAGGGCGGCCAGCGGCAGCGCCGCGAAATTGCCAAGCAGCGCTTCGATCAGCAGGTTGAGCAGCGCCGCGCCGCCGAACCGGATCAGCGGTTCGCCCGCCGAGTCATTGATGTCGATGTTCCAGCGGCGCAGTTCCGCCTTGACGCGGCGGGCCAGCTGGCGGTCCGGGGTGACGAGGCAGCCGCTGCGGCCCGGCGTTTCCAGGCACTGGCGCAGGATCAGCGCCGCCGCCACCGCCTGCTCCTCGATGCTCCGCGTCTCGACCAGTTCGACGCCCTGCATGGCTTGCGTCACCTCTGATGCCTTGCCTGCCAGCGCGCCATGCCATTTCTCGGCGGTGCCGGCCGGGCGCATCAGTTCGCTGGCCAGCCAGGCGCGCGGGCCGGGTGCCGCGTCCGGTCCCAGATCCGCCACAAGATCGCGGCTGGCGCCAAGCCGCGCCAGCAGCTGCTTCATCGCATGCTGCGGATGGGTGGGGCCGACCTCCGCCCAGCTCTCGTCGTCCATCATCCGGTCGAGGCCTGGCAACACCACGGCGCCATTGGCAAGCCCGGCGATCGCCTTGAGCAGCGCGCAGGTGGCCGGGATGGTGCCGGTCGATCCGGCGGCGATGAACGGCCTGTCGCTGCGCATGAATTCCAGCCGCCGCGCCTCGCGGCGCAGGATGGCGGCGCGCCGCGCCTGGGGGCCCAGCGCATTGGCGGCAAGGAGCCGCCGCGGGTAGCCTTCCCGCACGATGCCGAGGAATTCCAGGATCGCCTCGCGGTGGCGCGCCGTCTCGAGCTCATAGAGTGCCGCGATCTTCGCCACCTCGATGTCCTCGGTTTCCACCGTATCGAGAAACTCGGCAAGCGACATGGCGAGGCCAGTGGCCAGCTGTGGCGCGGCGGCAATCTCGCGGGCAAGCGGCGTGGCCGGATAGGCGCTGGCCCATTCGTCGATCAGATCGATCAGCAGCAGCAGCTGGCCCGGCAGGCTCACCGGTTTGCCGAGCTCGTCCTGTGGATGAAGCGGCGCCAGCAGGTCTTCGTCGATGTCGCCCAGCGGCCTGATGCGCGGAAGCAGCGTGCCGGCCCCGCCCGCGAGGCGGAGGAAAGTGTCCTCCAGCTCGCGCACCGCGCGGCGGGTGGGAAGCAGGATCGTCCAGCGCGCCAGATCGAGCGGACCCGGCGGCTTTTCATCCGTACACGGAAAGCCTTGCAGCACGGCGCGCGCCAGGATCTCCAGGAACGGCTTGTCCGGCGCTATGGAATAGAGGCGCGGCGGGGCGGCGCTCATGGCTCAGGCCCTGAGCGCCTGTTCGGCAAGCGCGATCGATGCCGGCTCGCCGACATGCAGCCAGCGCCCCGCGTGTTCAAGCCCGAACAGGCGGCCCGTGGCGATGGCGCGGTCCCACAGCAGGTTCATCGAGAATTTGCCGGCGGGAGCGCCCTCGAACAGCCGCGGCGCCACCAGATAGCCGCCGGCATAGGCGAGCGGCGCGCCTGATGAAGCGGCGCGCCGGACGAGCCGGCCATCGGCGCCCAACACGAAGTCGCCGGCGCCGTCATAGCCGACGGTTCGGGCCAGCGGCGAGAGCAGCAACAGGCAATCCATGCGCGTATCGTCCCACGCGTGGCGCAGGCGGGCGAGCGCGGGCGCGCCCTCCTCCAGCCAGTAGCTGTCGCTGTTGATGACAAAGAACGGCGCTTCGCCCAGCAACGGCAGCGCCCTGGCGATGCCGCCGCCGGTATCGAGAAGCACGGCCCGCTCGTCCGAGATCACGATGCGTGGCGAGGCCTGCATCGCCGCCCAGGCCTCGATCTGGCCAGCCAGATAGTGGACATTCACCACCGCGGTGGAAACGCCCGCCGCGCGCAGCCGGTCGAAGCCGTAACCGATCAGCGGCTTGCCCGCCACCTCGACGAGCGGCTTGGGCCGCGTCAGGGTCAGGGGCCGCATGCGCTGGCCGTAGCCCGCCGCCAGCACCATGGCGCGGTCGCCGGGAATTGCCATCACGGCCGCTCGCGTTTCTCCGGCGGCAGATGCCGGTCGAACCAGTGTTTGAGGGCGGCGAGCCTGGGGTGCTGCAGGTTGCGCTCAAGATAACGCGAGACCCGCGGAATGTGGCGCAGGTAGCCGTGCTTGCCGTCCCGCTTCGAGAGTCTTGCAAAGATGCCGAGAATCTTGGTGGCCCGCTGGGCGCCGAGAATCGCATAGGCGAGGCCGAAGGACGGGCGGTCGAACGCGGCATCCTGGGCCCTGAGCGCGCAATAATGCCCGAACAGCGAATCGGCGAAGCCAAAGTCGATGTCGACCCGCGCATCCTGCAGCATCGAGGCGAGGTCATAGGCCAGATGGCCCATCAGGAAATCAAGGGTATCGAGTATTCCCACCCCCCAGATGCCCCCACTGTCCGGCAGACACAGCAGATTTTGCGAGTCATAATATCGCAGCACCCAGAACGGATTATC
>NZ_JBJTER010000129.1:0-3164 GCF_046093005.1 Aestuariivirga sp.
CCGCCAAAGCTCAGGCGATCTTCAGCACCACGCGGCCGACGATCGCGCCCCGGCGCATCTCGTCCAGCACGGTATTGATGGCGGACAGCGGTTCGGTGCGGACCGTGGCCTTGACGAGCCCGTTGGCGGCGAAGGCGATCGCCTCGTTGAGGTCCTGCCGGGTGCCGACATTGGAGCCGCGGATGGTGAGCTCGCCGTTGATGATGGCCGCCAGCGAGGCGCGGATTTCATCACCCTTGCCGCCGGGCAGGCCGATATAGACCGCGGCGCCCCCTAGCCGCAGCATGAGCAAAGCCTGCTCGAAAGCGCGCGGCGCCACCGCCGTCACAACCGCGCCGTGTACGCCGCCGGTGGCTGTCCGCAAGGCGGCCACCGCATCGGCCTGGGCGCCGTTGACAGTGACTTCGGCGCCCAGCGCGCGGGCCAGCGCCAGCTTATCCTCCGCGACGTCGACAGCCGCCACCCGGAGCCCCATCGCCCGGGCATATTGCACGGCGATGTGGCCAAGCCCGCCGATGCCGATCACCGCCACCCACTGGCCGGGCCGGGCCATGCTGCGTTTGAGGCCGCGGTAGGTGGTGACCCCGGCGCACAGGATCGGCGCCATCGCATAGGGGTCGGCGCCAGGCGCGAGCTTGCCCACGAAAGCGGCGGGCGCCAGCATGTATTCGGCATACCCGCCGGGCCTCGTGTAGCCGGTGGCCTCGCCCGCGGGGCAGACGGTCTCCATGCCGGCGAGGCAGAATTCGCAGCGGCCGCAAGCCGAGAACATCCACGGCACGCCCACCTCCTCGCCCTCGGCGAAGCCGGACACGCCAGGGCCCAGCCTGGCGACGGTTCCGACGACCTCGTGGCCGGGGATCAGCGGCAGCACCGGCGGCGGCGTCCAGTCGCCATCCACCGCGTGGAGATCGCTGTGGCACACGCCGCAGGCGGTCACTTTGATGAGCAGGTCACCCGGCCCCGGCGCGGGAACCGGCAGGTCTTCGATCGTCAGGGGGGCGCGGAGGCGGTGAAGGACGGCGGCTTTCATGGTCTGGGTCATGGCCGTCACCATAGGGCAGGGCCACCGCGTCTGTCGACCCGGCCCTCAGAAGCTCCAGCCCAGCTTGGCGGTGACCGCGCTGGACGTGTCGCCGCCACTGAACCAGCCATTGCGCGACAGCCGCAGGTCAAAGCCTTCGGTCAGCGCCAGGGCCGAGGCGGAATTCGAGGCGGCTCGGGTGAAAAGCGCCGGGAGCCGTCTTAAGACTTGAAATGGAACAAAACATGAACTATATTGCTGCGGATGGCGGGCGAATGGCAATGGAGCTTTCGCCGGTCATTGACTAGGGTGTTGGAAAACGAGGATCAGTATCATGGCGGGATCGGTGAACAAGGTCATTCTGGTTGGAAATCTGGGGCGTGACCCGGAGGTGCGCCACACCCAGGATGGCAAGCCGATCGTCAACCTGTCGCTCGCCACCTCCGAGACCTGGCGAGACCGCAACACTGGCGAGCGCAAGGAAAAGACCGAGTGGCACCGGGTGGTGATCTTCAACGAAAACCTCGCCAAGGTGGCCGAGCAATATCTCAAGAAAGGCTCGACGGTCTACATCGAGGGCCAGCTGCAGACGCGCAAATACACCGACAAGGACGGCATGGAAAAATACTCCACCGAAGTGGTGCTGCAGAATTACCGCGGCGAACTCACCATGCTGGGCGGTCGGCCTGGCGGCGGCGAGGGAGCGTCCTTCGGCGGCAGCGACGAATTCGGCCAGTCCAGCCCCATGGCCCGCGGCGGCCAGTCCAAGGCGCAGCTTCCTGGCCGCGACCTTGATGATGAGGTGCCGTTTTAGGGTCAGCTGACGCCGCTCAGCTGACGGGTGGTTGACTTTCTCTACCGTTTGTTTTTCTCATAGATCACCAGTGAGGAAAGACACATGGCGAAGGCTTATTGGGTCATTGGCGCTGCATTTGCCGCATTCATGGGAATAGCACTGACTTATCCCGGTTTCCCGGTATACCTTATTGTGGGTGTTTCCATCACTCTGCTCGGCTTGACCTATTCGGCATTTCAAGCAGGCCGAGTGCAGAATATCGCTGAATCGCGTGCTATCGTGACCAACTCAACCTTTTCGGCTGTGTTCTCCATAGGTGCGGTAATCGCTGGGATCGCCTTGGGCATTGTGGGCGCGCCGACTTGGCTTACAGTCGTCGTGGCGATACTGTTGGGTTTTGTACTCGTTTTGTACACGCTGTTTATGAAACAGACGTAGCCTGGCTCGGCATATCAAATGAGGTGAGAAGTTGAATATGTATGCGACTGCGGCGGTTAGAGCCGCCCTTGCGACTACGATTTATGCCGGACTGATGGTATTATCTGGCATCGCAATCCAGGTTTTCTCATACATAATCTACTTTGCAGTCCTGTGGGCTGTATTTGTGCTTTTTTCCTTCTGGGAGCAAGGCCGAGGACCGAAATCGGGCTAACGTCGCAAGGCGCACGTTCACCGATGCTGGGGCGTACTGAGCGGAATTTGTAGCGGCACGCCAGTGATGCTATCCGGCAAGCTGCCACGGTCGACAGGTGGGTAAGAACCTAACCACGACTGTGAATGAAAGTGAAGCGCGGCTATTGCCAACCGCACTCACCGCCTTGGTAACTGCAACCGCAACTTTCGCAGTCGTCCAGAGATATCTGATGAAGCAGGAACTTCGGATATCTGTTCTGGTGATATTTGCTCTGACTTTTGCGTTGGGATTGGCTGTTCTCCAAATTCTCCTTGGGGTCTGAGTGCGCAGTTGCCAGCCGCAGGCATCAAGCTACAATTCGGCACGTCTCTTGCCACTGGTCGCCGGGGACACCTTTTCTGTTGACGTGATCTTATCGGCCTTGTCGCCCCAGATGATCCTAGCCTCAATTCCTCAAAGCCGCGCCTGTGGGTGTCTAGCGCTGGCCAATTCGAGTGATGAGGCGGGGCGGCAGCCGGAGGGATGGCGCAAGCCCGCTTCGAGCACTCAGAACTCCGGTTTACGCCGGAAAATCAACCGCTTTGATAACGTACAGAATCTTTCGCACTTTTCAAAACGGGTGGCTTCTTTCACATTGAAGGAGGAAAGAGGCTATGAAGGAAGAGAACGACGGCAGACCGATGGGGCAAGTCATCAAGATCGATGAAGCC
>NZ_JBJTER010000130.1:0-30638 GCF_046093005.1 Aestuariivirga sp.
GAGGTGCCCGGCCTTCTCGCGGTGATCGGTGCGGTCGTCATCGGGCTTGAGCTGGGATCCGTCTATGGGCGGCTCGGCGCCAAGGTCACCGTCATCGAATATCTCGACCGCATCCTGCCAGGCATGGATCTCGAGGTCGCCAAGGCCTTCCAGCGCCTGTTGCAGAAACAGGGCTTCAGCGTCCGTCTGTCCTCGAAAGTGATGGGCGCCACGGTGGCCAATGACAAGGTGACGCTCAGCGTCGAGCCCGCGGCCGGCGGAGCCGCCGAAGCGCTCGAGGCCGATGTCGTTCTCGTCGCGGTGGGCCGCGTGCCTTACACCGAAGGCCTCGGGCTGGAGGCCGCAGGCGTCAGGCTGGACAACCGCGGCCGGATCGAGGTCGATCATCACTATGCCACCAGCGCTCCCGGCATCTATGCCATCGGCGATGTCATCAAGGGCCCGATGCTCGCCCACAAGGCGGAGGATGAAGGCGTGGCCATGGCGGAGATCCTGGCGGGCCAGGCGGGGCATGTGAATTACGGCGTCATTCCCGGCGTCGTCTACACCGCGCCGGAAGTGGCCGCGGTCGGCAAGACCGAGGAAGAACTCAAGACCGAGGGCGTAGACTACAAGGCGGGCAAGTTCCTGTTCCTCGCCAATGGCCGCGCCAAAGCGAACCAGACCACCGATGGCTTCGTCAAGGTTCTGGCCGACGCCAAGACAGACCGTGTTCTGGGCGTGCACATCGTCGGTCCCAATGCCGGCGAACTCATCCACGAGGCCGCCGTGCTGATGGAGTTCGGCGGCTCGGCGGAAGACCTGGCGCGCACCTGCCACGCGCATCCGACACTTTCGGAAGCGGTGAAGGAAGCAGCGCTGGCGGTTGCCGGCCGCGCCATTCATTCCTGATTACAAGCCGGTGCTGGGCCGCGGATTGGTGCCATCGAAGAACCGCGCATAGCGGAACGGCGCCGGATCGACACACGGGCGTTCGCCGGTGACGATCTCGGCCATCAGCTTTCCGGCGCCAGGGCCCAGCCCGAAGCCGTGCCCGGAGAAACCGGTGCAGAGATAGAAGCCCGGAAGCCGCTCGACGCCGGAAATCACCGGCACCGCGTCAGGCACCGCATCGATGCAGCCCGCCCAGCGCTCGGCGATCCGCATCGGCGCGAATGCCGGGTAATATTCCTTCAGACGCCGCGCCGCCTCGTCGAGGATATCATTGACCGGCGCGGGATCGAGAATGCGCACCTCCTCGAACGGCGATCTCTCATCGAGCGCCCACCGCCGCCTGAGCCTCACTTCATCGACAAAGCGCTTGCCGAGCCTCAGGCGCAGGCCCTGCCAGTCAAGCCGGAGCGCAGGCAGGAATGCGCCAAACAGCCGGAAGGAGTCCGGCACAATGTCAGAGACCGAGAGATGCTGGTGCGTGACAGTATAGCCGCCGTCGAGGCGCTTCCTGAAGGTGAAGCCGCCACCCGAGCAGCTGCGGTTGAGGCCGGTGTCAATGGGCGCGGTGCGCATCACCGAGTTCACCACGGTAAGCTGCGGCAGTTCGATTCCCATATTGTGGCAGAAACGGCGTGACCAGGCGCCGCCAGCCAGCACCACGCTGTCGCAGGCGATGGCGCCCCTCTCGGTCACCACGCCCGAGACGCGGCCGCCCGTCGTTTCAAACCCGCGCACGGCGCAGCGGGTGAACAGCTTGCCGCCCTTGCGGCGCAAGGCTTCAGCCATCAGCGGCACCGCCACGAAAGGTTCGGCGCGCCCGTCGTCGGGCGTGTAGAGCGCGCCCTTCCACGGCCTGGTGCAGCCCGGCTGCAGGGCATTGGCTTCATCGGCGCCGATGATGCGGGTGGAAAGGCCAGCGGGCCTTGCGTTGTTCTCATACCAGGCATTCTTGGCGGCCAGCTGCGCCTCGTTCTCGCAGAGATAGATGATGCCGCAGCGGGTGAAGCCGGTCTCGGCGCCGACCCGGGCATTCATGCCGTCCCATAAGCCGAGCGAGACGCGGATCAGCGGTATCTCGCGCGGGTCGCGGCCCATCTGGCGGCACCAGCCCCAGTTGCGGCTTGATTGCTCGGCGGCGATCTCGCCCTTTTCCAGCAGCACCACATCAATGCCGCGTTCGGCGAGTTCCAGCGCCGTGGTCACGCCGGCCACGCCGCCGCCGATCACGCAGACGGTGGCGCGCCGGGGAAGGGCCTCATCGGAGGCGACGGTCCTGATGGCTGGCATGGCCTGCTCTCTACCCCGGCCACCTTGCCGGTTTCAACCGCCAGGATGGGCCTTGCGGTATTGCGCCAGCAGCTGGGCGCGGTTCACTTCGGTATAGACTTGGGTGGTGGAGAGGCTGGCATGGCCCAACAGCTCCTGGATCACCCGCAGATCGGCGCCATTGGCCAGCAAGTGACTGGCGAAGGAGTGGCGCAGCGCATGCGGCGTCGCGGTTTCGGGCAGACCCAGCGCGCCGCGCAATCTCACCACCTGCAGCTGGATCAGCCGCGGATTGAGCGGCCCGCCCCTGGCGCCGCGGAACATCGGTTCATCGGCCTTCAATGTGAAGGGGCAGGCGGCGCGATAGGCGGCGATCGCCTGGCGGGCGGCGGGCAGCAATGGCACGCGTCTCGTTTTATTGCCCTTGCCGGTGATGACGAGCGTTGCGGCCTCCGCCGCGGCGGGCGTCAGCGACAGAGCCTCGGAAATGCGCAGGCCGCAGGCATAGAGCAAGGTGAGCACCGCCTGGTCGCGCGCCTCTTCCCAGCGCGGCGCTTCGGCTGCGGAAAATGGATCTGAACGGACAAGGCTTGCCGCTTTCTCCGGCGTCAGCGGCTTGGGCACCGCATGCGGCAGCTTCGGCGAGCGGATGGCGCTAAGCGCCGGGTTGCGGAAACGGTGGGTCTTCTCGGCAAATCGGTAGAAGGAGCGCAGGCTGGAAAGCTGGCGGGCGAGCGTGCGGCTCGACGCATCTGCCCGGCGGCGGCTGGCCAGGAAGGCGCGAAAATCGGCGGCTTCGAGGCTGGCCAGCGCCTCAGCCCCCGGCGCTTCGCCCAGATGTTCGGCCATGAACTGCGCGAACTGCGCCAAATCCCGCGCATAGGCTTCGATCGTTTTCGGCGCCATGCGCCGTTCCGCCCGCAGGCTGGCAAGCCAGGCCTGGGCAACAGCGGCGGCATCGGGCGCGAAGCTGGTCGCGAAATCCGGCATGGGCGAAAGGCTAGCAGGCGATGGTTAACGGGCCTGCAATCAAGAGGCCACCCGGCTGAAACGGGCGGGCGAAATATCTTCGAGGAGCAGGCCCTGGTCGAGAATGTCGGCAGGCGGCGCCTCGCCCCGCACCATCGCGGCGGCGAGCCGCGACAGGGCCGGCGACGACTGGATGCCATAGCCGCCCTGCCCGATCAGCCAGAAGAAACCGTCGGCTGAAGCGTCATAGCCCACCACCGGGTTGCCGTCCGGCGCGAAGGAGCGAAGCCCGCCCCAGCTGCGCTCGACGCGGGAAACCTCCAGCGTGCTGGCCTCTTCGAAGCGCGCGATGCCTTCGGCGAGCGTCAGGTCATCGGCGTAGGCGTCATGCGGGTCAACCGGGGTCGCGTCGGCGGGAGAGACGAGAAGCTTGCCCGATTGCGGCTTGCAATACCAGGTCTCGCCGACATCGCCCACCATGGGCCAGGCCATCACGTTGGTCTCTTCCGGGCCCGGCAGAACGGCGATGGAGCGGCGCTTGGGCTGCAACCCGATCGCATTGCAACCCGCCATCTCCGCCACCTTGTCGCCCCAGGCTCCGGCCGCGTTGACGACGATCCGGGCGCGGAGCTCTTCCGTCCGTGTGCGGATGGTCCAGCTGTCGCCCGGCTCCAGCGCGATGACCGGGTGGTCGCACAGAAGCTCGCCGCCGCGGCCGCGGAACAGCCGCAGATAGGCCTGGTGCAGGCGGTCGACATCGATATCGGCGGTGCCGGGGTCGAGCACGGCGCGCTTTGCGTAGCCCTCGCGCAGAAAGGGAAACTTCCCGGCGGCCGTGGCCGGAGAGATTTCGCTCATCCCCTGTTGTACCGTCATCAGCCGGTCGAAGGACTGTTGCTGGTGCTCCGGCATGAAGAAGATGGTCTCGCGCGGGGTGAGCAGCCCTGCCTCATCGAAATGGACGCGCGATGCCCGCGTCAGGGCCAGGATCGGCGGCGGCCCGTAATTGGGCTCATACATGGCGGCCGAGCGCCCGGTGGTGTGGTAGCCCGGCCGCTCCTCCATCTCACAGATCACGGTGCGGTGGCTGGCGGCGAGATGGGCCGCAACCGATGCCCCCGCGATGCCCGCGCCAATGACGGCAATGTCGAATTCCCTGATCATGGCCCTAGATAGACGCGGCGCTGCCCCTTGCGCAACATGGCGCCGCCGTTCCATCATGCGGAACATCGTCGGATCAACAACCGAGGCAGACCATGGCTCCTTTCAACAAGCCCGTTTCCGGGCTCGTCACCCCGCGCTTCGGCGGCATCGCCACCTTCATGCGGCTGCCGCATGTGCCGCTCGATCAGGCCCAGGGCCTCGACATCGGCATCGTCGGCATCCCGTGGGACGGCGGCACCACCAACCGGCCCGGCCCCCGCCATGCGCCGCGCCAGATGCGCGACATGTCGTCGATGGTCCGGGCCATGCACCAGACCATGCACATTGTGCCTTATGAGCTCGCCAATATCGCCGACATGGGCGACTGCCCGGTCAATCCGGCCAATGTCGATGATGCGCTGAAGCGGGTCGAAACCTATTTCAAGGCGCTGACAGCGAAGGGTATCCGCCCGCTGGTGGCGGGCGGCGATCATCTGTGCTCGCTCCCGGTGCTGCGCGCGCTGGGCGCCAGGGCGCCGGTGGGGATGATTCACTTCGACGCCCACACCGACCTCTATGATGGCTATTTCGGCGGCTTCAAATATACCCATGGCACGCCTTTCCGCCGCGCCATCGAGGAAGGGGTGCTGGACCCGAAGCGCACCATCCAGATCGGCCTGCGCGGCTCGATGTATGACCTCGATGATTTCGAGTGGGGCGAAAAGATGGGGGTCCGCCTGGTGCGCATCGAGGAAGCCATGGAAAAAGGCCCCAAGGCCATCATGGCTGAGGCCCGCCGCATCGTCGGCGACGGCCCCGTGCATGTGAGCTTCGACATCGACATGCTGGATCCCGTCTATGCGCCCGGCACCGGCACGCCGGAAATCGGCGGCTTCACCACGTTCCAGGCCCAGCAGATGCTGCGGGAGCTGCGCGGCCTCAACATCGTGGGCGCCGATGTGGTGGAAGTCTCGCCACCCTTCGATCCCTCGGGCGTCACCGCCTATGCCGGGGTCGTCATGATGTTCGAGATCCTGTGCTCGATGGCGGAGGATGTAGCCAAGCGCCGAAAATAGTCTAAGCTGAGTATTGGCGGACGCGGCAACCTCAAGTCCGGTTGCCAGTGGCCGTTATGCGCAACAATCTGTGCAAGATTACGATACAGGAAAATCTTGTTGCAATTGTCGAAAGCTTAGGTCAAATAGCCGTCAGGAATGGGCCACAAGAGCCCAGGCGTTATGGGAGGGAGTGGCCGTGCCCCTGCTGGAAGTGCGTAACGTTTCCAAGAGTTTCGGAGCGATCCGGGCCTTGAGCGATGTGAGCTTCGCGGTCGAGCCGGGTGAGGTTGTGGGCCTGATGGGCGACAACGGGGCCGGAAAATCGACCATGGTGAAGCTGATCGCCGGCAATTTTCCGCCGACCGAGGGCGAAGTGTCGGTCAATGGCGAGGTTTGCCACTTTCACAAGCCGATTGAAGCGCGCGCCAAGGGCATCGAGGTCGTCTACCAGGACCTGGCGATCGCCGACAACCTGACCGCCGCGCAGAATGTGTTCCTCGGCCGCGAAATCACCAAATGGGTCGGACCGTTCCGCGTGCTCGACAAGCAGGCGATGATTGACCGTTCGGCCGCGCTGTTCGCCGAACTCAAATCCGAAACCCGGCCGCGCGATCTGGTTCGCAAGATGTCGGGCGGCCAGCGCCAGGCGGTGGCCATCGACCGCACGCGTCTTTCGAAAGCCCAGCTGGTGCTGATGGACGAGCCGACCGCGGCCATTTCGGTGCGCCAGGTGGCGGAGGTTCTTGAACTGATCCGCCGCCTCAAGGCGCAGGGCGTGGCGGTGATGCTGATCAGCCACCGCATGCCCGACGTGTTCGCGGTCTGCGACCGGATCGTGGTGCTGCGCCGCGGCACCAAGGTGGCTGACAAGGTCACCGAGCGCACATCGCCGGAGGAAATCACCGGCCTGATCACGGGAGCGATCCGTGCCGCCTGAGAAAGCATCACACGCCGAAACCGGCCACGCCGCCATCTCCGAAGTCGCCTCCATCAAGGAGCAGACGCTGCTGCAGCGCGTGCTTGCGAGCCAGGCGTTCTGGGTGGCGGTGGCGCTGGCCATTCTGGTCGCGTTCATGACGGCGCTGGAGCCAAGCTTCGGCACCGTCGATAACGCCGCCAACATCACCCGCAACTTCGCGCCCTTCGGGATCATGGCGCTGGGCATGACGGTGGTGATCATTACCGGCGGCATCGACCTGTCGGTAGGCTCCATCATGGGGCTGGTCGCCATCGTGGCCGGCCTGTTCCTGACCTGGGAATACCCATGGTATGTGGCCTTCGCGATGGGGCTGCTCACTGGCCTCGCCTGCGGCGCGGTGAACGGCTTCTTCATCGCCTATCTCAATATGCCGTCCTTCGTGGTGACGCTCGGCATGCTGTCCATCGCGCGCTCGCTTGCCGTGGTGTTCTCCGGCAACCAGATGCTCTACAAATTCGGGCCCGATGCGCCGATCGTGAAAGCCATCGGCCAGGCGAAATGGCCGATACAAACCCCCGGTGATTCGATTCCCGATTGGATTCCGCAGCTGTCCTCGCATTTCTGGGTGATGATCGTGCTGGCCCTGTGGGTTGGCTACATGTTCAATTTCAAGGCCTGGGGGCGGCATCTCTTCGCCATCGGCGGCAATGAAAACGCGGCGCGGCTCACCGGCGTGCCGGTCGATTGGATCAAGTTCCAGGCCTATGTGTTCTCCGCCTTCACCGCCGCCGTCGCCTCGCTCCTGCTGCTCGGCTACAATGGCTCGGCCATCAATGCCATGGGCCAGGGCTATGAGCTCCGGGTGATCGCCGCCACGGTGATCGGCGGCGCCAACCTCATGGGTGGGGCCGGCACGGCCTTCGGGGCCATCGTCGGCGCGGCGTTTCTCGAGGTCATCCGCAATGCGCTGCTGATGGCCGGTATCGATTCGAATTGGCAGGGCGCTTTCGTCGGCGCCTTCATCATTCTCGCTGTGCTTCTGGGCATGCAGAGCGGCGGCAAATCTCTGATTGCCGCCACGCTGGAAAAAATCCTGCCTGGAAAGCACCGCTAGGAACCCGGTTTCACTGCGGGAGAAGGGTCAGTGGAGCAAGCAAGTGGAGGAAAACCAAGATGAAGAAGTTTCTCGTGACGGCGGCCGTGGCGCTCGGCGCCATGACCATGGCGGTTTCGGCCGCCCAGGCCAAATACGTCTTCGCCCTCGTGCCGAAGAACATGAACAACCCGTTCTTCGACCAGGCGCGTGACGGCTGCAAGAAGGCGGAGGCCGAATCGAACGGCGCTTTCGAGTGCATGTATATCGGCCCCGGCGAGCATGGCGGCGGCGACGAGCAGGTCGCCATCGTGCAGGACCTGGTGGCCAAGAAGGTGGACGGCATCGCCGTGTCGCCCTCCAACGCGGCCGCCATGGTCGTGGCGCTGCAGGCGGCGAAGGAAGCGGGCATTCCGGTTCTCACCTGGGACTCGGACCTGCTGCCCGAGAACAAGGATCTCCGCGTCGCCTATATCGGCACGCACAACTATGAGATCGGCACCAACCTCGCCAAGCTGATCAAGACCATCAAGCCGAACGGCGGAACGGTCTGTATCCAGTCGGGCGGCGCCGCGGCGGCCAACCACAATGAGCGCATGCAGGGCATCCGTGACGAACTCTCCGGCGCCAAGTCGGCTGCTTCACCGGGCGACCGGCTGACCGGCCAGGGCGGCTGGACGGAAGCCGAGGGCTGCCCCCTCTACACCGACGACGATTTCCCGAAGTCGGTGCAGCAGTTCGAGGACTTCATGGCGGCGAACCCCAATGTCGACGCCTTCGTGCCGACCGGCGGCTTCCCGCAGTTCATCCCGGACGCCAACCGCGCCGCGGTGGGCAAGTATAAGGACAAGATCGCCTCGAAGGCGCTTGCCCTCGTGGTGGCCGACACGCTGCCGGTGCAGATCGAGCAGATGAAGGAAGGCCTGTCCCTCGGCCAGGTCGGCCAGCGTCCGTTCGAGATGGGCTTCAAGACCATGAACGCGCTGCGTGACATGAAGGACGGCAAGGCGGCTCCCGCCGATCCGACCTACACCGGCCTCGACGTCTGCACGCCGGAAACGGCCGATACCTGCATCGCCAAGTAAGGCTCCGCAGCTATCTGAGACCTGGAAGGCGGGGAGAGATCCCCGCCTTCTTTCATGTTGAGTGCGAAACTATTCGAAAACCGCCACTTCGATAGCGGTGGGATTAAAGTTGTTGCAGGGGTTCAGCATCTGCGGGCAGTTGGAGATCACCGCCAGCACATCCATTTGGGCCTTGATGTCCACATGGTCGCCGGGCCGCGACGAGCCGAGCGCGATGGCGGCATCGCCCGCCGCCCCCACCGGCACGGTCATGAACCAGTTGACGTTCGGCACGATATCGCGCCAGCCAAGACCATAGGGCTCCAATGCACTCAGGAAATTCTCGCGGCAGCCCGGGTTCGGAACGCCGTAAAGCATGCCGTTGGAGGGCGCCGAACAGCACCCGCCGATGGTGTCATGGCCGCCGAACGTGTCCGCCGTAATGGTGAACAGCGGCCGCGCCCGGTCCGAGTACAGCACGTCGCCGGTGGTGAGCAGGATATGCCCCGCCTTCTTGATGGTGTTCGGCGCATGATAGCGCTCTGAAAAATCCCCGGCATTGTAGCAGAGGAAGTCCACCGCCTGCTGGCCATGGCTGTCGATGATGCGCAGCGTGTGGCCCTGGGCGATGATGCGGCTCCAGGGCGCCCTGGCGGCGATCGTCTCGCGGTGGATTTCGCGCATCAGCCGATCCGCGTCTCGAACAGCCGGCCCCACTCAGGAAGCTGGTCCTCCACGCCGGCCAGCCGCAGGGCGTGCCAGGCCATGGCATGGTTCGAAGAGGTGACGGGCACGCCGGTTTCCGCCTCGATCGAGCGGGCCGCGTGCGCGAGGCGCACCGATGTGCAGGAGACGAATACCGCGTCCACGGCGGCCTCGGCCAGGATGGTTTCGACGCCGCGGCGCACTGCGGCGGGCGTGATGCGCGCCACCTTGCCGTCATCCGGCTCGTTGAAGGAGCCGAACACCGGAACCTCGAAGCCTCGGGCCGCGATATAGTCGGCCACGATGCGGTTCACGTCAGCGCGATAGGGCGTGAGTACGCCGATGCGCCGCGCCTTCAGCGCACGGAAGGCAGCGAAGGCGGCGGTAATCGGTGTCGTGCACCTGGCGGTGGGCCGCGCCGAGCGGATGCGCGCGAACACCTTCTCCTCGCCGATCGCCATCGACGCCGAGGTGCAGCCATAGGCCACAACGTCCAATTCGGTACCGGGCAGGATCACATCGGTTGCCGCCGCGATGCGTGGCTCCATGGCGCGCAGCGTTTCAGGCGTGATGAGATTGTCGTTGAGGATGCGGCTCTGGTAGAGCGCCACACCGTCAAGGCCCCCCAGAATGGCGCGCCATTCATGTTCGATGGTGAAATCCGTGGCCAGCACCAGGAGCCCGATCCTGGCCCGGCTGGCGATGCCGCCATCGGTCTCGAAGGGAAGATTCTCGATCAGCTGCATCCCGCCGCTGGAGGCCTCGGCCGGTGACCTGTCATTCATGCGCGCATCCTCGCCGTCAGGCGATTTCTATCAGAGAATGCCGCTGGTTCCTATAGTTTCAGCCATCATGATTCGCCTTGCCGGTCGCATCTCGGGTCTGCCTGGCCCTCTTCGCGGCGCGCTGTGTTTTGCGGCGGGCCTGCTCGCTGCCCTCGGCCTGTCTCCGATCGGTGCCTGGCCGCTGGCCTTCCTCGGCTTTCCCCTGTTCCTGTCGCTGCTCGCAGGGGCGAAGCGCGGCTTTCTGCTGGGCTGGCTGTTCGGGCTTGGCTATTTCAGCCTTGCCCTGCACTGGATCGCCTTCGCCTTCCTGGTCGAAGCCGAAACCTATCTCTGGATGATGCCGTTCATGCTCGGCATTCTGGCCGGCGGCATGGCGCTCTACTGGGGGCTGGCAGCCCTGGCGGCAAAATGGCTGGGCGGCCGGGGAGCATCGCTGGCGCTGGCCTTCGCGGCCTCGCTTGGCGCGGCGGAATGGCTCCGCGGACATCTGTTCACCGGTTTTCCGTGGGCCGCGCCCGGCCAGATGGTGGACGCCATGGGCGGGCTTGCGCAACTCTGCTCGGTCATCGGCATGACCGGGCTCACCCTGCTGATCGTCCTCTGGGCCTCCCTGCCCTACGCCTTTCTGGCGGACCAGCGCCGCGCGGTCAGGGTAGGAATGGTCGGAGTTGCGCTGCTGCTGCCACTCAGCTGGGGCTGGGGCGCGTGGCGCCTGGCGGAAGCCAAAGACAGCAACCTTCCAGGCCTCGCGTTCCGGATCATACAGCCGAACGTGCCACAGGAGCAGAAATGGCGTGAAGACAATGCCCGCGCCATCTTCGAGGACCTGCTCCGCCTGTCGGGCATGCCAACGGCGGAGCGGCCGGATGGCATTGGCGGTGTCACGCATCTGTTGTGGCCGGAATCGGCGGTGCCCTTCCTGATCGACGAAAGCCCGGGCGCGCGGGCCGAACTCGCGCCGCTGCTGGGTGGCCGGACAGTGCTGATCACCGGCGCCATCCGGGTGGACCGCACGGTGGTGCCGGAGCCAAGCGTGCACAACGGCGTCATCGTCTTCGATGGAACTGCCGAGCCCGTTGCCCGCTATGACAAATGGCGGCTGGTGCCGGGCGGCGAATTCCTGCCGCTGGGCTGGCTGCTCGAACCTATGGGCTTCCGCCGGGTGGTGGAAACGCCGGGAAGTTTCACCGCCGGGCCGGGGCCGCGGACCCTGAAGCTGCCAGGCGGGCTCACAGTGGCCCCGCTGGTGTGCTATGAGGTGATCTTCCCGCATCGCCTTCTGGACCCTGCGGCGCGGCCACAAGCGATCGTCAATGTCACCAATGACGGCTGGTTCGGACGTTCGATCGGCCCATATCAGCACCTGGCGCAGACGCGCCTCCGGGCCATCGAGCAAGGGTTACCAGTCCTGCGCGCGGCCAACACCGGCGTATCGGCGGTCATTGATTCTCACGGCCGCATCAGGGAGCAACTGCCGCTTGGGGCACAAGGAGTGATTGACGCCGCTGTACCGGAGGCGCTTGACTCAACTTTCTATGGGCGCTGGGGTGATCTATCGTTGCTTTTGATAATTTTGGCCGTCTTCGCAACAGGCATTCACCTGAAACAACTGTAAGTTGTTGAATGTTGCAACAAAGCCTGATATATAGGCAAGACTTATAGTAAGGTTTACAAGGGAAAGCAATTGCGTGCCAAAATCTACTATACTATAAGATGTAATCCGGTTCTAGTTAGGTCAGTGCCCCTGTCTATTTTCTCGGGGTATCGCCCAGCTTCACGCCGGGGGGCAGCAGGTCTGGGGAAATCATGACAAGACGCGATCCGAATTTCGTCGACGCGCATGTGGGTAGCCGTATCCGCATGCGCCGCCAACTCATCGGTATGAGCCAGGAACGGCTGGGCGAACTGCTTGGCATTACTTTTCAACAGGTTCAGAAGTACGAAAAAGGATCCAACCGCATCAGTTCAAGCCGCCTCTATTTTGCGGCAAAGATCCTTGGCGTTCCGGTTCAGTTCTTCTTTGAAGACCTGCCTGGCGCCGACGAACATGGTGGTCTTGGAGAAGCACGTGAGGAAGATGCCGTGCTGTCAGCTCTGATGAATGTCGAGGGCGTGACGCTGGCCAGGGCCTTCCGCGATGCCGACAGCACCAATAAGCGCAAGCTGATTTCGGTTATCGCCCGGGTCATCGCCGAGACCAAAGAATAGCTTGCGGATTACGGCATGTCCTGGCTGCGCCAGCTTGACCGTGACGATCAAGGCTGCCAAAAGCCCTCCGGTTGAATCGCAGGGGCTTGAAGACCAGATGCCACGCAAGAATTTCGTGTTTACCAGCGAGTCGGTTTCGGAGGGCCACCCGGACAAGGTGTGCGACCGGATTTCCGACGAAATCGTCGATCTGTTCTACCGCGAGGCGCTGGACAAGGGCTTTGACCCGTGGGCGGTTCGGGTTGCCTGCGAGACGCTTGCCACCACCAACCGCGTGGTGATCGCCGGCGAAACCCGCGGACCCTCATCGCTGACCAAGGCGAAAATCGAGGCCGCCGCCCGCCAGGCGATCCGTGACATTGGCTATGAGCAGTCCGGCTTCCACTGGCAGACCGCCAAGATCGAAATCCTGCTGCACAGCCAGTCCTCCGACATCGCCCAGGGCGTGGACTCGGGCGAGAAGAAGGAAGAAGGTGCTGGCGACCAGGGCATCATGTTCGGCTATGCCTGCGACGAGACACCCGAGCTCATGCCCGCGCCGATCTATTACGCCCACCGCATCCTCAAGCTGCTCGCCGACGCGCGCCGCAACGGCAAGGAAAAGGCCCTGGGCCCCGACTCCAAGAGCCAGGTGAGCGTCATCTACAAGAACGGCAAGCCGGTGGGCGTCAGCCAGATCGTGGTGTCGCACCAGCACACTGACGAGACCCTGTCGTCCGCCGACGTGCTGCGGATCGTCAAGCCCTATGTGCAGAAGGCACTGCCGAGGGGCTGGATCACCAAGGAGACGGTGTGGCACGTCAACCCCACCGGCAAGTTCTACATCGGGGGGCCCGATGGCGACTGCGGTCTCACCGGCCGCAAGATCATCGTCGACACCTATGGCGGCGCAGCGCCCCATGGCGGCGGCGCCTTCTCTGGCAAGGACCCCACCAAGGTCGACCGGTCGGCCGCCTATGCGGCGCGCTACCTTGCCAAGAACGTAGTGGCGGCGGGGCTCGCCAGGCGCTGCACCATCCAGCTGTCCTATGCCATCGGCGTGGCCCAGCCGCTGTCGATCTATGTCGACACCCACGGCACCGGCAAAGTGCCCGAGGCCAAGCTCGAGAAGGCCATTGCCAAGGTGATGGACCTGTCGCCGCGCGGCATCCGCACCCACCTCAATCTCAACCGGCCGATCTATGCCCGCACCTCCGCCTATGGCCACTTCGGCCACGCGCCGGACAAGGACGGCGGCTTCTCCTGGGAGAAGACCGATCTCGTCAAGGCGCTCAAAGCCGCGGTGAAGTGACCTCCACCGAGAAACGGTTCCAGTTCTACGGGCGGCGCAAGGGTAAGTCCTTGCGCCGTCATCATTCGGAGCTGATGGCGCAGCTGCTGCCGCATCTGCGTGTGGCGTTGCATGATCCGCTGGCCCGCACGCATGAACCACGCTGGCTCGAAATCGGGTTTGGCGGCGGCGAACATCTGGCGCACCAGGCGGAGCTTCATCCGGAAATCTCCTTCATCGGGGCTGAGCCCTTCGTCAACGGCGTCGCCAAGCTGCTGGCGCTGGTGGAAGAGAAGAACCTCGGCAATGTGAACATCCATGACGGTGACGCCCGCCCGCTGCTGGAAGCGCTGCCCCCGGCATCCTTCGAGCGCATCTATCTGCTCTATCCTGATCCTTGGCCCAAGGCGCGGCACAACAAGCGCCGCTTCGTGAGCGCCGAAACGCTGGCCCAGTTCCACCGCATCCTGGCGCCGCAAGGCCTGTTTTTGTTCGCCAGCGACATCCCGGACTACCTCGCCTGGACGAGAGACCGGGTGGCGGCGCATGGCGGTTTCATTGAGGAGGGAAATCCAGCCCAGCCCTTTCCGGACTGGATTGAAACCCGCTACGAGGCCAAGGCGAAGCGCGAAGCGCGCGCGCCAGGCTATGCCACTTTCCGAAAGCGCCCCTGAGAAGGCCGTGACGACTTTCTCCTCTCCTGCGGGTCCTTGCCACCAACAGGGGCATGAGGACTGATCTTTCGGCCATCGGCTGAGCGAGCCGAAGCCCGGCACGCAGCGCCGGGTCGCTCGAACTTGCGGACCGGCATTAACCTTCGTTCAAGTATAATGTGGTCTCGGACGCAGCTATTGCTATTGTCTATTGAGCAAATGGTGGACGGGTGCGGGATGACGCTGCGCCGTATTCGATGGATAGCATGTTGAAAATCGCCGATCGGCTCGACTCCAATCCCGCGGAGGAGAAGAAGCTCGCCCTGCAATTCCTGCGCGATGCATGGGAAGAGGCGGCCTATGAAGGCGTCGACCGCGATTGCCTGGCGACGGCGGCGATATTCGCCGCGCTCTCCGAACTGATCGGCACCTATGGCGAGGATGCCGTTGCCGTCATGTGCGAGCGGCTCCCCGAGCGGGTGCGCGGCGGCGAGTTTTCTCTGGGCCGCACCCGTCAGTAGTGCTGCAACGCCTAGACAGGCGCGTTGGCCGGCGGTAGGGCAGGGGGCCTTCGCGATGGAATCCAAGCCATGTCCAAACTCAAGATTCACCCCACGGCTCACACCGGCCGTATCGTGCATGTGACGCCCGCCAGTGCGGGGTGGACCTATGTCGGCTTCGATCTGTGGAAACTCGCGCCCGGTGAAACCGCGGCAGGGGGCGAGCCAGGGCGCGAGACCTGTCTCGTTTTCATCGGCGGCAAGGGCAGGCTCACCGCTGGCGCGGCTGATCTGGGCGTGTTGGGCCAGCGCAATTCGCCGTTCGAGGGCAAGCCATGGTCAGTCTATGTACCAGCCGGGATGGGCTGGAAGGTGACCGCGGAAAACGATGTTACACTGGCGGTGTGCACGGCGCCCGGCGAAGGCAAGCTTCCAGCGCGTGTGATTGGTCCTGAGGGATTGCACCAGGAAACCCGCGGCAAGGGCACCAACACCCGGCATGTGACCAACATCATCCCGGAATGGGAGCCGGCCGAGAGTCTCCTGGTCGTCGAGGTGATCACGCCCGGCGGCTGTACATCGTCCTATCCGCCGCACAAGCATGATACCGACAATCTTCCGCACGAGTCCCTGCTCGAAGAAACCTACTACCACCGCCTCAACCCGCCCCAGGGTTTCGCCTTCCAGCGCATCTACACCGATGACCGCTCGCTCGACGAGGCGATGGCGGTGGAAGATGGCGACGTAACGCTGGTGCCAGGAGGCTATCACCCCTGCGCCACCACGCATGGCTATGATCTTTACTATCTCAATGTGATGGCTGGCCCGCACCGCACATGGAAGTTCCACAACGCCCCGGAACACGCCTGGCTGCTCAAGGCCTGAGCGAAAGACAGCCAGCTCAGCGGCCGCCGGAGACGTGCAGGATGGCGCCCGTCACATAGGACGCGGCGGGCGACAGCAGCCACAGCGCCGCGGCGGCCACCTCCTCCGAAGTGCCGGCGCGTTTCATCGGCAGGTTCGCCGCGAAAGACGTGGCAAAGCCAGGTCCGTGATACTGGTCGTGGATCGGCGTGTCGATGAGGCCGGGGCGGATGCCGTTGACCCTTATGCTTTCCATCGCCACCTCACGGGATAACCCCACCGTGAAGCTGTCAAGGCCACCCTTGCTGGCCGCATAAGGCACTTCATGCGGGAGGCCGCCCAGCACCGCCGCCATGGAGGAGATATTGACGATCGCCCCGCCCTTGCCGCCGCGCGCCGTGGACATGCGCCGGACCGCCTCGCGGCAGCAGAACATCGGCCCGGCAAGATTGACCGCCAGCACCCGGTTCACCATCCAGCCTTCGAGATCGGCCACCGCCGAGACGGCGATGATGCCGCCGGCATTGTTGACGAGCGCGGTGACGGTGCCGAGTTCACGGTCCACGGTGGCGAACAGCGCGACAATCTCTTCCTCGCTGCCCATGTCGGCCGCAATGGCCATGGCCTTTCCGCCAGCCGCGCGGATATCGCGGCAGACCTCCTCGGCCTCCGCCGCATGGGTTCCGTAGTGAACGGCGACGCTGGCGCCGCCGCGGCCCAGCGCCCGGGCCACCGCCGCGCCGATGCCACGGCTTGCGCCGGTGACGATCGCGACCGTTTCGCCGCCCAAGAGGCTAGGCCGCTTTTTCTGTCGCTGCGCCGCGCGCTTCGGACGTGCTGAAGCGCACCCGCTGGGCATCGATGAACATGGCAAGCATGATGATGAGACCCTGGATGACCTTCACCCAGAAGACGTTGACGTTCATCAGGTTGAGGCCGCGGTCGATGGTGGACAGCAGGAGGACACCGCCCAGCGCGCCCAGCATGGTGCCGCGCCCGCCCTGCAGGCTGATGCCGCCGATCACCGCCGCCGCCATGACGGTGAAGATATAGCCCTCGCCGAGATTGGCCTGGATCGAGCCGACGCGGCCGGCCAGCATCCAGCCCGCGAAAGCGGCAAGCAATCCGCTCAGCACATAGACCTGGCGCACCCGCTTGTCGGCATCGATGCCGGATGCGATGGCCGCCTGGCGGTTGCCGCCGATGGCGTAAAGCTCGCGGCCGAAGCGGCGGTGGTTCAGTATGATATGGCCGACGATGAAGACCGCCGCGGTGGCCACCACCGCCACCGGGATCTTCACGACGCCGGGAATATCGACGAGCGCCTTGTGGCCAAGCCAGAAATAGGTCTCGGCCGGCTCAAAGCCCAGTCCACTGACCGGCGTGCCCTTGGTGAAGGCCATGATCAGGCCGCGCAGGATCAACAGCATGGCCAGCGTCACGATGAAGTTGTTCATCTTGCCGAAAGTGATGAGCGCGCCGATGATGTAGCCAACGCAAGCACCCATCGCCAGGATGACGATGATCGCCAGATAAGGGTTGAGCATGATGCCGCCGCCCCAATGCGGCGCCGCCGCCGGCACGATGAGGAACATGCCCACGAGGCCCGCGAGGCCCAGCGTCGATTCGGTCGAGAGATCGAAGTTGCCGGTGATCAGCACGAATGTCTGCCCGACGACAAGCACGCCGAGAATGGCCGCCGCCGACAGGATATTGGTGATGTTCGTCGATGACAGGAACACCGGCGACTGCGTTACAAAGAACAGGAACACGCCGACCAGGATCACCCAGATCAGATGATCGAGCAGGGTTGGAACATATCTAGACGCTTGCATCGGCTGTCTCCACCGTCTCGCCTTCGATGGCGGCCAGCAGCCTGGCCGCAGTGATTTTTTCGTCGTTCTTGCGGAATTCGCGGATGATGCGGCCGCGGTAGAACACCAGGATCCGGTCGCAGATGTCCATCAGTTCGTTGAGGTCATCCGATACGACCGCGATGGCGACGCCCTGGCGGCTAAGCTGATCGACGATGCGCAGGAGATCGACCTTGGCCTGAACGTCAACCCCCTGTGTGGGCTCGTCCAGCACCAGCACTTTGGGCTGGGTCGCCGCCAGCTTGGCGACCACCACTTTCTGCTGGTTGCCGCCGCTTAAATTCTCGACCGCGGTGTTCATCGATGGCGTCTTGATGCCGAGCGCATCAATATAGTCCGTTGCCAGCTTGCGTTCCGCGCCGCTGTCAATGAGGCCGATGAGACGTTGCAGGCGGGCCAGCACGGAAAGCGAGATATTGTCGCGCACACTGCGGATGCCGACGATGCCGAGCCCATGGCGGTCACGCGGGAGATAGGCCAGGCCCTGGGCAAGCGCCGCGATAGGGCTTGCCGCCTCATAGGGTTTGCCGTCGAGCAGCGCCTCGCCGGTGCCGAGCGGCGCCAGCCCGAACAGGCCACGCGCCAGGTCGCCGGGCCCGCTGCCCTCAAGGCCGGTAAGGCCAACCACCTCGCCGGCATGCAGGGTGAGGTTGATGCCGTCATAGGCGCGGGGGCGTGACAGCTTCTTCAATTCAAGCACGGGCTTGCCGGGCTGGCCCGGGGTGCGGCGGTAGCGTTCGACATTGGCGCCGCTGATCAGCCGGATGAGCTCCGGCTGGGTGATGTCCTTAACAGGCGATGAGCCGGTGACAACGCCATTGCGCATGACGGTGACGTGATCGGCGACCTCGAAAATCTCCTCGAGATAATGCGAGATGTAGATGAAGGAGGCGCCGCGTTCGCGCTGCCGGCGCACGAACTCGAACAGCTTGGCCACGTCGTGCTTGGGCAGTGGCGCGGTGGGCTCGTCGAGAATGACAACGCTCGCGTCGGCGAACAGCGCGCGGGCAATCTCGATCATCTGGCGCTCGGCGACGGTGGTGTTCTCCATCAGCCGGGTGACATCGAGGTGGAGTCCGAAGCGGGCGAGTTTCTCTTCGGCATCGCGGTTCATCTTCTTCCAGTCGACGAAGCCGCCGGCCTTCATCGGAAGCATGCCGCAATAGACATTTTCGGCGATGGAAAGCCCGGGGATGAACTTGACGTGCTGCGCCACCAGCGAAATGCCGGCCTGCTTGGCGCGTGCCGTATTGAGGTTTTCATAGGCCGTGCCGCGGATTCGGATGGTGCCGGAATCCGGCGCGTAAAGGCCCGTCAGCACATGCATCAAGGTGGATTTGCCAGCACCGTTCTTGCCGACCAGCGCATGAATTTCACCCGGCTGCACGGTAAAGGACACATCGTCGAGCGCGCGCACGCCGGGGAACACCTTGACGATGTTGAGCATCTCGACGACAGGCGCGGGCGTGCGGCCGTCCATGGCGGTCTCCATCAGCGCGGCATGTGAGGAAGAGGGAAGGCGCGGCTTCCTCAGGCGGAAGCCGCACCCTCTGGTTCGTTCAAATAGCGGCGCTTAGCCGCCGTTCTTCTTCTCGATGTTGCCCCACAGGCGCTCGTCATTCATGTTGGTCGAATTGACAGCGGTGGTGGAGAGGAAGAGCTGCAAGCCAACGTCAGCCGGCTCGACACGGGCCGGCGACCACAGCGCGCCTTCCATCTTGACTTCACCTGGCTTGATTTCCTCGCCCTTCAGGCGCTTCTCGATGAAATCGACCGCGAGCACGCCGAAATCCGGGATCGGCTGGTTGGAGGCGTGATCGAACTTGCCTTCGCGCATCAGTTCAAGCGCGCCCAAGCAGGCATCGACGCTGGCGAGGAAGATGTGCCCATCCTTGCCGGCGAGCGCGTCCTTGCCGAGTTCCTTCAGGGTCTGCACCGTGCCGGTGGCGTACACGCAATCCGAATGCATGTAGACACCGTCGAGATCGGCCTGGGCCGAGACCACGTCACGCACGATGTCGACGCCCTTCGAGGCGTCCCAGTCGCCGACCTTGGTGATGACTTCGACTTCCGGATGCTGCTTCATGACGTCGTTGAAGCCGGCGCCGCGCAGCTGTGCCACGTTCTGGGCGAGGTTGCCGGTGATCTCCAGCACCTTGCCCTTGACCGAGCCGTGGCGGGCCTTGAGGAACTCCACCATGGCCTCGCCAGCCTGCTTGCCCGCGAGATAGTTGTCCGAGAGCACCACCATGTCGACCTGGCAGCCCGACGGGGCGCGGTCGATGGTGTAGAAGGGAACGCCGGCTTCCTTGGCCACCGCCACCGCCTGGCAAATGCCGGCACTGTCATCCGGAACCGCCACGATCGCGTTCACTTTCTGGGCGATCAAGTCATTGATATCGTTGAGCTGCTTCTGGGCATCGCCGCCAGAGGTCAAGGTCACGACCTCCCAGCCCTTGGCCTTGGCGCCGTTCACCAGGCCTGCCTGGATCTGGCCCTGGCCACCAAGCAGCGCCGGCGCCGAGTAGCCGATCACGACCTTGCCCTCGGCCAGCGCAGCACCATGCATGGCCGCTGCCAACAGGCCAGCTGCCATGAGGCTTTTCATCATTCGCTTCATTTCGTCCTCCCAAATCAATTTTTTAGGCTTTGCGCGGATTTCCGCCGCTACGCGGCCCGGCACAATGAGTATTGCAGTCTCGAAAACAGGGCAACAGAATTTTCCAGGTCCGCCTCAGTGGGACATCACGTCCTATGATTTTCCCTTTCATACCGGGAAAGAAAGTTGCATATATGTCCTGAAAACCAGGGCTGATGCCCTGGGGTAACGGCAAAACCTGTATCCTGATCGAGGAGTGAGGCCGCAAATGTGTGGAATCGCTGGAATTCTTTACAAGGGCAACGCGTCGTCAGACGCCAGGGTCGGCAAGGCGCTGATCGACATGTTGGATGGCTGCCAGCACCGCGGGCCGGATTCCACTGGCTTTTCGCTGTACCGTGACCCGGTACCGGGCCACCTGCGGCTGCGCTTTATCGTCGGCGAGGGCGAAAGCGCCAAGGCGGCCATCGAACGGGTGAAAGCCAAGCTGGCCGAGTTCCAGGCGCGCATCGTCGAGGAAGAGCACAAGGGCTCGTCTTTCGCGGTGCTGGTCAAGTTCGACGGCGACCTGCAGCGCTTCGCCTTCGAGATGGAGCATGCCGCCAAGCTGTCCTCGATCGGCGAGAGCCTCGACATCATCAAGGACCTCGGCGGCGCCCATGACGTTGACAATGTCTACAAGATCGAAAACTTCAAGGGTACGCATGGCATCGGCCATGTGCGGCTGGCAACCGAGTCCGACGTGGCGCCGGAGGCCACGCATCCCTTCTGGGCCACTGGCTTCGCCGACATCTCGATCGTGCACAACGGCCAGATCACCATCTATTACAAGATGCGCCGCCGGCTGGAGAAGCAGGGCTATTTCTTCAACACCGACAATGATTCCGAGTTGATCGCCGTCTATCTCGCCGACAAGCTGAAGCACGGCTTCACGCTGAAGCAGGCGCTGAAAAGCTCGATCGATGACCTCGATGGCACCTTCTCCTTCCTGGTCTCGACCAAGGACGAGATTGGCTATGCCAAGGACAAGCTCGCGGCGAAGCCGATGGTGAAATACGAAGACGACAACATCATCGCCATCGCCTCCGAGGAAGTGTCGCTCAACCGCCTCTTCCCCGGCCGCGCCCTCAACACATCCGAACCAGCACCCGGAACCTACGACACATGGCAAAGATCGACCTCAGCGTAACGCCTGTCCGCGAGGCTAACGAACTCCTGCGCAAATATGGCGCCGAGGGCGTCGACGTCGAGGTGCTGAACCCCGATGCGCGGCACCACATCGGTGTGGGGCTCATCCATCCGATCAACGTGCATATCCGCGGCTCGGCCGGTTATTTTTGCGGCGGCCTCACCGACGGGCCACGCTTCGTGGTCGACAACAATGTGGGCTGGGGCGTGGGCGACAACATGCTCAGCGGCTCGATTGTGGTCAACGGCAATGCCTCGGCCATTCCGGGCGTGGCAATCCGCGGCGCCGAGATCGTGGTCAAGGGCAACATCGGCTCGCGCGCCGGCCAGGTGATGAAGGCAGGCACGCTGCTGGCCTGCGGCAACGCCAATTTCATGGCCGGCTACATGATGTATGGCGGCCGCCTGATCATTCTCGGGCATTCCGGCGAGAAGGTCGGCCAGGACATGACCGGCGGCGACATATATGTGGCCGGAAAGATCGGCGAGATGGGCACCGATGCGATGCTCACTGACCTGCCGGCCGCCGAGCGCGACGAGCTCCTCGCCTTCCTCGACAAATACAAGATCCCTTTCACCGGCACGTTCCAGAAGATCGTCAACGCCGGGAAGAAGCTGCGCTATCCGAGGACCGAGCCGCGGCGCCGCGCCATTCCCTTCTTCGAAAGCTTCGCCGACAACGCCTACTGGAACGCCAAGGTCCAGGAGGATATCCACGTCAAGTCGCAGATCGGGCGTTATCGCATCCGCGGCTATGGCGCGGCCCGGCCGATGCCGCACATCTCCGACATCGCGTTCAAGAAGGACATCCTGCCGGCCATCGGCACTGATCCGGACGTGCTCTCCAAGGTCGAGCTTCGCACCGAAGTGGGCGGCCGCTCCGGCGCCAATCCGCTGAAGCTGTCGATGCCGGTGATGATCGCGCCGATGTCCTATGGCGCGCTGTCCAAATCGGCCAAGCTGGCGCTGGCCATCGCCTCCCGGCTCTCCGGGATCTCGGAGAACACCGGCGAGGGCGGCATGTCCAAGGAACAGCGCAAGGAGGCTGGCCAGCTGATCTACCAGTGCCTGGCCGGCCGCCTGGGCTGGAACATCCATGACATGCAGCAGGCCAATGGCCTCGAAATCTACATCAGCCAGGGCGCCAAGCCCGGGCTGGGCGGCCAGCTGATGGCCAAGAAGGTGACGCCGGAAATCGCCCGCATCCGCGGAATTCCGGCGGGCATCGACCTGCGCTCGCCATCGCGCCACCCGGACGTGCTGGGCGCCGACGACCTGGTGATCAAGGTCGAGGAATTCCGCGAAGCGACCGGCTACCGCATTCCGGTATCGGTGAAGCTCGGCGCGGGCCGCGTGCGCGACGACATCAAGATCGCCTGGAAAGACGGTTTCGATTTCGTTGAGCTCGACGGCATGCAGGGCTCGACAGGTGCGGCCGGCAACGAGGTTCTCGAATTCGTCGGCATTCCCACCCTGTCCGCAATCCAGGAGGCGCGCGACGCGCTCACCGAAGTGGGCGGGCTCGACATGCCCATCGTGTTGATGGGTGGCATCAAGGACGGCATCGACGCGGTGAAGGCCCTGGCGCTGGGCGCCCATGCGGTGGCGCTTGGAACCTCCGCCATCATCGCCGGCGGCTGCATTGCCTGCCTGCAATGCCACGTCGGCACCTGCGTCACCGGCATCGCCACGCAGGATCCCGAGCATGAGAAGCGCTACAATGTGCCGGTCGAAGCGCAGAACATCCACCGCTTCCTCGAATCGGTGCGCTGGCAGATCGCCGCCATTACCCATGCCCTGGGCTACAGCGACCCGCATCAGGTGAGCCGCGACGACCTTGTGGCGCTGACGCCCGAAGCCGCAGCCATCACCAGGCTGCCCTATCACCCCGAATACCGCGAACGCGAACAGGACCTGCGCAAGGCCTCCTGACCTTCGCGCGAACCACACAGGACCGAGGCGATGAGCTCCAACGTCATTACCGTCTACGACATCAACCGCATCCGGCCGCCGAAGGCGCCGTCCCGCGACGACACCCAGGACCCGCATTTCGTCCCCGCCCCCTGCCAGGTGGCTTGCCCCGTCGGCACCGATGCGCCTTCCTACATCGGCTATATCTGGGAAGAGAAATTCGCCGAGGCCTTCGAGGCGATCACCGCCACCAACCCATTCTCGTCGATCTGCGGGCGGGTCTGCGACGCGCCGTGCGAGCCCGCCTGCCGCCGCACCGAAAGCGATGGGCCGATCGCCATCCGCAACCTCAAGCGCTATGTGATGGACAAGCTCGGCAAGGATCATCACCTGCCGCCCGTTCACGTGACCCGCAAGGAAACCGTGGGCATCGTCGGCGCTGGCCCCGCGGGCCTCACCGCCGCGCAGGATCTGGCCGAAGCCGGCTTCGAAGTGCACGTCTATGAGATGATGGACAAGCCCGGCGGCATGATGGTGTGGGGCATTCCCGGCTTCCGCCTGCCACCGGGCATCATCGAGGAAGACATGCAGCGCATGTTCAACCATTGCCCCGGCATCAAGCTGCATTGCGGCGTAACGCTTGGCAAGGACGTGACCCTCGACGCCTTGAAGGCGCGCCATGATGCGGTGCTGCTCACCATCGGCTCATGGTGGGGCAAGCCCATGGGCATCGATGGCGAGAACCATCCCAATGTGGTTGACGGTGTGGGCTTCCTGCGCCGCATCAACGCCGGGGAGCGCCCGATGCTTCCCGAGAAGGTCATCGTGGTAGGTGGCGGCGACGTGGCGATGGACGCCTGCCGTGCCGCGCTGCGCATGCCGGGTGTGAAAGAGGTGAAGGTGCTCTACCGCCGCGGCCCCAAGGAAATTCCGGCCCGCAAGGAAGAACTCCACCAGGCGATCGCCGAAAACATCGAGGTGATCTACAACACCCAGCCGGTTGCGGTGGTGAGCGAAGGCGGCAAGTTTGCCCTGCGCTGCGTGGAAACGAGACTCGGCGCGCCGGGGCCGGATGGCCGCCGCAAGCCAGAAACCGTGCCCGGCTCCGAACGCGACATCGGCTGCGGCATGGTCATCATGGCGGTGGGCCAGAAGGCCGAGTCAAACGAACTCGACGCCAAAGGCCTGATGGCCGGTGACCGCGTGAAAACCGACTGGAACTCGATGCGCACCGCCGACCCGAAAGTATTCGCCGCGGGCGACGGCGCCTTCGGCGGCTCCACCATCGTTGTGGCGATGATGCACGGGCACCGCGCGGCGCATTATGTGAAGTCGCATCTCGACGGCATTGCCGAGCCCCTGCCCTACCGCACGCCTTACCGCACAAGGCGGGTTCCGGCGGCGCAGGACATCAACTGGGAAATCTTCCCGCGCCGTGACCAGAAGTTCAACGGCTTGGGTGAGAATCCGTCAGCCTTCCCGGAAATCGAAACCACCTATGACGACGTGACCGCCAAGGAAGAGGCGGCACGCTGCTACCGTTGCGATGCCGAGACCGGCTCATCCGACTACTCGGTGAAGACGCGCGAGGATATCTTCGTCATGGCGCGCACCTCCGTGAACGACCTCAAGACCCAGACCGCCATCCTGCAGAAGCGGCTGAAGCCCAAGCAGAACCCATTCCCCGAAAATCACCGGGCCTCCTTCGACGATCTCGTATTGCTTCCCGCCAACCTGTCGCGCCTGGTGATCGACCCCTATCGCGACGCCTGCAACACGGCGACCGACATCGCGGGCCGGATCAAGCTCGACATTCCGGTGATCGCCGCCGGGCTCGACGCGCTTCCCGGGGAGGCAAGGCCGGCGCTGGGCCAGGCGCTGGGCAATGTCGGCTCCGCCTGGCTGGGGCGCAAGCCGCTCCCCGGCAGCAAAGCGCCATGGCTGCAGTTGCTGATCACGGGCGAGGACACGCCGGATGCGGCTGCCGCGGCATATGTCTATGTGCAGCGTGGCGGCTTCGCGCCATTCATGCCGGAGCGCCGGGACGGCAAGATCATCGGGCTCGTCGCCAATGCGGCCAGCCTCGAGCAGGCCATGCCCTTCGCGCTTGAGAACGGCTTCGACATGATGCTGCTGGACGGCTCATCCGGCATTGCCGGGGCCTGGCCGGAACTCAAGGGTTACCCCGACTTCACGGTGCTGCGCGACGCGATGCGAATCGTGCGGCGGATGAACCGCGAGGAAGACATCGACTTCGTTTATTTCGGCGGTGTGCGCTCTGGCACCGACGTGGCGAAACTGATCGGGCTCGGCGCCAAGGCCGGCGCCATCGGCATGACCATGGCGATGGCGCTGGGCGGCGAGATGGGACCCGGCGGACTCTCCTTCTTCGGCGACCGCTCAACTGACGAGCGCACCGATGCCGCGGCCTCGATCATCAACGCCATGTCGGCGGAAGCCTCGATCATGGCCCGCTGCACCGGCAAGACCGATGTTCGCAACATCGAGCCCGAGGATCTGCGCGCCATCACCCTGGCCAGCGCCAGGGACTTCGGCGTGCCGCTGGCCGGCGCCAAGCGCAACACGGTGATCGCGGCGGCGGAATAGCCGTCAGCGCATCACGAAGGGATTGGCCATCGGCTGGTCCGAAGTGTTGATCCACACAGTCTTGGGACGGGTGTAGTCATAGATCGCCTGGAGGCCGCTCTCCCGGCCGTAGCCCGACTCCTTGAAGCCGCCAAACTCGGCGATCGGCGAGACCACGCGATAGGTGTTGACCCAGACGATGCCGGCGCGCAGCTGCCGCGTGACCCGCAGCGCCCGGGCCCCATCCCTGGTGAACACGCCGGCCGCCAGGCCATGGCGCGTGTCATTGGCCAGGCGCATCACCTCATTCTCGTCGCTAAAGCGCAGCACGCTCAACACCGGGCCGAACAGCTCGGTATCGACGATCCGCATGTTCTGGTTCTGACATTCGATGATCGTCGGCTCGTAATAGAGGCCGCGGTTCTGGTCCGGCGGGCGCTTGCCGCCGGTGAGCAGTTTTCCGCCCTGCTCCTGCGCGAAGGCCACTTCCTTCTCGATGCGCGCGATCTGGCCATGGGTGGCGAGCGGCCCCATCTGGGTTTCTTCGAGCAGCGGATCGCCGATACGGATCTGGCGGGCGCGTGACACCATCTCGCTCAGGAACCGGTCCGCCACCTTCTCGTGAAGATAGAGCCTCGACCCAGCCACACAGGATTGCCCGGCGGCGCCGAAAATGCCAGCAATCGAGCCGTTCACAGCACTTTCGAGGTCGGCGTCCTCAAACACCAGAAACGGGGACTTGCCGCCCAGCTCCAGCGACACCTGCGCGAAATTCTCCGCTGAATTGCGCACGATGTGGCGCGCCGATTCAGGCCCGCCGGTGAAGCTGATGCGCTGCACGAGCGGATGCGACGAGAGCACCCGCCCACAGGGCTCGCCATGGCCGGTGACCACGTTGAAGACGCCAGGCGGAAAGCCCGCCTCTTCGATGAGCCGGGCGAACTCCAGCATCGGGGCCGAGGCATGCTCGGAGGCCTTGAGCACCACGGTATTGCCCGCTGCCAGCGCAGGCCCGATCTTGACCGCGACGAGGAACAGCTGCGAGTTCCATGGCACCACGGCCGCCACAACGCCAAGCGGCTCTCGCAGCGTCATAGCCAGCATGTCCGGCTTGTCAATGGGCAGGGTGGAGCCCATCACCTTGTCGGCAGCGCCGGCATAGAAATGAAAGAACTCGGCGATGTATTTCGCCTGCCAGCGCGTTTCCTTCAGCATCTTGCCGGTGTCGATGGTTTCAGTGCGGCCGAGTTCCTCCGACTTCTGCGCGAGGAGATCGGCCAGACGGCGCAGATAGCGGCCGCGCGCGGTGGGGAGTGCTTTCGCCCATTCGCCTTCGCTGAAGGCGCGGTGCGCGGCCTTGACCGCGCGGTCCACATCATCTGCGGTGGCTTCCGGGATTTCCGCCCAGTCATCGCCCGTCGCGGGGTTGAACGAGGTGAATGTCCGTCCGTCGCCGGCATCCACCCATTGGCCGTCGATGAACATCCGGTAACGCTGCAGATTGCCCATGCGCTGCTCCTTCCGTCTACGGCGATAGCTGAGGCCATCGCCTTTCTGAGGCTACAATATTTTCGGCGCGCCCTGTCGGAATTCTCGTATATTACGCTTATGGTCCTTGCCTAGGGTTAGGGGAAATGACGGCAATGAAGACCAAGCAAGTTATCGGCGGTCCGCTGGTGATCGGCGGGCGCAAGCTGTCCCTGTCGCGGGCGATCCGGGCTGGAGATTTCGTGTTCCTGACCGGTCAGATACCTTTCAAGGATGGCCAGGTGATGACCACCGGCAGCGTGGAGGAACAGACCCGCGCCGTTCTCGAAGACATCAAGGCGACGCTGGCCGAGGCGGGGTGTGCGCTGGCGGATGTGGTGAAAGCCATGGTGTGGCTGCGGGACAGGGCGGATTTTCCAGGCTTCAATGCCGTCTATGGCGAGTATTTCCCGCATGATCCGCCCGCCCGGTCCGCCGTGGTGAGCGAGCTTCTCGTCGATGTGCGCGTGGAGGTCGAGGTCGTGGCCTACAAGCCGGTGGCGGGCTGAGATGCCGGAGCGGACGCCGCGCGGCACCGCCCTTGAAACGCGCGGGCATGGCGATGCCGCCGTCGTGCTGGTGCACGGCCTTGGTCTCAACCGCCAGTCCTGGCAGTGGCAGGCTCCCGCTCTCGCGGAACGCTATCGCGTCATCACCTATGATCTTCATGGCCATGGCGAGAGCAGCCTGCCGCCGGAGCGGCCATCGCTCGCCATGTTCTCAGATCAGCTGCGCGAATTGATGGACCACCTGCGGCTCTATGAGGCAGCGGTGTTGGGCTTCTCACTGGGCGGCATGATCGCGCGGCGCTTCGCCATGGACAATCCGGACCGCTTGTGGGCGCTGGGCGTGCTGCATTCAGCTCATGCGCGTGACACGGCAGCGCAAGATGCGATCCTGCGGCGCGTCGAACAGGCCCGCGCGGAAGGCCCGGCCGCGACGGTCGAAGCCGCGCTTCAGCGCTGGTTCACGGATGATTTCCGCGCCGCAAACCCGGCGCTGATGAACACCGTGCGCGGCTGGATCATGGCCAATCGCAGGGAGGTTTATTGGCCAATCTATCAGGTGCTTGCGGACGGCGTCAGCGAACTGATTGCCCCCTCTCCGCCCATAAATGTTCCCACGCTGGTGATGACGGGCGATGAGGATCACGGCAACTCGCCCGCCATGAGCCGCGCCATCGCCGCCGAAATTCCGGGGGCCGACCTGGTTATCCTCCCAGGCCTCCGTCACATGGCCCTGGCTGAAGCGCCGGACACATTCAACGCGCAGCTGCTTGGCTTTCTCGAACGAGCCAGCGGGCGCACGCTCAAGGTATGATTTCGGAGACAGCGATGGAATTGCAAATCAGGAAACTGGTAAACTTCGAAGAAGAAATCCGAATTGAGGGCGGGAGGGCGGCAACCCCGCCGCTGCGCATGCTGGGCGTGGCCGCCGTCGTCAGGAACCCCTGGGCGGGGCGGGGCTATGTCGAAGACCTCAAACCCGAGATTAAGGCCTTCGCGCCCATGCTCGGAAAGCTGCTGACCGAACGCATCGTGGCCATGGCCGGCGGTGCGGATATGATCGAGGCCTATGGCAAGGCCGCCATGGCAGGGCTTGATTGCGAGCAAGAACATGCCTCGGCGCTGATCCATACACTGCATTTCGGCAATTTCTACCGCGAGGCGCTGGGCGCCAAGACCTATCTCGGCTTCACCAACACCCGCGGGCCCGCCAATAGCCAGATCCAAATCCCGCTGATGGACAAGCATGATACCGGCCGGCGCTCGCATTATCTGACTGTGCAGTTTTCAATCGCCGACGCGCCTGCCGATGACGAACTGATCGCCGCCTTCGGGGGCGCCACCGGCGGACGCCCGCACCACCGGATCGGCGACCGCTACCAGGACTTGGCCGAAATCGGCGCTGATGTCAGCAATCCGGCGAAGCTCTCGCAGTAGCCGCGGCCGCGACAAAGCCGGTGACAGGCGCAAGCGGATTCCTGTATGATTTGAATTGCAGTCTATGCGTCAGCGGCAATGGGTGCGGCCATCATCAAGCGTATCGACCAGTATGTATTGCGAGAGACGCTGACCCCGATCATCGCAACGATCCTGACCGGACTGCTGGTGCTTTCCGCAGCGCGCCTTGTCATGATTTTTGATCTGGTGATCGGGAATGAGGACGGACTGACGATCGTCGCGCGGTTGCTGGCGGCATTCGTTCCACACTATCTGTCGTTCATGCTCCCATTCGCTTTGTACTTTGGAAGCTACATGGCGGCTCGGCAGCTGTCGCTCTACTCCGAAGTCGCAATCCTCCAGGCGACTGGAACAAGCATCGCGCGGGTGTTCGCTTCACTCCTGGTCCTCGGCGTTGTTTTCACGATTCTGAACACTTTGGTTGTCGGCTGGTTCGAGCCGCTTGGGCGCTATGCTTACCGGGGTCTGACCCACCGTTTGATCAATGCGGATTTCTATCTCAAGGCGCGGGACAGCACCTTCATGAAAATTGGCGACAGGACCCTGTTCGTTGAGAAAATCAATCCAGACCGGCATAGCTTCGTGAATGTCATGATTTTCGAGCCGCTCGAAAACGGCGGCTCCCTGACGATTACGGCCCCCACTGGCGCCGTCGTCAAGACGCCTCAACAGATGAAGCTGTGGCTCTTTGATGGGACCCGGAAGATCATCGGCGATCCAAAAGACTTGAACGCTGTGCAGAGCATGACGTTCGCCGCTCTCGACATACCCTTTGGCGACGGCTTGGAGCCGTTCCGGCCGCGCGGCAAGGACGAAATGGAATTGTTGCTTCCCGAGCTGCTCACGCCCGGGAGCCGCGCGGCGAATGCAACGGCTCAGGAAATCCAGGTCCAGTTGCACAAGAAGCTGGTGATCGCATTTTCCGCCCTGTTCTTGCCTATGCTGGCGGTTTCGCTGGCCATTCAGAGTTCGCGCCGCAAGAACTTTTATCAGACGGTTTTCGCCTTGCTTGTTGTCATCCTCTATCATCAACTTGTGGAAGCCGCGGCGGATACGGGAGAGAAATTCAATGTCAATCCCGCTTATCCGCTATGGCTGATTTTTGCCACTTACTCTGTTCTCTCGGTTCTTCTCTTTTATGTGGTCACCGCGCGGCCAGGCTCGATCTGGGACAACTTCTCGCAACTGCTCGACGGCCTGTTGGGTGGCCTTCGAGGACGCCGAGGCCAGGCGGGAGTCAAGATCGCGCAGGCGCCTGGCGCATAACTGGCTTACGGCAGGCATCGGGAGACGGGGGCAGGGGCGCGGTAACATTTCAATAGCTTTTCCACCCGGCGGCGCCTGACGATGTCTCCCTCCCACAAACTCCGTTTCTCCAGCTTTTATGAATGTGCCAACAAGACTTCTCATCTGAGTTCCTGTTCGTCTTTCACCTTCGGTATTGACAACGCTGTCAAAGATCGACTAATTATTGACAACGTTGTCATAGACGTTTGGAGGCGTAGTTGACAACCTTAAGGCTAGGTGGTGTTGACAAAGTGTCTGCACCAGAGGCGTGC
>NZ_JBJTER010000131.1:0-14082 GCF_046093005.1 Aestuariivirga sp.
GCCTTCAGCGGCCACTGAAACGGTTTCTTCGGGCGCCGCCTCGCCATCGGTCAGCCGCACCACGCGCTTTCCGGCGCGCGCCTCGGCCAGCAGCAGGGCGCTGGCGCCGCCATAAGCTTTCTCAACCGCCGGCACGCGCACGGCATCGCGCCGGGCGAGCTCGAGGATGGCGGCCGGGATGGCGGCGTCATGGACGATGACATCGGCTTCCTGCAACTTGCGCTGGGCCTTGAGGGTCAGCAATTCAGGGTCGCGCGCGCCCAGGCTGACGAAGGCGACGCGGCCCTGCGGTGGCTGGGCCTCATCGGCGAACAGGTTTTCGACCCCCGCCAGATAAGCGCAGGAGTCCGCCGCGATATAGGCGTCGCGCACATCGCCGAAGAAGAAGCGCTGCCAGAAGCTGCGCCGCCGGTTACCGGGCGGAATGGCATCCGCCACCCGCTCACGGAGGGTGGCCGCCGCGCCGGCAAGCCCGCCCAAGGCCTGCGGCAGCATGGCGTCGATGCGCGCCCGCAAGCCCTGGCCCAGCACCGGGGCCGTGCCTTCGGTCCCGATCGCCACCACCACCGGATCACGATCGACAATCGACGGCACGATGAACGTCGAAATCTCCGGCTCGTCCACGGCATTCACCGGAATGCCACGCTGCCGGGCATCCGCCGCCACGCGCGCATTGAGCGTTGCATCCGCCGAATAGACAAGGGCGGCGCCGCTCAGCAGCTGCGGATAATAGACCCTGGCGCGCCACATCACACGGGGCTCGGCGGCGAGCTCTTCATGCAACGCCGCGGCAATCACCTGGACGGCGGCCTCGGTCTTCAGAAGCAGCCTGATCTTGCGCAGCGCCTCTTCGCCGCCACCGACCACAACGACGGTCTTGCCGCGCAGGTCCATGAAAACCGGGAAATACCGCATGACGCCTGTTTCCTTTTGATCGTTCGCTCATTCAAACGTTCGGTCTGCCGTACGAGGGACCGGGCACTTGACCGAATTCAATTGAAATTCGGGTCAAAAACCGGCTAACTGAGATCGTAGCGCAGCACCAAACATCCGGGTGTTCGTTTTAACGAACAGAAGTACTAACAACAGGACGGTCAGATGTCAACGCGCCGCGGCAGAAAAGAAACGCCATCAACGGATGGCGATCCGACGCCTGCTCTGGGCAAGACCATCCAGCGGCTGCGCAAGGCCTACAACATGTCACTGGGCGATCTCTCGGAGCAATCCGGGGTTGCCAAGTCGATCATCTCACAAATCGAACGGAACGAGACAAACCCCACGCTTTCAACTGTTTATCGCCTGTCGCGGGCGCTCGACACGACCATTGACGAGGTGCTGCGCAGCGAAGGCCAGCAGGTGTTCCTGGAGCATCAGCTGAAGTCCGGCGTGCCGATCCTCGAGAGCCAGGACGGGCTGTGCCGCCTCGCCATCGCGGGGCCGCTCAACCTGGTCGATCAGGTGCAATGGTATGATTTCCGCGCCAAACCGCGGGGTGTTCTCGAATCCGATCCGCATCCGCCTGGAACGGTAGAGCATCTCTACCTGCTGGCCGGCGAGATCGAAGTCACCTCCGGCGACGAGACCGCCCGTGCGCGGGCCGGCGAAGCGCTGCGGTTCCGGGGCGACCTGCCGCACAAGATCGTCAATATCGGCGACGGCGAAGCGCATGCCACCATGGTTCTGGTGCTGCGTCAGCTGGGCGGGCGCGAGACCGCGTCAGGCTAGCGAAACCGCCCCGTTGGCATGACGCGTGACGCGCCCGGCCAGCACCAGATCCAGCAGCAGGGCCGAAAGGGTGGGCGGGTCGAGGCCAGATTCGCGGATCAGTTCATCGGCGCCGATCGGCGTGGGCGAGAGCAGTTCCAGCACCGCTTCATGGGCCTGGCTGGCGGGCGGCATGGGATCGATCGCCGAGGCTTCCGGTTCGAGGAACGACATCTGCCTGGGCTGGCCTTTTTCGGCGAGCGCTTCCAGCACATCGCGCGACGACATGAGAAGGGCGGCGCCTTCGCGGATCAGCCGGTTGGTGCCCTCGCAGCGCGGATCGAGCGGAAAGCCTGGCACGGCGAACACCTCGCGGCCCTGTTCGGCGGCCAGCCTGGCGGTGATGAGCGAGCCGGAGCGCAGTGCCGCCTCGATGACGATCACCGCCCGCGACAGGCCGGAAATGATCCGGTTGCGGCGCGGAAAGAATTCCGCTTTCGGCTCGGCGCCCGGCAATTGCTCCGAGACGATGACGCCGCGCTCGCCAATGGCGGCGTGCAGCGCGGCATTCTCCGGCGGGTACACCACATCGACGCCGCCCGCCACCACCGCAACCGTGCCTTGCTCCAGCGCCGCCTCATGCGCCGCCGTGTCGATGCCGCGGGCAAGGCCCGAGACGATCACATGTCCCTCGGCGCCGATCTCGCGGGCCAGCTGGCGGGCGAATTTTCGGGCGATTGCCGAGGCGTTGCGGGCCCCGACGATGGCCGCGCCGCTCCGTGACAGCAGGCTGGCATCACCCTTGACGCAGATGACGGGCGGTGCGGTATCGGTCTGGCGGAGGAGCGCCGGATAGTCCGCTTCCGCCCAGGCGATGAAACGCGCGCCAACCCCTGCCGCATTGTCCAGTGCGCGCTGGGCCTCGTCGCGATCGAAGATGCGCGGCGCACGGTTGAGGCCGCTCTTGTGCACGAGGCTGGGAAGTTCGCGCAACGCCTCGGAGGCTGATCCGAAACGCTGCAGCAGCGCGCGGAAGGTGGAAGGGCCGACAGTTTCGGTTTTCGCGAGCCGGAGCCAGTCGCGCCGTTCCTCCTCGCTGAGTGGCGCCGCGCTCATGCGGGTTTTGATTTGCCGATGCGCGGCTCCTCGCCCTTGATGAGGCGGCGGATATTGGCGCGATGGGTGATGAAGACCGCCGCCGCCATGATGGCCGCAGGCAAAATCAGATCGGACCGCCCGAGCAGATAGGCGGCGAGCGGCGATACGGCGCTCGCCGTCAGTGCGGCAAGCGATGAGATGCGGAACAGCCCCGCCATGGCGATCCACACCGCCGCGAACACCAGGCCAAGCGGCCAATAGAGGCCGAACAGCACGCCGATCGAGGTGGCCACGCCCTTGCCGCCCTTGAAGCCGAGCCACATCGGAAACAGATGTCCGAAAAAGGCGGCGAGCCCACCGAGGATTCCGGCCTGCGGCCCGTAGAGCCAAACCAGTAGCAGCGCCGGCACGGCGCCTTTCAGCGCGTCGCAGAGCAGCGTCAGCGCGGCGATTTTTTTGTTGCCGGTGCGCAGCACATTGGTGGCGCCGATATTGCCAGAGCCAATCGCGCGGATATCGCCCAGACCCGCCCAGCGTGACAGCAGCAGGCCGAAAGGGATGGTGCCGCAGAGATAGCCGAACAGCAGCGCGATGATCATGTGCGCGGCGGAGAGGTCCATGCGATCCTCGATACTTGCGATCAGCCCCGAGCGTAAGCGTAAACGCGTTCGCCCGCAACGACCGTTTCAACCGCACGGCCTTCCAGCGTGCGATGTTCGAAGGGCGAGTTCTTGGCGCGCGAGCGCAGCGTATCTTCTTCGACGGTCCATGACAGGTTGGGGTCGACGAGCGCGAAATCAGCGGGCGCGCCGGGAGCCAGCCTGCCGGCTTCAAGGCCGAGGATTTCGGCGGGCCTGGACGACATGGCTTCGACCAGGCGCGAGAGCGGCATCGCCTCGTTGTGATAAAGGCCAAGCGCCGCTGAAAGCATAGTTTCGAGACCGATGGCGCCATAGGCGGCTTCGGCGAAGGGAAGCCGTTTGGTGTCAGCGCTCTGCGGATCGTGACCGGATACGATGACATCGATTGTGCCATCGGCTACCGCCTCAACCAGCGCCCGCCGGTCCTGCTCGCTGCGCAACGGCGGCGACAGTTTGAAGAAGGTGCGGTAGGCGCCAATATCGTTCTCATTGAGGGTCAGGTGATGCACCGAGACGCCGCAGGTGACGGGCAGGCCCCTGGCCTTGGCGGCGCGCATCACCTCCACCGCCTGGCGGCTCGAGATCTGCGCGGCGTGGTAGCGCGCGCCGGTCATCTCGACCAGCCGCAGGTCACGCTCCAGCATGATCACTTCGCTCATCGCGGGGTTGCCGGAGAGGCCGAGCCGGCTGGCCGTTTCACCGGCATTCATGACGCCCGCCGACAGGCTCGGCTCCTCGACATGCTGCACCACCAGAAGCCCGAAATCCCGGGCATAGGTGAGCGCCCGGCGAAAAACATTGGCATTGGCCACCGCCCTTGTGCCGTCGGTGATGGCAACGGCGCCTGCTTCCCTGAGGAGGCCGATTTCGGTCATCAGCTCGCCCGCCAGCCCCTTGGTGATGGCGGCCATCGGCGCCACCCGCACGGAAGCCGTGTCGCGCGCCCGGCGAAGGATGAAATCGACGATCGCCGCATCGTCGATCACGGGCTGGGTGTTGGGCATCACGATCATGGTGGTGACGCCACCCGCCGCCGCCGCTTCGGAGGCGCTGGCCAGGGTCTCGCGGTATTCGTTGCCGGGCTCGCCGGTGAACACCCGCATGTCGATGAGACCGGGAATGAGGGTGAGGCCCGAGCAATCGGAAATCGCCGCGCCGGAACCCACGCTGTCCCGGGTTACCCGCGGGCCGACATCGAGAATCCAGCCATCCTCGATCAGGATGCCGCCCTTGCCGGAAAGCCCCTGCGCCGGCGCCATGATATCAGCGTTGAGATAAGCCCGGCGGTTGTGCTGGTGCCTGGCGCCCGCCTTCATCATCTGCCGCCCCCCGGCAGGTTGCGCGACAGCGCGTCGAGCACCGCCATGCGCACCGCCACGCCCATTTCCACCTGTTCGCGGATCACCGATTGCGCGCCATCCGCCACATCCGAGTCGATTTCAATGCCGCGGTTCATGGGGCCTGGGTGCATGACCAGGGCGCCCGGCCTGGCGAGCCGCAGTTTCTCGGCGTTGAGGCCATAGAAATTATAGTATTCCCGGATCGACGGCACGAAGGCGCCGGTCATGCGTTCCAGCTGCAGGCGCAGCATCATGATGACATCGGCGCCCTCGAGGCCGGTTTCCATCCGGCGGTGAACCTCGACGCCGAAATTGGCGATGCCCGATGGCAGCAGCGTCGAGGGCGCCACCACCCGCACATGGGCACCGAGCTTGCCGAGAAGATGAATGTTCGAGCGGGCCACGCGGGAGTGCATGACGTCACCGCAGATCGCCACGACGAGGCCCTCGAAGCCCTGTTTGTGGCGCCGGATGGTCAGCGCATCGAGCAGCGCCTGGGTGGGGTGCTCATGCTGGCCGTCACCGGCGTTGATGACGGCGCAGGAGACTTTCTGCGCCAGAAGCTCGACCGCGCCCGAGGACGGGTGGCGCACCACGAGGAAATCCGGCTGCATGGCATTGATGGTCATCGCCGTGTCGAGCAGCGTCTCGCCCTTCGACACGGCGGAATTGGCCACCGCCATGTTCATCACATCGGCGCCCAGCCGTTTGCCGGCGATTTCGAAGGAACTCTGGGTGCGGGTCGAGGCTTCGAAGAAGAGGTTGACCTGGGTCCGCCCCTGCAGCACCAACTCCCGCTTGTCGGCCTGGCGGCTCACCCCGACATAGCGTTCGGCAAGATCGAGAAGGCGCAGGGCTTCGAGAGCGGAAATCCCGTCGATAGCCAGCAAATGCTGGCCTTTGAGGAGCGGCGGACGGGGATCGCGGGTCATTAAAACCGGGTGTCTAGGGTCTAATCTTCGACGCCGCAAGCGCGATCTCGACGCTGTGCACATTGTCTATCGGGCAACACCCGCAATATAGAGAACCAGCGGAATGGTCAGAACCGAGACGATGACCTGTAAGGTCAGCATATTGGCGACCATCGGGGCATCGCCGCCCATCTGGCGGGCCAGCACATAGGAACCAGACCCGGTGGGCACCGCGGCGCAGAGCAGCGCCACCGCCAGGGGAACGCCGGACACTCCGAGCATGGTCAGGATGCCACCCATTAGCACTGGCATCACCAGCAGCTTCAGCACGACCGCCGCCGCCACGGGCGGCCATTTCGACACCGCCTCACCGAGCCTGAGACCGGCGCCCACCGTCAGCAGCGCCAGACCCAGCGCGCCGCGCCCGATCATGTCCAGCACCTGCAGCGCCATGGCCGGCAGTTCGAGGCCGCTCAGTTGCCAGGCGACACCTCCCAGCGAGGAGAAGACGAAGGGGTTCCGCAGGATCGACAGGAAGAGCTGACGTGCGGAGATCGCAGCGTCGCGGGCAAAGCACACCATGACCAGCACACAGAGTATGTTGAGCAGAGGCGTCATCGTTGCCGCCCCGACGGCGGCAAGCGGCAGGGCGCCGGCGCCGAACTGCAGCGGCACGATCGCGAAGACAATGAAAGTGTGCCAGCGCGAGGCGCCCTGCACGAGGCTGGTGAACTGCGGGCCATCGATGCCGAGAAGCGCCATCACTGGCCGGTGGAACAAGACCAGCACGCCGATCATGAGGCTCACCGCCAGCATCATGCCGGCGGCCATGGCGAAGACCGGCACATTGCTGAAATCCGCGACCGCGATCTCCTTGAAGATGATCGCCGGGAACAGCACGAAATAGCAGATCTGGTCGAGGCCCAGCCATTGCGCCTCGCCGATCACGTTGAAGCGCCGGAGCGCGGCGCCCGCCAGGATCACGATGAACACCGGCAGCAGCGCCACAAAGATCCCCGTCATCGGAGCGAATCCAGCGCCGCCTGCAAGATCCATGCGGCGGCCAGCTTGTCGATCACCTGATCACGCTTGCGGCGGGAGGCATCGGCGGCGATCAGCATGCGTTCGACAGCGGCGGTGGACAGCCGCTCATCCCAGAAAACGACGGGCACCGGCGATAGCCGGGCGAAGTTCCGCGCGAAGGAGCGGGTGGACTGGCAGCGCGGGCCTTCCGAGCCATCCATGTTGACGGGCAGTCCCAGCACGATGAGACCGATGTCCTCAGCCGCGATGATCTCGGTAAGCCGCGCGGCGTCGAGCGTGAATTTCTTGCGGATGATGGTCTCGATGGGGGTGGCGATGGCCCGTGTCAGGTCACTGGTGGCAATGCCGATGGTCTTCTCGCCGAGGTCGAGGCCCATGAGTCTTTTTCCCGGAGCAAGTCCAGCCATCGCCTCGCGCAGAGTCAGATCGGAGCCAGCCATATCCGCTCCCCTAGCCGATCCGTCTCAGCAGGCAAACCGTGAACTTGCCTTCGCCGTGTCGCCGGGCGATGATCAGGCCTTGAATTGGGAACGTTTATGAAAGCGCAAGCTGACCGTCAGGTTGGGCCGATCGTCGACCAGTTGCCGCCGGGGTCAGTCCCCGACCTGCGGCCGCTCCATGGCCGCTGGATGGTGCTGGAACCGGTCTCGGCTGAACGCCATGCCCGCGATCTCTACGACTCCGTCACGGCAAGCGATCCCGAAGGCACGGTCTGGACCTATCTCGGCTATGGGCCGTGGGAGTCCTTCGAGCAGTTCGAGGACTGGCTACGGCAGCGCGAAGCATCGCGTGATCCGTGGTTCTATGCCTTCAGCCGGCGCGAGGACGGCAAGGCCTGCGGCATGGGGGCCTTCATGCGGGCGGATGCCGCCAACGGGGTGATCGAGATCGGGCATATCTGGATGTCGCCCGGTCTGCAGCAGACGCGCGAGGCCACCGAGGCGATCTTTCTGATGATCCGGCATTGCTTCGACGACCTCGGGGTACGCCGCCTCGAATGGAAGTGCGACGCCCTGAACCAGCCCTCGCGGAAGGCGGCGCTGCGTTTCGGCTTCACCTTCGAGGGCGTGTTCCGGCAGCATATGATCGTCAAGGGCCGCAACCGCGACACCGCCTGGTTCGCCATGCTCGATAAGGACTGGCACCGCGTCAGGGACGCTTTCGAGCGCTGGCTCAGGCCTGAGAACTTCGATGCCAAGGGCCGGCAGAAATCCAAGCTGCAGGTCAGCTGAGATTCCCTCGCCCCCACAAGCGTGGGGAAGAGGGGAAAATCGATGGAACACAGCCGGAACAAACCCCTCTTATTCACAATCCCTCAGGCAGCCATTACCTCCCCTGCACAATGCAACCAATCCGGGAGGAACCGCATGGCGCGCAAGAAATCTGCCCTCGAACACCTCAACAGCGGCCGCGAGCCGCACATCGTCCATCAGATCCCGCGCGGCGCGCCGGGATATGCGGAGGCGAAGGGCGGTTCCATGGTGGTATCGAGTCCGCGCGAGGTCGATGATTTCGTCCGCCAGCTTCAACCCGGCGAGGTCATCACGCTGGACGATCTCCGTGCCGCATTGGCCCGCCGCCACAAGGTGGCGGTGGCCTGCCCGGTCTCGACCGCCATCTTCGCCAACATGTCCGCCCGCGCCGCGGAGGAGCGCCGCGCCCGCGGCGTGCCTCAGGACGATCTCACCCCCTGGTGGCGCGTGCTGAGGAAGGGCGGCTTCCTCAACCCCAAGCTCCCCGGTGGGGTGGAGCGGCAGGCAGCGCTGCTGGCAGCGGAGGGCGCGCGCGTGTCGCCGCTGCGCCGCCAGCTCGCCGTCTACGACTACGCCGACCGCCGTCCGAAGCAGCTGCTGGGCGAGGACTAAACCCAAGTTGCGGCCCGCCGAAGCGAGTGCTATTCGGCGCCCTCGATCAATTTGACAGTGGAATCCCGGATGTCCGTCGATCAGAAGACCGTGAAGCGGGTGGCGCGGCTGGCGCGCCTCAAGGTGAACGAGGAAGACGTGCCGCGCCTTGCGGGCGAGCTCAATGCCATCCTCGGCTTCATCGAGCAGCTGAACGAGGTGGACGTCGCCAATGTCGAGCCGATGACGTCCGTGGTCACCATGAAGATGAAGATGCGGACGGATGAGGTGACGGACGGAAACTATCCGCAGAAGATCGTCGCCAATGCCCCGGCGCAGGAGGATGATTTCTTCATGGTGCCCAAGGTGGTTGAGTGACGCGGATGACCACGCTTACCTCGCTTACCATCGCCCAGGCCCGCGACGGGCTTCGCAACAAGCAGTTCTCGGCGCGGGACCTGACGGAGGCCTATCTTGCCGCCATGGCAAGGGCGCGGGTGCTCAACGCCTATGTGGTGGAAACGCCCGACAAGGCGCTGGCCATGGCCGACGCCTCTGACAAGCGCCTCGCGGCGGGCGACGCGGGCGCGCTCGAGGGCATTCCGCTCGGCATCAAGGACCTGTTCGCCACGGAGGGCGTTCACACCCAGGCCTGCAGCCATGTGCTGAACGCCTTCAAGCCCACCTATGAATCGACCGTCACGGCCAATCTGTGGCGCGATGGCGCGGTGATGCTGGGCAAGCTCAACATGGACGAATTCGCCATGGGCTCGTCCAACGAGACGAGCTACTACGGCAATGTCATCAACCCCTGGCGGCGGCGCAACGCGAACGCAGCCCTGGTGCCTGGCGGCTCGTCCGGCGGCTCGGCGGCGGCGGTCGCGGCGCATATCTGCGCCGCCGCCACGGCGACCGATACCGGCGGCTCGATCCGCCAGCCCGCCGCCTTCACCGGCACGGTGGGCATCAAGCCCACCTATGGCCGCTGCTCGCGCTGGGGGATCGTGGCTTTCGCCTCGTCGCTGGACCAGGCGGGGCCCATCGCGCGCGATGTGCGCGATGCCGCAATCATGCTGAAGTCCATGGCGAGCGTGGACCCGAAGGACACGACGTCCGTCGATCTTCCGGTTCCCGATTATGAAGCGGTGCTGGGCCGTCCGGTGAAGGGCCTGCGCGTTGGCATCCCGAAGGAATACCGCGTCGATGGCATGCCCGCCGAGATCGACGCCCTGTGGCAGACCGGTGCGCGCTGGCTGCGGGAGCAGGGGGCGGAGATCGTCGAGATCTCCCTGCCGCACACCAAATATGCGCTCCCCGCCTATTACATCGTGGCCCCCGCCGAGGCGTCCTCGAACCTCGCGCGCTATGATGGCGTGCGTTACGGGCTCCGCGTGCCGGGCGATGACATCGTCGACATGTATGAGAATTCGCGCGCCGCGGGGTTCGGGCGCGAGGTGCAGCGCCGTATCCTGATCGGCACCTATGTGCTGTCGGCGGGCTACTATGACGCCTATTATGTTCGCGCCCAGAAGGTGCGCTCGCTGATCAAGCGCGATTTCGACGAGGCCTGGAACAAGGTCGATGTGGTGCTGACGCCGGCCACGCCGAGCCCGGCTTTCGCACCCGGCGAAATCACCGATCCGGTGCAGATGTATCTGAATGACATCTTCACCGTCACCGTGAACATGGCCGGGCTTCCCGGCATCGCGGTGCCGGCGGGGCTTTCCTCCGATGGCCTGCCATTGGGCTTGCAACTCATCGGCAAGCCATTCGGCGAGGAGACGCTGTTTCAGACGGCCTATGCCATTGAACAGGCGGCCGGTGGCTATACGGCATCGCCGTGGTGGTGACGGACGCCGGAGCAGACTGGCTGCGGAGCAGGTTCTCCTGCCACGGCAAGCGGGTGCTAGTCACTGGCGCCAGCCGCGGCATTGGTCAGGCGCTGGCCATGGGCTTTGCCCAGGCCGGGGCTGATCTGGTGATCGCCGCCCGCAGCCTCGCCTCGCTGTCTGAAACGGCGGACGGAATAAGGCAGGCCGGGCGCCGCGTTGAACTGCTGGCCTTCGACCAGTCCGATACCGTGGAAATCAAAAAGGCCCTGGCCGGGCTTCGGCCCGTCGAGGTGCTGGTCAACAACGCCGGGGTGGAGGACGTCCGTCCGGCCCTCGAGGTCGATGAGGCGCTGTGGTCCAAGATCGTCGATACCAATCTCAAGGGCGCGTTCTTCGTTGCACAGGCGGTGGCCGCCGGCATGGCGGCGGCGGGGGGCGGCGCCATCATCAACCTCGCCTCGCTGACCTCATTCGTCGGGGTGCCCACCGCCGTTCCCTATGGCGCGTCGAAAACCGGGATCCTGGGCATGACACGGGCGCTGGCCACCGAATGGGGCCCCAAAGGCATCAGGGTGAACGCCATTGCACCCGGCTATTTCCGCACCGCCATGACCGAGGTTTTCTATCAGGATGCCGCCTGGGTCGCGCGGATGACGGCGGCGGTGCCGCTCGGCCGGCTTGGCGCGCTGGATGATCTCGTCGGCGCGGCCGTGTTCCTGGCTTCGCCCGCGGCGGGCTACATCACCGGGCAATGCCTGCCGGTCGATGGCGGCTATCTGGCGGCGATCTGAGCCATGGCCGTGCATCAAGCCGCGGCGCCGGCCGTGAAGGTGAGCGAAGTCTCGATGGTGTTCGGCGGCGGCGCGCCCGCCGTTGACCGTGCTTCCTTCGATCTGCGGCAGGGCAAGTTCCTCACCATTCTGGGCCCGTCCGGATCGGGCAAGACGACGCTGCTGCGCATGATCGCGGGTTTTCTCAAGCCGACGCAGGGCGAGATCATGATTGGCGGCAGGCCGGTGGATGCGCTGCCGCCGCACCGGCGCTCGATCGGCATGGTGTTTCAGAAGCTGGCGCTGTTTCCGCACATGACGGCGGCGGAAAACGTGGCGTTTCCGCTCAAGATGCGGCGCACCGATCCGGCGGCCATTCCGGGCCGGGTGGCGCGCTTTCTCGATCTGGTGCGGCTGGGCGGGCTGGGCGGCCGGCGCATTGATGAATTGTCGGGCGGCCAGCAGCAGCGCGTGGCCATCGCGCGTGCCCTGGTGTTCGAGCCCGAATTGCTTTTGCTGGATGAGCCGCTGGCGGCGCTGGACCGCAAGCTGCGCGAGGAAATGCAACTGGAGTTCCGCCGCATCCAGAAGGAGCTGGGGGTGACCACCATCAACGTCACGCATGACCAGCGCGAGGCCCTGGTGGTGTCCGACGAGATCATCATCATGGACGGCGGCAGCATCAGACAGCACGCCAGCCCCTCTGAGATGTACCGCACGCCGGCAAGCGAATTCGTCGCCCGTTTCATCGGCGTATCAAGCCTGATCCCCGGTATCGCACGGTCTGACGGCTTGATCTGCGAGGGCGTAGCGCTGGCCGGAACCCTGTCCGCCGGGGTTTCGCCCGGCAGGCCCGCCCACGGCGTCATCCGCGCCGAGCAGATCAGGATTTCCGGTTCGGCCAGTGCGCCCGCCGGCTGCGAGACGGTGTGCGAGGGCGCTGTCAGCGACGTGATTTTCGAGGGCGACCGGCTGCTCTATGCCGTGTATGTTCCCGCCCTGTCGCTGACGCTCCAGGTCTATCACCATGACCCCGGCAGCAACGCCGTCTATCAGGCAGGCGATCACGTCAGCCTCGGATGGCGCGGCGCCGACATGTTCGTATTCGAAGCAAGGTCCCGCGAGGGACACCAGAAAAGCAAGGAGGAAGACCAATGACCTACCAATCCAAGACCGTTTCCCGCCGCCAGCTTCTGGCGGGCGGCAGTGCTGCCGTGCTTGCCGCGGGGCTCGGGCCCCGCGCCATGGCGGATGAGCCGGAGAAGCCCGCCGAGATCATCGTGCGCGCCTGGGGCGGCTCGTGGGTCGACTCGCTCAAGGCCGGCGTGTCCGACCCCTTCACCAAGCTCACCGGCATCGCCGTGCGCCATGACCTGACCGAGGACAATGAGATCAAGCCCAAGATCTGGGCGGCGGTGGACCAGGGCCGGGTGCCGCCCATCCACATCAACTGGGACACCACCACCAACGCGACGAAGTCGGCGCTGCGCGGCGTCACCGAGGATCTATCGGACATTCCGAACCTCAAGAATGCCATGGAAACCGCGCGGCCCGTCGGCCTCGACGGCTTCCCGATCATCAACACCTATGGCTATGTCTATGTGCTGGCCTACCGCCCCGAGGCGTTCCCCAACGGCGCGCCGAAGTCTTGGAAGGAGCTTCTCGACCCACGCCTCAAGGGCCGCATCGCCTTCTACAATGACGGCATCGGCCTGCACTTCCCGGCGGTGATCGCCGGCGGCGGCAAGCTCGAAGACATTCCCGACAAGATGCAGCCCGGCTGGGACTTCATCAAGCAGCTCAAAGGTCAGGCGCCGCTGCTGGGCGAGGACCCGGACTTCACCACCTGGTTCCAGAAGGGCGAGATCGACGCCGCCTGCACCATCTCCACCAACGCCCGCGAAGCCAGGAAGAACGGCGTCAACATCGCCTGGACGGTGCCGGAGGAGGGCTGCAAATATGATACCGACGGCCTGTGGATTCCGAAGGGCCTGCCCGCCAATGAGCTCTATTGGGCCAAGCAATACATCAACCAGGCGCTGACCGTCGAATCCCAGCAGATCTGGCTTGATGGCCTCGGCCTGCCGGGCGTCATTCCGGGCGTCAATCCGCCAGCCGACCTGGTGGGCGATCCGTCCTACCCAACCAAGCCGGAGGACTTCAAGAACCTGCTGCGCGTGCCTTCCAAGGTGCAGGTGGAGCATGAGAGCGACTGGTTCGCCACCTTCAAGTCGATTATGCAGGGTTGATTATAAGCCATTGATCAGGCGGCGGGTTCAAGGCCCGCCGCCGCTAATCCACGGGCCTTGATGAATACGCCGCAGCGCTTCCGCTATCCTGTCGCCTGGCGGTTGATGGATGTCCTCGAATGGCTGGCTGACCGCTGCTGGCCGCGAAGCCTGTCACGCTACACCGGCTGGCTGCTCATCATGCCGGCGCTGCTGCTGGTGGCGTCGCTGGTGGTGGGCATGTTCGGCATTGCCGATAATTCGCTGCGCCGCCTCGATGTCGAAACCTTCCGGATGTCGGAGGACTACACGCTCGACAACTTCCGCACGGCGCTTTCAGCCGGGGTTTACCTGAACATCATGTGGCGGTCGCTGCTGGGCGCGCTGCTCACCACCGCGCTGACGCTGCTCCTGGCCTTCCCCTATGCCTATGTGATGGTGCGGACACAGAGCGCGGCCTTGCGCAAGACCCTGCTCATCGCGCTGTTCCTGCCGTTTTTCATCGGCCAGGTGGTGCGCGCCTATGGCTGGCTGATCATTCTGGGCAATGACGGGATCGTCAATCACGCGCTGGGCCTTCTGGGGGTCGAGCCCATGCGCTTTCTGTTCAATTTCCCGGCCGTGGTGTTCGGCCTCGTCCAATACATGCTGCCCTTTGCCGTGCTGATGC
>NZ_JBJTER010000132.1:0-2513 GCF_046093005.1 Aestuariivirga sp.
CGCCAGCTTCGCGATGTGTTGCCCCGGCCTCCACGGCGGCCAGGACCCGGACCCTGAGATCGAGTGACAGCGCTTTCGACATGACTGCCGGCCTCCAAACCCGGCAGACAGTGTGAATCACTTCCGCACTGATTTGGGAAACCCAAAAAGATTCATTCAGATGGAGTGCCGCTCTAGTGGTGGTACAATCGGTAGGACACGCATTCGCAATTACAAGAATTGCCAAACGATTTCAATGTGATCGCTCTAAAAATGGCGGAGACGGAGGGATTCGAACCCTCGATACGCCTTAACAGCGTATGACGATTTAGCAAACCGTTGCCTTCAGCCGCTCGGCCACGTCTCCTGCCTGAGTTTGGCTTTTGCCGTGATTTCCAGAGCGATGCAAGCGCGCCGTCGTCATCCTCAGCCGCGGCGGGGCGGGGCTTGGGGGAATTCCTTGAGCAGGCGCCGCTCGAGTTCGACGAGGTCGGCGGGCAGCGACATGCCGGTGGCGCGGAGCTGGTTCAGTTCCTGGTGAACCTGTTGATAGAGCTCTCGCAGGTCTTCCGGCTGGCCGTTGATCTCGCCCAACAGCAGCCCGATCTGCGCTTTGAGCTGTTCGAATGCCATGGTTTGATGCTCCTTGCCGACGGCGTTGCGGGCTATGATAGGCGGTTCGCCGCCAGGCCGCCAGCTTAGAGCAATTCTAAATCCGAGTATTTTACTCGGTTTTTCTTGACAGCCCAATTCGCGCGACGCATAGAGCGCCGGTCAGACAACTCTTTCATTAGCCAGGAGTGCCCGCTCATGCCCGTTTCCCGCCGTTCGTTTCCCGCTTTTTGCTTCATGCTCGCGCTGGCCTCCGGCCTCGCCGCCCCGGCTTCAGCGGCTGAAGAGGTGAATATCTACAGCTACCGGCAGCCGGCCCTGATCCAGCCACTGTTCGATGCCTTCACGGCCAAGACCGGCATTGAGGTGCGCGCGGTGTTCGCCGACAGCGGTCTGGTCGAGCGCCTCGCCCAGGAAGGCCGCAACAGCCCAGCCGATATCCTGCTCACCGCCGATGTCGGCCGCCTCGTGGAAGCTGCCAGCCGCGGGCTGGCGCAGCCCGTTGATTCGGCTGTCATCCTCGCCGACGTGCCGGCCAACCTGCGCGATCCGGAAAACCGCTGGTTTGGCCTCACCATGCGGGCCCGCGTCGTCTATGCTTCGAAGGACCGCGCGCCCATCACCGCCGTCAGCTACGAGGAGCTGGCCGATCCGAAATGGCGCGGCAAGATCTGCATGCGGCCCGGCAACCACCCCTACAATCTTGCCCTGATCGCCGCAATGATCGCTCACAAGGGTGAGGATTTCACCCGGGCCTGGCTAAAAGGCGTCAAGGCCAATCTGGCGGTCAAGCCCTCCGGCAATGACCGGGCCCAGGCCAAGAGCGTGTTCGCCGGCGAATGCGATCTGGCCATCGCAAACACCTATTACATGGGCAAGATGCTGACCGAGGAAAAAGAGCCCGAGCAGAAGCAATGGGCCGGGGCGGTGAAGATCGTGTTTCCCGCCTCGCCGGATTTCGGCACGCATGTGAACATCTCCGGCATGATGCTCACCGCCAACGCGCCCAACCGCGAAAGCGCGCTGAAGCTGATGGAATTTCTGGCCAGCGACGAAGCTCAGCAGCTCTATGCCAATGGCAATTTTGAATATCCGGTGAACCCCCGCGTGGCCGCCAGCGAGCTGGTGCGCTCGTGGGGCGCTTTCACGCCCGACAGCATCAACGTGGCCGAGATCGCCGAATTCGAGCCCGCCGCCTCACGGCTGGTGGACGAGGTGCAGTTTAACGACTAGTGTCCTGAGTCAAAAGTTCGCGGTATCTGTCCTGTACAATTATGCCATGGCGTTCCCGCTCTTGCGCGGAGGACTCCATGGCGTCTGTACGAAGGGCTCCTGAGATTGTTTTGACCCCGGAGGAGCGTGCTGAGCTTGAAGGTTTAGCGCCGCGGCGCAAGACGGCGGAAGCGTGGGCCATGCGGGCGCGGATCGTGCTTACCAGCGCGCGGGGCGCGCAGAGCAAGAACATCGCTGTGGAACTTGGCGTATGCGCCAGCACCATGGGCAAGTGTCGCCGGCGGTTCGCGGCTCCCGGACTTGACGGATTGTATGACGAACCGCGTTCAGGCAAGCCCGCGGCATTGATGGCGCGCGCATTGAAGCGCTGAAAGCCGGCCCGCCACTGCCACGCAGTGGAATTCGCGCGGCATGGCTGGGGCAAGCGGGCCGTTGCGCCTCACCCCCGCCAGCGCATCACGGCTCAACCAGGACACACGTTTCTACGCCCTCATCACCGAAAGGAAGATCAGTCGCGGCATTCACGAAAGCGTGGCCGCGCGCAAGGCGGACATCGCAGCCTTCATCAACGCCCGCAACGCGAAACCAAGGCCGTTCAGCTGGATCAAATCAGCAGACCAAATCCTAGCCTCAATCGCGAGGTTCTGTCCAAAACCCCAGTTCATGAGACCACGAATTGATCGCCCGGA
>NZ_JBJTER010000133.1:0-5041 GCF_046093005.1 Aestuariivirga sp.
CACCAAGATCGAGGACGCGCACGCCCGGAGGCGCAGGACCCGGATCGGTATCGCTCTGGCTTGCATAACGGATCTGCCGCGCTGCGAAGCGCGCCCCGAAATCTGTGGTGTCTGCATGATCCTCGAACAGTCCGACCATGCAGACATCACCTCGGCTGACATCGTCGATGTCCGCAATTGGCGCGCCCAATAGCGACGGGATGGGTCGAAAGGACGGTGCCGACGAGAGGCTTGGCGCACCGCTGCTTGTCATACGGCTTGCCTCCCATGACCCTGTGATGCGACCCGCTCCGCGATCATCGCAGCGATGCGCTCGCTGTGTCCGCGGGGATCGCGTTCAGGTGCCAGGTTCAGTAGGGCCAGCCCATGAAGGTCAAACTGTGAAATGGTCTTGTCCACGAGGTCGAGAACCGCCATCGGACTGAGCCCACCAACATTCCGCAGCCAGGCCCCCGCCGCATATCCCGTATCGATCACGGCGAGATCGACCAGCAGCAACGCCGTTCTCACCTTCGCCGCCATGGCGGTCAGCATCGTCTCGACGCAATCTGCGTCAAAAGCGGCTGCCGGCGCGACTATCCCGCCCGCATCGCGCCAAGCGTTATAGCTGGACAATCCGATGAGACGCTGCGTGCCGATCGCCACGGCCTGAAACGTCCCGGCTTGCGGCAGGCGGATATCGAGGCGGGGCGACAACAGGATGATGGTCTGCGGAACAGAATCCGGACGGCCAGCGAGGGCGTCGATCAAGGCTGTGCCCAGCTCCGGATCACCACCCAGCATGAAAGGCCGTGCTCCACGAGCTTCGATGTCATGCAGAATGGCTGGCAACTGGTCTGAGGCCTCGCCCAGATTGCCAAGATCGATGCGTCGACGGGAGGCTTCTGCTCGCAATGAATGTGCGTTTGCGGCATCCCGGATAGCCAGAGCAGCCACTGCATCAACACCGAAAATGGCGATATCGCCACGAGTGACATCGGCAAGCTGGCCAGTTCTTGTGCCGGGAAAGCATCTATCGGCGACGGCATGGCGATGGATCAGTCTGGCCACCATGTCACGTGCTCCCCTTGCCGCGTGCACCAAAGATCTGGACGGCAGCGAGTGCGAGCACCGAGACGACGATCAGGCAGGTGGAAATGGCGGCAATCGTCGGGTCGATCTGGTCACGCAGCGCATTGAACATGCGGCGCGTGATGGTGGCGTTCTCGCCGCCCGAGATGAACTTGGCCACAACCACCTCATCGAGCGAGGTGATGAAGGCGAGGAAGGCGCCGGTGAGGACCGAGAATCTGATCTGCGGCAATGTGATGCCGAGGAACGCCTGGGGACGAGACGCCCCCATGCTGCGGGCCGCCATCTCCTGCGTCATGTCGTAGTTATTGAGGCTCGACAGTACCGTGATGATCACGAAGGGCACGGCAAGCGCGGTATGGGCGAGAACGAGGCCCGTGATCGAGTAGTTCAGGTCGACGATCGCATAGAGATGAAACACGCCGACGGCGACGAGGATCGACGGCACGACCACCGGCATCAGAACGAGCAACTGCAAGGCATTTCGGATCCTGTCCGACGTGCAATGCATGCCATAGGCGGCCAGCGTGCCCAGTGGCGTCGCCAGCAAGGTCGTCAGGACGGCGACCAGAAGCGAAGTCCAGGTGGCACTCATCCAGGCCGATGAGCCGAAATACTCTCGGTACCAGCGCAGCGACCAGCTTGTTGGGGGAAACTCAAGGTACTGGGAGTCCGAGAAAGACATCGGGATCACGATGACGGTCGGCAGCATCAGGAAGAACAGGACCAGCGCGCCGTAGATGGCGAGAAGACGCTGCGTCCAGGGCGAGGCGCCGGGCATATCCTGCATCGCCATGTCCCTTACCTCACGAAAAGCTTGTCGAGCCCGAAGACCCGGTGAAGCAGAGCAACGAGAGCGAGCGCCATCACCAGAAGGACGACGCCGAGCGCGCTGGCGGCGCCCCAGTTCGAGAAGATCGTGATGGTCGATTCAATCCGTTGCGCGAGCATCTGGACACGGCCGCCGCCAAGCAGTGCGGGCGTCACATAGAAGCCGAGTGACATGATGAAGACCAGCACGACACCAGCGAAGAGGCCAGGCAGCGACATCGGCACGAAGATGCGCCAGAAGGCTTCGGTTGGACTGGAACCGAGGCCGACCGCTGCCCGCACCAGATCGCCGTCGATCGACTTCATCGTGGCGTAGAGCGGCAGCACCAGGAATGGCAGCATGATGTGAACCATGCCGATGATGCTGGCGGTCAGATTGTGAGCGAGCTGCAACGGCGCATCGATGATGCCAAGGGACAGAAGCGTGTTGTTGATCAATCCATTGCGCTGGAGCAGCACGAGCCAGGCATAGGTGCGGACCAGAACCGCCGTCCAGAACGGAAGCAGCACGCAGATCAGTAGTAAATTGGCCGTGCGCTGCGGCTTCCGGCTCAGCCAGTAGGCAAGCGGATATCCCAGTAGAACGCAGAGCGCGGTAACTGCTGCACTGATCTGGAAGGTGACGACGAAGGCCTCGATATAGAGGTCGCCTGTGAGCCGCTGGTAGTTCTCCGTCGAGAGCTCGCCGCCGCGATCGAGTAAGGAGAGCGAGGAGAGCCAGAACAGCGGCAGGAAGACGATGATGAGAATGAGCAGCGTCGCCGGCAGGCTCAGCCCGATGAACTGCGCCCGTTCGCGCCGTTGCCCTCGCGCCAACTCGTCGGCATTCATCGTAGTTGCCGTGCTCATCACGCCTGCTCCGCCAGTACGACGGTGTCATCGCGGTGCAGGCCGAGGGCAATCTGGCTGCCGCTTTCGGGGAGGCTCGCCTGTCCCGCCCGACTTGTGGCGATGCGCACCGAGACCTCGCGACCATTGCCGGCGTCGATGATCAGCAGCACAGAGTCGCCCTGATAGATCGTCTGCCGAACCACGCCTGCGATCGTGTTTGTGTCGCCGTCATTGCCGGGATCAAGCTGAAGCAGTTCAGGCCGGATCACGAGTTGCAGCGGTCCGTCCCCCGACGGCGTGGGTGTTGCGAGCTTCAGCTTGCGTCCCTGGAGGCTGACGCCATCACCGTCGCGCTGGACGGGCAGAAGCACGGTTTCGCCGATGAAATCCGCGACGAACAGCGAATTCGGGCGGCGATAGAGCGCCTTGGGCTCGTCGAGTTGGGCGATGCGCCCCTTGTTGACCACCGCGATCCGGTCCGACATCGTCAGCGCCTCGCGCTGGTCATGGGTCACATAGACAATCGTGGCGTCCAGCTTCTGATGAAGCTGCTTGAGTTCAATCTGCATATGTTCGCGCAGCTTCTTGTCGAGCGCTGACAACGGTTCATCCATCAGGATGATGCGCGGTTCGAAGACCATGGCACGGGCCAAGGCCACCCGCTGTTTCTGGCCGCCGGAGAGCTGGTTGATCCGCCGCCCGCCATATCCCCCGAGCTTGACCATCTCGAGCGCCGCCTCGGCGCGGCTCTTCTGCTCTGCAGGCGATACACCCCTGATTTTGAGCGGATACGCGACGTTCTCGGCCACGCTCATGAACGGAAACAGCGCGTAGCTCTGGAACACCATGCCCACTCCGCGCTTGTGCGGGGAGGTCGTGATCATCTCCTGCTCGCCGAAACGAATCGAGCCGCTTTCGGGGCTTACAAAGCCGGCAAGAGCCATCAGCAGCGTTGTTTTTCCGGATCCGGATGGCCCCAGCAGCGTCATGAATTCGCCGGGGCGGATGGCGATCGAAACATCATCGAGGACGCGCAGATCGCCATAGGCTTTGACAAGATTGCTTACCGTGATCGGCAGGGATTGTGACGAAGCGGCGGCAACAGCCATGGCATGCGTCCTTTCAAGCGGCGCAGCGTATTCGATCAGGCAGAGAAATCCCGGTCGGTGCCATTTGCGCCGACCAGGAGGGCAGAATTGATCAACCGCGCTTCTGCTTGATGCGCTCGAAACGCTCGGTCAGCACATCGAGCCGACCGACGTAGAAGTTCGGATCGACCAGCAGCTGCTTCCCGATATTGCTGGGGTGCGTATTGACCTTGAGCGCCTCGGCCTCGGTAAGGATGCCCGTTTTGAAGGCGTTGGTATTGACCGGGCCCAGCGGCATCGTCGTCGCGAGCCGCGCCTGCGGTTCTGGCTTGAGAAGCTCGTTGATCAGCCGCATCGCATTCGCCTTGTTTGGAGCGCCGCGCGGGACCATCAGGGCATCGATATCCATCGTGCCGCCGTCGAACTTGTAGTTGACCTTCTTGCCCGAGCCGATGACGCTTTCAACGCGGTTGTGACCCATGTGGATGATGTCGACTTCGCCATCACGCAACAACTGCGCCGATTGCGAACCGCCCCGATACCAAACGGTGATGTGCGGAGCGATCTCCTCAAGCTTGGCCCAGGCCTTGTCCATGCCCTCCTTGGTGGCCAGCACCTTGTAGACATCAGCAATGGCGACACCTTGCGCCATGGTCGCGGCTTCAAGAGCGTAGTTCACCTGTTGCTGCAGCGAGCGCTTGCCGGGGAATTTCTTCACGTCCCAGAAGTCAGCCCATGTCGTCGGACCATTCTCGCCATAGGTCGAGGCCTGCCAGGCGATGACCTTGGTGAAGTTCACGAAACCTACATAGTGCGAGTTCACCAGTTCCTTGGGGATGCCGTCGGTGTTGATGACGCTATAGTCAAGCGGCTCGAGGGCGTTCTCGCGCTTCAGGGTCTCTGCGGTCGGCAGCTCCTGCTCGGTCACGTCCCAGACAACGCGCCGGGCCGTGATCTGCGCCCGGACATCCTGAATGCCGTTGGTGGTGTCTTCCTTGACCGCGATGCCGAGAGCCTGCCCCGCCGGCGTCAGCATTGAGTTTCGCACCGCATCCTGGAACGCACCGCCCCAAGAGGTGAAGGTGACGGTGCCTTGCTGGGCGAAGGCAGGTCCGACCAGCGCTGACACACCCGCTGCAGAGGCTGCAGCCAGGAAGCCACGCCGATTGATTTCAGTCTGCTTGACCATGTTCGTCTCCCTGAAGCGTCAGTCGATCCGC
>NZ_JBJTER010000134.1:0-10462 GCF_046093005.1 Aestuariivirga sp.
CGCCATGGCAAATCCAGCAGGCTTCGCTGCCCAAGTTCTTCAGCACATGGGCGAGGGGCTCCACACACTGATTTGAGAACACGCCCGTCACCTGCCGCCTCGCGCCCGCGGGGTTGGAGAGGGGGCCCAGAAGGTTGAAGATCGTCCGTGTCCCGAGTTCCACGCGCGATGGGCCCACATGCTTCATCGAGGCATGATGGGCGGGCGCGAACATGAAGCCGACGCCGGCCTCGGAGATACAGTCCGCGATCCTGTCGGGCCCGATGTCCAGCTTGACGCCCAGCGCGGTGAGCACATCCGCCGCGCCGGATTTGGACGACAAGGCGCGGTTGCCGTGCTTGGCGACGCTCAGGCCAGCCCCCGCCGCCACGAAGGCAGCACAGGTGGAAATGTTGTAGGAGCCCGAGGCATCGCCGCCGGTGCCGACGATGTCGATGGCGGCGGCGGGTGCCGTGACCCGCAGCATCTTCTCGCGCATGATTTCCACCGCGGCGGTGATCTCGTCCACGGTCTCGCCGCGCACCCGGAGCGCCATCAGGAAGCCGCCGATCTGCGAGGGCGTGGCATCGCCCGACATCATCACCTGAAAGGCCTCGCGCGCCTCGGCGCGGCTGAGCGGCGTTCCGGCGGCCACCTTGGCGATCAGCGGTTTCATGTCAGCCATCAGCTGGCCCTCGCGAGCGAGAGGAAGTTGCGGAGGATCCTGTGACCGTGCTCCGAGGCAATGCTTTCCGGGTGGAACTGCACGCCATGCACATTGCGGGTCTTGTGGCGGAGCCCCATGATCAGCCCGTCGGCTTCCGCCGTCACTTCGAGGCTGGCGGGCAGGCTGCCGCGTTCGACGATCAGCGAATGATAGCGCGTTGCGGTAAAATCCTGCGGCAGCCCAGCGAACACGCCTTCGCCGGTGTGGTGGATCGGGCTGGTCTTGCCATGCATCTGCCGGGGCGCGCGGATCACCTTGCCGCCGAAGCACTGGCCAATGGCCTGCAGCCCGAGGCAGACGCCGAACACGGGGATGGTTTCGGACGCCTTGTCGATCAACTCGAGGCAGATGCCGGCCTCATTGGGCGTGGCCGGCCCCGGCGAGATCACGATGGCCTCGGGCCTGGCAGAGATCACCTGGCCCACGCTGATCTTGTCATTGCGGTGGACCACCGTCTCGGCGCCGATGTCGCCCAGAAAATGATAAAGGTTGTAGGTGAAGCTGTCATAATTATCGATCAGGATGATCATTGCGCCCTCCCGCCGCGGCCGGCGAAGCGCACCGCCTCCTCGGCGGCGCGGAACAGGGCCCTGGCCTTGTTGACGCATTCCTGGTGCTCGTTCTCCGGCACGCTGTCAGCCACCACGCCGGCACCCGCCTGCACATACATCTTGCCGTCCTTGACGATCGCCGTGCGCAGCACGATGCAGGTGTCCATCTCGCCGCTGGCCGAGAAGTAACCCACGCAGCCCGCATAGATGCCGCGCTTGTTCTTCTCAAGCTCGTCGATGATCTGCATGGCCCGCACCTTGGGCGCGCCGGACACGGTGCCCGCCGGAAAGCCCGCGACCAGCGCGTCGATGGCATCGAATTTCGGTCCGAGCCGGCCCTCGACATTGGAGACGATGTGCATCACCTGGCTGTAATATTCCAGGATGAACTGGTCGGTGACCTTGATGGTGCCGATCTCCGAGACGCGGCCCACGTCGTTCCGCCCGAGATCGAGCAGCATCAGGTGCTCGGCGCGTTCCTTGGGATCGGCCAGAAGCTCCGCGGCAAGGGCGCGGTCTTCGGACGGCGTGGCGCCGCGGCGGCGGGTTCCGGCGATCGGGCGGATGGTCACCTTGCCGTCGCGCACCCGGACCAGGATCTCGGGGCTCGAGCCGATCACCGAGAAGCTGTCGAAATCGAGGAAGATCAGGAAAGGCGAGGGGTTCACGCGGCGCAGCGAGCGGTAGAGCGCGAAGGGCGGCAGCGCGAATTCGGTCTCGAAGCGCTGCGAGAGCACCACCTGGAAGATGTCGCCGGCCGCGATGTACTCCTTGGCCTTCAGCACCATCGCCTTGTAGTCCTCGGGCGTGGTGTTGGAGCGTGGGCTGCCGATGGGCGGCGTTTCCGGTTCGCGCAGCGCCAGGTGATCGAGCGGCCGGTCGAGCGCCTCGACGATCCCCGTTACCCGTTCGCGCGCCCTGGCATAGGCGGCCCTGGCGGAAATGCCGGGCTCCGGATAGACCGGCGAGGTGACGCTCACCTCATCGCGCACGCTGTCGAAGATCGCCATGATGGTGGGCCGGATCAGCATGGCATCCGGAAGGCCGAGGCTGTCGGGGTTGGGCTGCGGCAGGTCCTCCATGAAACGGACCATATCATAGCCCATGTAGCCGAACACGCCCGCCGCCATCGGCGGCGCGTCGTCGGGAAGCGCGATGCGGCTTTCGGCGAGAAGCGCGCGGAGCGCCTGCAAGGGCGGCTGGTCCGCCGCTTCGAAAGGGCCGTCGGGGTCGAGCCCGGCGCGGCGGTTGATCCAGGCCTTGCCGTTCTCCACCTTCCAGATCAGGTCGGGGTTGAGCCCGATGATCGAATAACGGCCGCGCACCGCGCCGCCCTCGACCGATTCAAGCAGGAAGGAATAGCGGGCATTGCGGGCGAGCTTGAGCTTGGCGGACACCGGCGTCTCGAGGTCAGCCACCAGCCGCGCCGACACGATCTGCGCTTCGCCCGCGTCATAGGCGCGGGCAAATGCATCGAAATCGGGGGTGAGGTTCATGAGATTTATCCGGCAACGCGGTCTGGGCTCAGTTGGTTTGCTGTCCGGTGATGCTGCGCCAGAGCGTTTCATTGATGCTGACGCCCGCCTCGGCCTGCAGGGCCGCAAGATAGGCGCCGAGCATGCTGTCCGAGAGGCGCGGCTTCAGCTGTTCGGCAATGGATTTGACCTCCGGCGAAGCGGGGTCGAAGGCCGGCAGCAGCACCGGTTCTGACTGCATGATCCGGGCCGAACGGCCATCGGCCTCCAGCGCATAGGCAAAGCCCTTGTCCGGCACCGCGAAGAGCGCGGCCACCGCTGCGGGGCCAAAACCTTCGGAGGACTCGGAGCGGCGCAGGCCTTGCGCGGTCTCGATCTTGGCCTGGGCTTCGGTGGCCAGCGCATCAAGCGTGGCGCCGCTGCGGGCCCGCTCCACCAGCGCCTTGGCCTTCTCGCTGGTCAGCGCCTTCACCTTCTCAGCAGTTACCGCCGCGGCGGCTTGGGCTTTGACCGCGTCGAGGGGCCGCACGGCGGCTGGCGCCACTTCGCGCACTTCGTACCAGACATAGCCGTTATCGAGGGAGATGGCGTCGTTCTCGACGCCCACGTCGCTGGTGAAGGAGGCTTGCAGCACCTCCATGCCATGCGGGATGGCCACGTCCTTGCCGTCCTTGTCCTTGCCCTGGGCGTCGGTCGCGGCAATGAGCTGGAACGGAATGCCAGCCTTGGCGGCGATATCCTCAAAACTTGTCTGGGCGGCGCGGGCATCCTCGACGGCGTCATAGATCGCCTGGATTTCCTCGGCGGCGCGCTCGAGCCTCACCCGTTCCTGCAGCGCCGGCTTCACCTCATCCAGGGTGGATTGCTTCTCCGGCGTCACCTTCACAGCCTTGAGCAGCACGGTGGAAAGCTGGCCCTTCACCGGGTCGCTGACCGCACCCTCGGTGAGCGCGAAGGCGGCTTCGGCGATCGCCGGATCGAGGAACGCGGACCTGGTCTGGTCGTCGAAGGTGTTGTCGGCCTCGGTGAAGACGCGTTCGGTGGCCAGCGCGAGAAAATCCGTGCCGCTGGCCAGTTTTTGCCTGGCGGCTGTGGCCTCGGCCTCAGTCGGGAAACTCAGTTGCAGGATGGTGCGCTTTTCGGGAGTGAAGTAGTCGGCCTTATACTTCTCATAGGCGTCGGCCAGGTCCTGGTCGGTGATCTCGACCGCCGCCGCGATGTCGGCGGGCTCCACCTTCATGATGGCGACCGCCCGGTACTCCGGAGCCGTGTAGGCTTGCGGGTTGGCCTCATATTCCTTCTTGATCTCGTCATCCGTGGGAGCGGTCACTTCGCTGTCGGCGGTGGAAATCAGGAAATAGCGGGCATCGCGCTGCTCGGTGCCGAACCGGTACTGCGCCTCGAGCAGTCCGAGGCTCACCGGAATGCCGGCGCTGGCGGTATCGGCAAGCGCCCCGCGCAGCAGGCGCTGGCGCTCCTCGCTGAAGAACATTTCCTCCGTCAGGTTGTTTTGCGCCAGCAGCTGCTTGAAGCGCTCGGCGTCGAACGCGCCCTGCGAATTGCGGAAGGCCGGGTCCTTCATCAGGTCCTGGGCGAGGTAGGTGTAGGACACGCCGAGCCGCAGCTGCCGCGCCTGGTCGTCGAGCGCGGCCTGCTGGATCAGGCTGTCCAGCACCGCCTTGTCGAGGCCGAGCGCCCGGGCCTGCTCCGGAGTCATGCCCTGGCCGGTCTGGCGGGACAGGTTCTGAAGATAATCCTGGAAGGCGCGGTCGAAGCGGGCGGCCGGAATCTCCTGTTCGCCAACCTTGGCGATCGCGTTCTGCGTCGAGCCCCTGAACACGTCGGCAATGCCCCAGACGGCGAAACTCACGGCCAGCAGGCCGATCAGCACTTTTGCCATCCAGCCCTTGGCGGCATTGCGCAAGCTTTCCATCATGAGACGATGTTCCTTTCGATCCTTGGCCGCCCCGCGGCGCGGCGCACTATAGGTAGGAGGTCCCCCCCTCGCAAGCGCGGTATGCGTCTGCTAAGAGGCCAGTTTCGGGCAGCAGGGAGGCCACAGAAACATGGCAAGCGAAGGGCCGCGGGCGCTGGTCGCCGGCAATTGGAAGATGAACGGCAGCGTGGCGATGCTGAAGGAGCCACGCCTGCTTGCCGCCATGCTGAAGGACGTGAAGCTCAAGGCGGACGTGATGGTCTGCCCGCCGGCCGTGCTGATGCGGCGGGTTAAATCGATCCTGAAAGGCTCCAAGATCAAGCTGGGCGGCCAGGATTGCCATTGGGCGGCATCGGGTGCGCATACCGGCGATGTTTCGGCCGAAATGCTGAAGGAGGCCGGCTGCTCCGCCGTCATTGTCGGCCATTCCGAGCGCCGCACCAACCACGGCGAAACCGACGCCATCGTCCAGAAGAAAGCCAAGGCCTGCCAGCGGGCCGGGCTCACGGCCATCATCTGCATTGGCGAGACCCTGGACGAGCGCAAGGCGGGAAGCACCCTCGCGGTGGTCACCCGCCAGCTCAAGGGTTCGCTTCCCGAGGGCAGTGTCGCTGCCAATACCGTGATCGCCTATGAGCCGGTCTGGGCGATCGGCACCGGCCTCACCCCAACCACCGCCGAGGTGGCTGAGGTTCATGCCCTGATCCGCGCCGAACTGGCGGGCCTGATGGGCGGGGAGGGGGCGCAGACCCGCATCCTCTATGGCGGGTCGGTGAAGCCGTCGAATGCCGCCGAGCTCATGGGCCAGCCCAATGTGAATGGTGCGCTGGTTGGCGGCGCCAGCCTCAAGGCTGCGGATTTTCTTGGAATCATTAAGGTTTATGCCTGATGTCCGAAGTCCCTACTTTAACCAGGCGGCGGCTTCAGGCGGAGGTGATCGGGCCGATCTATGCCGAGATGGTGGCGGTGCTGGGCGAGGCCCAGGCCAGCGCCATTCTCGATGCCGCGATCCGCAAGGCGGCGATTGCCGAGGGCAAGTATTTCGCCGCCAAGGCCGGCGGCAACACCAGCATGGCGGATTTCGTCAAGCTCTATGAACTGTGGACGGCCGATGGCGCGCTTGAGATCAAGGTGCTGAAGGCGGACGAACAGAACTTCGACTTCGACGTTACCCGGTGCCGCTATGCCGAAACCTACCGGGAGATGGGGCTGGGCAAGATCGGTCATCTCATGTCCTGCAACCGGGACGGCACGTTCTGCCAGGGCTATGACCCGAACATCACGCTGGAGCGTAAACAGACCATCATGGAGGGCGCGCCATGCTGCACGTTTCGCTACCGGCGGCGCGAAGAGAATTCGCCATAACGGTGCCATGAACCCTGCCAGAACCAGCTCGGGCCAAGACACAGGGGTGAAAGGCACCGGTCTTGCCGGCTTTGCCGCGCTTATCTGGACGCTGATTGCGCTGGCTGGGCTCGCCGTGCCGGCCACCGCGCAGACCGTCACAGCCGGCTGGTATGCCGGAGAACCCCAGCAGTTCATCCAGCAGCGCGGTGGAACAGAGGTCCTGACCGGCCTCGACATTGAAATGGTTCGCGCCATTGCGTCGCGGGCGGGTTTCGCGGTCGATTTTGAACCAGTTCCGTTTCCTATGCTCGTCGCTGAAGTCGAAGCGGGGACGCGTGACATGATCCCCGGCACCGTCAGGAATTCCGCGCGGGCTAGGTTTGGCGTGTTTTCGAGGCCTTACCGGCAAGATACCAACGTGCTGGTGGTGCGCCGCGGCGAGGCTGGGCGGATTCCAGCGCCGGATGCCGCTGCATTGCGGGAGGCGCTGGCAGCCGATCAATCTTTCCGGCTTGGTGTCAGGGCCGGGTTTTCCTACGTCGATCCGGCGCTTGACGCCTTCATCACCGACCCCGCCAACGCCACGAAGATTGTGGCGGCGCCCAGCGATGAGGAAAATCTTCGGCGCCTGCTGGCGGGTGAGGTGGACGGTTTTCTGGCGGAGCGGCTCTCGGTTGCGCTGGTGATTTCCCGCAAAGGCGCCGGAAGCTTGGTGGAGGAGGGGGCGTTGCGCCTTTATGTTCCGCTCCATCTGATGTTCAGCGAGCAGGTGCCGGCAGAGACCGTTGCGGCTTTCGACAAGGCTATCGCGGCCCTGGAGTCGGACGGAACGCTGGAGCGCATCGGCGCCCGCTTCCGGTTGCCGGCTCTGCTGTCGCTGACGACCGGCAGCGCCTGGTTCTTCTTTCTAGAAGTGATAGGCACCGTCGCGGCGGCGTTCGCTGGCTACCTGGCTGGGCGATCCGAGCGGTTCAGCCTATTCGGCGGGTTGCTGCTGGCCGCGCTCGCGGCGCTGGGCGGGGGTGTCATCCGCGATATGCTGATCGGCCGCCAACCGATCGGGGCGATGGCGACCCCGCTCTATGCGCTGCTGATCTTGGCGACGGTTTCCGTGGCGTGGCTCGCAGGTCATGCCTGGCAGCGGTTCGGTGCGGCCCGGATGCTGAGGGATAGCGTATCTGTGGTGCGCAAGCGGGGCCTCGATAGCGCCTTGTTCGAACTCGCCGATGCGCTTGGCCTCGCCTGCTTTGCGATGGTGGGACTTGCGGTTGCGGTCGGCGCTGGCATTACCCCTCTTTGGGTGTGGGGTCCGGTGATGGCGACCCTGACCGGAGCAGGCGGCGGCATATTGCGTGACATCGTCCGTGGCCGCGGCGACATCCCGAACCTGAGGAGCAATCTTTACTGTGAGGTGCCGCTCGTGTGGTCGCTGGGCATCAGCTTCTATCTCGTCTGGCGGCGTGGCGTGATCGAAGCAGGCGAGATGCTGGCGCTGGTCGTCGTGGGGGTCGCCGGGATTGCCGTGTCGCGGTTGCTCGTGGCGGTCTTCCGGATCGGTCCGCCCCGGCTACCCTGACCGCCATGGCGGGCCATTTCCGGCCTGCGGCGCTTTGCGCCATGGTCAGAACCGGGCCTCGATGACCTGATGATGTCTGCAGCGCAAGGGAGTGCATGCCGTGCGAAACATGATACTGTCGCTGTTGATGCTGGCGGCCAGCACCGCGCCTGCCATGGCGCTGCAAAGCGACTGCCTGGCGATGGCCGGGGCAAGCCCGCGCATTGTGCCCGCGGCCTACACCGAAACCAAACTGGCGGCCGACGAGGTGAAGCTCACCTTCATCGGGCATGCCAGTTTCATCATCGAGAGCCCCGGCGGAACCAGGATCGTTACCGACTATGCGGGCTATTCGGCGGGCATCCTGCCCGACGCGGTGACCATGAACCGCGCCCATTCCACGCACTATACGGACAATCCGGACCCGGCCATCAAGCATGTGCTGCGCGGCTGGAACCCGGAAGGCGGCCCGGCCGTCCATGACGTCGAGATCGGCGACATCCGGGTGCGCAATGTCACCACTGATATTCGCGGCGGCAGGGCCGGCCGGATGAAGGACGGCAACTCGATTTTCATCTTCGAGGTGGCTGGCCTCTGCATCGGGCACCTCGGCCATCTGCATCACCTGCTGGGAGCCGAACATGTGGGCATGATCGGTCGCCTCGACATCGTCCTGGTTCCGGTGGACGGCGGCTACACCATGGGCCAGGATGAGATGCTGGAGGTGCTTCGCACCATCAAGGCCAGGGTGGTGATCCCCATGCATTATTTCGGCCCCACCACGCTCGCCCGCTTCATCGGCGCGGTCGGCCGCGAATATGAGCTGGAGACCTCCGCCACGCCGGACCGGGTGTTCACCGCCGCCAGCCTGCCGGACACGCCGAAACTGCTGGTATTGCAGGGCTATTAGCAGGGCGCGCGGCAAAGCCTTGCCGCGGCCTGTTGCTTTCCCCATATCAAGGCGCTAAAGCCCGCCCCGAATTCAGTTTCAGCCGGAAGACCCCATGGAAACCGTTATCCTCGTCGTCCATCTTATTGTCGCGCTGGCGCTCATCGGCGTGGTGCTTCTGCAGCGCTCGGAAGGGGGTGCCCTGGGGATCGGCGGCGGTGGCGGTGGGGGCGGCAACCTGTTTACGGCCCGCGGCGTCGGCAATGCGCTGACCCGTACCACGGCCTATCTGGCGGTTGCGTTCTTCTGCACGTCGATCGCGCTGACGGTGATCGCCACGCAGCGGACCGGCGGCGGCTCGGTCATTGACACGGTGACGCCGCCCGCCGCCACCGGAGAGCCGGCGGCTCCCGCCGAAGGCGCTGGCGACAGCTCGGTACTGCCGAAACTGCCACCCGCTCAACCGCAGGTTCCAGTCTCGCCGTAAGCGCTCCGTGCCGTTGTGCATAACCGCCCGGAAATTCCTGTGTCCGGGCTTCGAATCATGAGCCGGTCCGGCTAGGAAGGGGTTCCATGGCGCGATATATTTTCATCACCGGCGGCGTGGTTTCCTCTCTCGGCAAGGGTCTGGCATCGGCGGCACTGGGCGCCTTGCTCCAGGCGCGCGGCTTCAGCGTGAGGCTGCGCAAGCTCGACCCCTATCTGAACGTCGATCCCGGCACCATGAGCCCCTACCAGCATGGCGAGGTGTTCGTCACCGATGACGGTGCGGAGACCGACCTTGACCTCGGGCACTATGAGCGCTTCACCGGCCGGCACGCCAACCGCCAGGACAACATCACCACCGGGCGGATCTATCAGGAGATCATCGCCAAGGAGCGGCGCGGCGATTTTCTCGGTGGCACGGTGCAGGTGATCCCGCATGTGACCGACGCGATCAAGGATTTCATCAAAACCGGCAACGAGGGCTATGATTTCGTGCTGGTGGAGATCGGCGGCACAGTGGGTGACATCGAGGGCCTGCCGTTCTTCGAGGCGATCCGCCAGTTCGGGCAGGAGCAGCCGCGCGGCGATTGCCTTTACATCCATCTCACGCTGCTGCCCTTCATCCCCACGGCTGGCGAGCTCAAGACCAAGCCGACCCAGCATTCGGTGAAGGAGCTCCGCTCCATCGGCATCCAGCCGGACATTCTGTTGTGCCGGGCCGACCGCGAGATTCCGGTGAACGAGCGCCGCAAGATCGCGCTGTTCTGCAACGTCAGGCCCTCGGCGGTGATCCAGGCGCTGGACGTCAAGTCGATCTATGATGTGCCGCGGGCCTATCACAATGAGGGGCTGGACCGCGAGGTGCTGGACATCTTCGGCTTCAAGGACGCGCGCGAGCCGGACTTGAGCAAGTGGACCGAGATCATGCAGCGCATCACCCAGCCTGAGGGCGAGGTGAACATCGCGGTGGTGGGCAAGTACACCGGTCTGCTCGACGCCTACAAGTCACTGCAGGAGGCGCTCGTCCATGGCGGCATCGCCAACAAGGTGAAGGTCAACGTGGAGTGGATCGAGTCCGAGATCTTCGAGAAGGAGGATCCGGCCCCTTATCTTGAAGGCGTGCATGGCATTCTGGTGCCCGGCGGCTTTGGCGAGCGCGGCTCGGAAGGCAAAATCAAGGCCGCCACCTTCGCGCGCATCCGCAAGGTTCCCTATTTTGGGATTTGTTTCGGCATGCAGATGGCCTGCATCGAGGCGGCGCGTTCCCTGTGCGGAATTGCGGGGGCAAGCTCTACTGAGTTCGGCGAGACCGCCGAACCGGTGGTCGGCACCATGAAGGAATGGATGAAGGGCAACGAGCTGGAAATCCGCAAGTCCGGCGGCGACCTGGGCGGCACGATGCGGCTCGGGCTGTACGAGGCGGCGCTCGCGCCGGGCTCGATCGTGGAGGAGCTCTACGGCGCCCCCGTCTCGCACGAGCGCCACCGCCACCGCTACGAGGTCAACAACGCCTACCG